>NZ_CP113343.1:1268184-1585230 GCF_026683955.1 Arthrobacter sp. MMS18-M83 | reverse complement strand
GGTTGGGCCCACGTCGACAATCCCGAGAGGCTGCGTCAGAAGCTGCTCGGTGCGGGATTGACCCCATCCCTAGGTGCATCCCGAAGAAACCCGTTCTAGTTCGCGAATCACGCCGTTGTCCGGTGGGAACATCGAACAAGGGTGTGTTTCGAGGGCAATCCCCGGCCCAAGTAAACACTCACACTGTGGACAACGTGGGAGTATTCACCCCCTGTTAATCCCTTGCTGTGGCCTGCGTCCTAGCTGGCGTCGGTGGGGGTCTGCTTCACTGTAGGCATGACTATTTTGACTGGTACCTCAGTCGCTGGCATCGATGACCAGCGGAATTTCAATCACAAACTCATGGTCGCACTGGATGTTGACGGGACCCTCGTGGACCACGATGGCCACATGTCGCAGGGAGTCCGCGACGCTGCGAGGGCCGTCGTCTCCGGCGGCCACGACGTCCTGATCGCCACCGGCCGTTCGTTGAACGCCACCTTGCCCATCATTGAGCAGATCGGCCTTGAACGGGGCTACGCGGTGTGCTGCAACGGTGGCGTCACTTTGAGGCTCGATCCCCAGTTGGATGCCGGCTACGAGATCATCCACAAGGCCACTTTCGATCCCGCCCCGGCGCTGATGGCTCTCCGCGAGCAGCTTCCGTCCGCAAAGTACGCGCTCGAGGATGAGGACGGGAACTTCCTCTCCACCGAGCGATTCCAGGACGCGAGCTTCGGCGTCGAGGCGATCGGCGTCGATTTCCAAACCATGCTGGATGCCACCGCGGTGCGCGTCGTGGTTTTCAGCAGCGAGAACACGGCCGAGGAATTTTCCACCGCCATCCGCAAGATCGGCTTGTCCGGGGTCACCTACTCGGTGGGTTGGACAGCCTGGCTGGATATCGCCGCCGCCGGAGTTACCAAGGCCAGCGCCCTTGAGCAGCTGCGCCAGCGGCTCGGCACCCACCCACGCCACACGGTGGCGGTGGGAGACGGCCGCAATGACATTGAGATGCTCAGCTGGGCCGGCCGCGGAGTTGCCATGGGCCAGGCACCCGAAGAAGTCATCGCCGTCGCGGACGAAGTCACGGCGTCGGTCTACGACGACGGCGCCGCCCTCATCTTGCGCGGCCTGCTGTAACCGCCGTACGCGGCCGGACTCCGGTAACCGCTGCCCTGAAACTCCAGTTCAGGGGGAGTCGGAGACCGAGGTGATGATGCGCCGGAGGCTCATGGCCACCGAGGCCGTGGCGGTCACGGACGCCTGGTCGGCAGCGGCCTCCGTGACGACATCACCAAGGGCTTCCACGCTGTCCCTCGCTTCAGCCAAGCTGCTCTTGACGTCTTCTGGATCCCCATTCCTCCATTGGCCGATCACCACCGCAACGTTCTCCAAGGCCTCGGACAAATTCCTTGGGACCCCCTCCGGAATGACAGTTCCAGCGTCTTCTTCCCAGATCACGCTTGCCAGGACGTCCGTGATGTCCTGGATTTGGAAGGTCAGCCGTTCCACGGTGCGCAAAGCATCCAGATCGCCAGCCAGCCGCTTTGCCCGACGGCGGGACCGCGGGTTCGCTTTGGCACTCAACTTCGCCTCGTCAACCACTGTCCGCACAGCGGCTGCGGTCCGCGCGAGGTCGCCGCTGCGACTCGCCCAAGCCTCATGGTTCGGTGGCCAGGATTCCGTCATGGCAGTGGCCATGTCCGCCAGTTGCTTGGACAGTGCCCGTTGGTGCCCGTCGATGGCCGGATCGATGCCTTCAAGATGCAAGGGAGGGAAGACCAACCAGTTCACGGCGAATCCGACTGCAACTCCCATGGCCATTTGCAAGACATACGCGAAGGAGAAACCCTGCGCATTCGAATAACCCAGGACCAGGACAAACAACGCCGCCATGGGAACCCATTCGGAGGCGCTTCCAAGCCGTGGCAGGCCACCGATGACCACGCCCAGGCCGACGACGACGGCCACCGCCAGTGCGTTCGGGGCCGTAAATGTGGTCACGGCGAAGGCCATGGCAATGCCCAAACAGAGTCCCAGGAGGCTCTGCAGCCCGTGTTTGGCTGAAGCGGCAACAGTGGGGTGCATGCTGACCAAGACACCCAAGGGCGCGTAATACGGGTAGGAGGCGGCAGTCCCAGGCATCAGTGGCGCGAGGTACCAAGCCAGCCCGGCCGCGAAGGCCGTCTTGGCAGCAAACAGGAGACGGTGGCCTGTGGCGGCCTGTCTGAGCGCTCGAAGAATCCGCGGCACGTTTGGCTTGGGGGTCATGGACCCAACGTAGGCCGGGAGGACTAGACGTGTCGAGGACGAGTTCAGTAAACCTCGAGGATCAACTGCAGCAAGCGGGCTGCTGCGGGCCTGGCAGCATGCTCCTCCACCCACTGGGCGCGGGCGAGTGCCTTGCTCACGGCCTGGGTACTGATCCCCAGTTCCTGGGCCACGGCCTTCTGTTGTCCGCGAACGCCCGGCGTCAGCAGATCCAGCACGCGCCACTCGGCAATGCTTCGGTGCTGCACGATGTGCCCTAGAAGCCGCAGCACGGCCTCCGACTCGGCGGCCAGGGCAGCAATCGGACCTTCAACGGCCACGGGGATGCGCTCCTTGCCGTTCCGCAAGCGGTCCACGGCGCGGCGGGCGTAGACCAGCCCGTGCCCGGATGCGTCTTTGATCTGGTTGGGAAGGGGTTCATTGACCGGCCCGACGCCGATCCCCACGTACCACTGCCCGCTCCGCAAGGCGATGAGCGCCGTATCCACAGCCTGGTGCGGGGAGTCCACGATGCCTTGGACTTCATCCTCCACCGAGCGGTCAAAGTCCAGGCGCGCAGGGATGTGGCGCAGGTCTTTCAGCAGCTGTGGAACGAGGTCTCCGTTGCCGCGGCTGTCGCGTTGGTTGATGGTCAGGGTGAACATGGTGGATCAAACATTACCGGCAGGTAGTTGACTTTCAAGCGGTTAATTTAGAGCCGACTGCTCGTGACGACCGCGGGCGGCAGCGATTGTGAGGCGAGCTGTTCCGCAACGGGGACCTACCGATTAACGACGACGGCGGCGGGTGCGGTTCACATGGAACCGCAGCCGCCGCCGTCGTGCCGGTCAGATTACCGCTTAATGGGAGACCGGAACGTAGCGCTTGATGGAAGCTTCCAGCTCGGCTTCGGCAGCTGCGCGGTCGGCCCAGCCTTCAGCCTTGACCCACTTGCCCGGTTCAAGGTCCTTGTAACGGGTGAAGAAGTGCTCGATTTCCTTGATCAGGAATTCGCTGACATCCGAGATTTCCTGGATGTGGTCGAAGCGCGGGTCGGCCGGAACGCACAGGACCTTGGCGTCTCCACCGCCGTCGTCGGTCATGTTGAACACGCCAATGGGGCGGGACTCAACGATGACTCCGGGGTACAGGTCGAAGTCCTGCAGGAGCACCAGTGCGTCCAACGGGTCGCCGTCCTCGCCCAGAGTGTTCTCGAAGAACCCGTAGTGGGTCGGGTACTGCATCGAGGTGAAAAGGACGCGGTCCAGGCGGACGCGGCCGGTCTCGTGGTCAACTTCGTACTTGACGCGCGACCCCTTGGGGATCTCGATCGTGACGTCGTGCTTCATGGAATGCTCCTTGACGGTATTGGCATGGGCGCGGCAACAGAGCAGCCGACGCCGCCGACTACTATTGAGGATATAGCGAGAGGCCCAAGTTTCTTGAAACGGTGGGGACATTCAAGACTTTGAGGACTAAAGCTGCATGAAGGGCGTTGACAACGCGGGGGCTGAAAAGCAGGCTCCGGAACAGCTGGAGACCCCCGTTCTCAGACCGAGGAAGAACAGACCCAGGAAACCGCCGCCGAAGGGCTTTGTTCGCTTTCTGCCAGTGATCTTCCTGACTCTGGTCATCGCTGCCTTGGCCGTGCCGATGGGGCTGGGCGTCGCGCCGGGATTCTTCGGCCCAACGTTCCTGGGGGCCGCCAGCACGCCTACGCCCAAGGTGCCGGCATGGCAACAGATTCCCAACGAGCTGAGCCGCGCCCAGGTAGTTACGCCCTTGGACCCTTCAGCCCCGGTCCCGCTGCCGGCCGATGTCACCCGCCAGCTCAACGCCACGCTGGCGCCCGACGGCGGGGGAGACTTCACCGGCGTCGTTCAGGACGCGTTGACCGGACTTCCGCTTTACGATCGTGACGGCACCAAGAACCGGGTCCCGGCGTCCAACATGAAGCTCCTCACCGCCGTCGCGGCGCTGCGGGCGATCGGCCCGGAGACACGCTTCAGCACACGGGTTCTGGCGGGTCCCTCGGCGTCGACCATTGTGCTGAGCGCGGGAGGGGACGTTCTTCTCGGCGCGGGCCAATCGCAGCCCGGCAAGGTGATGGGCCATGCCGGCCTCGAAACACTCGCGGCGGATGCCGCCAAAGTGCTCAAGGACCGCGGCGTCACGGGTCCCGTCACCGTGCAGTTGGACGACACGATCTTCACTGGACCAGCATTGAACCCGGCGTGGAGCCTCGACGACGTCGCAGCCGGCGAAACGGCGCCGGTCTTCCCGCTCGCGTTGAACTCGGCGCGGAACAGCCCGGGTGCCACCACTGGTCCGCGCCCGCAGGACGCCGCGCTCACGGCCGCGGAGGCTTTTGCCGGGAAGCTCCAAGCCGCGGGCGCCGCTGCAGGCTTAACGGTGTCGCCGGGCGTGGAACGCGCGAAGGCTCCTGCGGGAAAGCAGGACGTCCTGGCCAGCGCGGAATCTGCCACCGCCCGCGAGCAGATTGACCTGATGCTGGAAACCTCGGACAACTACCTCGCCGAAACATTCGGCCGGATGGCTGCGCTGTCCGCGGGAAAACCAGGATCGAACGACGGCGCCACCGCGGCCGTGAGCGCCCAGTTGGCGGAGCTGGGCATCGCCACGGACTCCATGCACTTGGCAGACGTCTCCGGCCTTGCATTGGGCAACCAGGTATCGGCAAGGCAGTTCGCGGACGTGGTCCGGGCCATTACCTCCGGACCGGACACCCGCCTTCGTGCCGCACTCGCCGGGTTCCCGGTGGCCGGACTGACCGGGACACTCGGTGACCGCTACGGCGACGCCATCACTTCCCAAGGGGCGGGGTTGGTGCGGGCCAAGACCGGAACCCTGAATTCGGTCATCGCCTTGAGCGGCTATGTGGTGGACGCAGACGGCCGTCTCCTGGTTTTCTCCTTCATCGGCAACGGGCTGACGCCGGGAGCTGCCGGGAACAAAGTGGCGCTGGACAGATCGGCGACCGCGCTCGCCGCGTGCGGTTGCTCTGGTGGTTGACGTTCGTCGCTGCCTGACGTTCGCCGCTCAGCGAACTTAAGGGCGCAGATCCAGCCTGTTGTGTTCTGATGGTTCGTATGGAGTCTCAGCAGCAAGCCCAGTCCCTCATCAACTGGGAGCTGGCCGCCTCCACGGCTGCCCGGCTCGCTCCCCCCGGTCCGGTCATGAGTCCGGGCGAGATCGGCAAAGCCGTGGATAGCCTGCGTTTCAGCGCGGACATTTCGGTCCCGCATGTCCACGACATCACCGGTTTGGAAGCCGCACGCGATCTCCGCGATTCACATGTCCTCGTGGTAGACCGGGCGTCGTGGGCGAAGGCGAACACCCAGAGCTTTGCGGTGATGCTGCAGCCGGCCCTTCAGCAAATGTTGGATTCCCGCCGCGGTCCTGCGATGACACCGGCTGCCGCGGCCGCCAGCGGCGCCATCACGGGCAGCCAGCTTGGAGCTGTGCTTGCCTTCTTGTCGAGCAAGGTCCTGGGCCAATATGACCCATTCGCGGCACTCGCCCCGGACTCGAAAGCGCCTCCAGCTGGCCGGCTTCTGCTGGTCGCCCCGAACATCGTCTCCGTGGAGCGCGAGCTCAACGTGGACCCGGACGATTTTCGGCTCTGGGTCTGCCTTCACGAGCAGACCCACCGCGTGCAGTTTGCCGCCGCGCCTTGGCTCCGGACCCACATGCTTGAGGAGATCGAGCGGCTCAGCACCAACCTGCTCGGCAATGTGGACTCCATCATGGACCGTGCCACGGCCGCCGCGCGGTCCCTGCGCGATCGCTCCACTGGTGCCACGCCCGGCCGCGGAGCCATCTTGGATCTGCTGCAGAACCCCGAGGAAAAGGCCTCGCTCTCGCATCTCACAGCTGTCATGAGCCTGCTGGAAGGCCACGCAAACGTGGTGATGGACGCCGTCGATTCCACCCTGGTCCCTTCAGTGCAGACCATCAGGCAGCGCTTCAACGCACGGGGCAAGGACCGCGGCGTGATTGAAAAATTCATCCGCAACATCCTCGGCCTGGATGCCAAAATGCGCCAATACAGCGACGGAGCCAAGTTTGTCCGTGAGGTGGTTGCCGTGGCTGGCATGGCGGGCCTGAACCGGGTATGGGAATCGGCCGAACAACTGCCCACGGAAGCCGAAATCCACGACGCCAAGCTGTGGCTTGAGCGGATGGGTCTGTGACCGCGGGTACCGAATCCGGCCCCGTGGGGCCAGGCAGCAGCCCACAAAGCAGCGGACGACGACGTCCCGGGCGTTTGGTGCCGGTCGTCGGCAAGGCACGGAATATGTTGCAGGACGCACTGGCCTCCGCAGGCTATCCCGAGCGAATCCTGGTGGCTTGCAGCGGCGGCCCGGACTCCCTGGCCCTCGCTTCCGTGGCTGCCTACTTCTCTCGTCGCGGCCACGTGCACGGCCACCCGGTGAGTGTGGCCGCCGTCGTGGTTGACCACCAGCTGCAGGAAGGCTCGGGTGAGGTTGCGGCCCGAACTGTCGCGGTCCTGCACGAGCTGGGGCTTTCGCCTGTCCAGCTGCGGACCGTGGACGTGGCTGCCACCGGTTTTGGACCCGAGGCCGCGGCGCGCGACGCCCGGCACGCAGCCCTTGAGGCGGCCGCCACCGAGCTTGATTGCCAGGCAATCCTGCTCGGGCACACCCTGGATGACCAGGCGGAACAGGTGCTGCTGGGCCTGGCCCGGGGCTCGGGAACCCGCTCCCTCGCCGGAATGCGACCCGCCCGCGGCAAGCTCCTCCGTCCCTTCCTCGGCCTCCGCCGCGCGGAAACACTCGAAATCTGCGAAGTCGAGGAGCTCGAAACCTGGCACGACCCCAGCAACGCGGACCCCGCTTTCGCCCGCTCGCGGACCCGTGTGGAGGTGATGCCCTTGCTTGAGGACAAGCTCGGACCAGGCGTTGCCGAATCACTCGCCCGCACCGCCGCGATCCTTCAACAGGACGCTGATTTCCTGGAGCAGCTTGCCGAGGAGAGCTACGCAAGCCTCGTGAACCGGACCGACGACGGCCTCTGGCTCCCCGAAGATTCGTTGAGGGAGCTGGCCCCCGCACTGAGGTTCCGGGTGATCGCCAAAGCAGCCGCCGACGTCGGGGGCCAACAGCCCGGCTACGGGCGGCTCCAGGCGGCTGAAGCATTGCTGCGCCGGCAGGGATCGGCCGGTCCCGTGCAGCTTCCCGGAAGCGTCAGCGTCTATCGGGTGTCGTTGAGTGAATTGGAGCGGGAGGCCTCCGCACAGGGAGATGCCGTTCCCCGCGAAGGCGGCGGCTGTGGGAAGCTAGTATTCCGGCAACACAAATCGCCCCAACACTAGCCGCACCCACGCATCAACACAGGAGCCATTGGTGGATTCAAACGACGTCCAGGCAGACCTCAAGCACGTTCTCTACACCAAGGAGCAGATCCAGCGACGAATCGGTGAACTGGCTGCACAGATCGACAAGGACTACGAGGGCCGTGAACTTCTGATCGTGGGCGTGCTCAAGGGCGCCGTCATGGTCATGGCCGACCTCGCGCGCGCGCTTCACAGCCATGTCAGCATGGACTGGATGGCCGTGTCATCGTACGGCTCCGGTACGCAGTCCTCCGGCGTCGTTCGCATCCTCAAGGACCTTGACACCGACCTCATGGGCAAGGATGTCCTGATTGTCGAAGACATTATCGATTCCGGGCTGACGCTTTCGTGGCTCAAGACCAACCTCGAATCCCGCGGCACCGCTTCGGTGGAGATCTGCACGGCTTTCCGCAAACCCACAGCCGCCAAGGTGGAGATTGACGTCAAGTACGTCGGCTATGACATTCCCAACGAATTCGTCGTCGGTTACGGACTGGATTACGCCGAGAAGTACCGCAATTTGGACTTTGTGGGAACCCTCGCCCCGCACGTTTACGAGTAACGCTTCTCGCAGCGAACCACCGCCGTATGGTTCGCGGAGTGAAAGCGGCCTCCTGTTCGGGAGGCCGCTTTTCGTTGTTCAGCGACGTCGGGGATCCTGAAAGAACCACGGATTTCCCCCGCAAGTTTCCGGAATTCCCTGTCTGTGTACGCCTAGAGGGAACTTTTGCCCCTCGCTATGCGTGATTCACTCCGAACGGTGTAAAGCTAGAAACTGACGCAGCACCACACGCGCGCAGAGGCTGCGCCGTGCAGCACTACCAGGAGGGACGGGGCGGAGCCCCCGAACAGATGAAAGCTAAGAGTTTCTTAAAGGGCCCGGGCATCTGGATTGTTGTCGTAGTCGGCTTGCTCCTGGTGGCATTTGCAACTCTTGCCCCCGGCGGAGCAACCCGTATCGATACCGATAAGGGCCTTGCGCTTCTCGCCCAAAGCGGCAAAGTGGAGCAAGCCAAGATTTACGACGCCGAGAACCGCGTTGATCTGACCCTGAAGGACAACCTGGTCATCGACGGTCAGGACAAGGGCAAAAACGTCCAGTTCTTCTATGTCACCCCTCGCGGCGGAGACGTCGTCAAGGCTGTCACCAACGCCCAGCCAGCCAAGGGCTTCACTGACCAGCCCGTCGAGAACAACTGGTTCTCCGGACTGTTCTCGCTCCTTGTCCCTGTTCTTCTTCTGGGTGTCCTCTTCTGGTTCCTGCTCTCGCGCATGCAGGGCGGCGGCTCCAAGGTCATGCAGTTCGGCAAGTCCAAGGCCAAGCTCGTCAACAAGGACATGCCACAGGTGACCTTCTCGGATGTCGCCGGTGCGGATGAAGCCGTCGAGGAGCTTCAGGAGATCAAGGAATTCCTCGCTGAACCGGCAAAGTTCCAGGCGGTCGGCGCAAAGATCCCGAAGGGCGTGCTGCTGTACGGCCCTCCGGGCACGGGCAAGACCCTTCTGGCCCGCGCCGTCGCAGGCGAGGCCGGCGTCCCATTCTTCTCCATCTCGGGCTCGGACTTCGTTGAAATGTTCGTCGGTGTCGGTGCGTCCCGCGTCCGCGACCTCTTCGAGCAAGCCAAGGCCAGCGCGCCCGCAATCATTTTCGTAGACGAGATCGACGCCGTCGGCCGTCACCGTGGTGCCGGTATTGGCGGCGGCAACGACGAGCGCGAGCAGACGCTGAACCAGCTTCTCGTTGAAATGGACGGCTTCGACGTCAAGACCAACGTCATCCTGATCGCGGCAACCAACCGTCCCGACGTCTTGGATCCTGCCCTGCTCCGTCCTGGCCGCTTCGACCGCCAGATCACTGTTGAAGCACCGGACCTTATTGGTCGCGAACAGATCTTGAATGTCCATGCCAAGGGCAAGCCGATGGCGCACGGCGTCGACCTCAGGGGCGTCGCCAAGAAGACCCCTGGCTACACGGGTGCTGACCTCGCCAATGTGCTCAATGAGGCCGCCCTCCTGACGGCCCGGTCCAACGCCAACTTGATTGACGACCGTGCTCTGGACGAGGCAATCGACCGCGTCATGGCCGGCCCGCAGAAGCGCAGCCGCGTCATGAAGGAGATGGAGCGGAAGATCACGGCCTACCACGAAGGCGGCCACGCCTTGGTAGCGGCAGCACTGCGCAATTCCGCTCCGGTCACGAAGATCACCATCCTGCCCCGAGGCCGCGCCCTCGGCTACACCATGGTTGTCCCCGAGGACGACAAATACTCGATCACGCGCAACGAACTCCTGGACCAGATGGCCTATGCCATGGGTGGCCGCGTCGCGGAGGAAATCGTCTTCCACGACCCTTCCACTGGCGCCTCGAACGATATCGAAAAGGCCACCGGCACGGCCCGCAAGATGGTCACCCAGTTCGGCATGAGCGAGCGCATCGGCGCCGTGAAGCTTGGCGTGGGTGGCGGCGAGCCGTTCCTGGGCCGAGACATGGCACAGGAACGGAACTACTCGGACTCTGTGGCGTACATAGTTGATGAGGAAGTGCGCCGCCTGATCGATCAGGCCCATGACGAGGCCTACGCCATCCTGACCGAGAACCGCGACGTCCTGGACCAGTTGGCCCTTGAGTTGCTCGAGCGCGAAACGCTGAATCAGTCCGAGATCGCCTACATCTTCCGTGACATCCGCAAGCGGGACTTCCGTGAAGTATGGCTTTCCAAGGAATCCCGTCCCGTCCAGACCATCCCGCCGGTGGAATCCCGTGCAGAGAAGGCCGAACGCGAGGCGCAGGAAGAAGCCAAGGCAGCACGCCTGGACGAACCGCTGGACGCTCGGTCCCCGCATCCGCAAGGAGTCAGCAGCCAGGAGTCGTTCAGGGGTCACGGACCTGACGCGGGCACCGACGTTTCGCATCAAGGCTAAGCTTTCTGCTGTGACTCACATCGACGACGACGACCTCAGCGGTGCCACCAGTGATGACTTCGGCGGTTCGTCCGAGGGGAAACCCTCGGGCGGCCACGGCCACGGCCATGGACACCACTCGCACAAGGTCGACCGCCCTCGCATCGAGGCGGCTGTCCGCGAGATCCTCATTGCCGTGGGCGAGGACCCGGATCGCGGTGGCCTGGTGGATACGCCGAAGCGTGTTGCCAAGGCGTACGCTGAGGTCTTCGCGGGCCTGCACCAGGATCCCGAGGACGTCCTGTCCACAAAGTTCGACCTCGACCATGAAGAACTCGTGCTGGTCAAGGACATCCCGTTCTACTCCACGTGCGAGCACCATTTGGTACCGTTCCACGGCGTCGCGCACGTGGGGTACATCCCTTCCCATGATGGCAAGGTGACGGGCCTGAGCAAGCTGGCCCGTCTCGTCGATATTTTTGCCCGTCGTCCCCAAGTGCAGGAACGCCTGACCACCCAGATCGTCGAAGCGCTCGTGACCCACCTCAAGCCCCGGGGAGCGATCGTCGTCGTCGAATGCGAACACATGTGCATGTCCATGCGTGGCATCCGCAAGCCCGGCGCCAAGACCGTCACCAGCGCAGTGCGCGGGCAACTTCATGACCCGGCCACCCGCGCCGAAGCCATGAGCCTCATACTCGGAAGGTAACAAAGACCATGGATTCCCTCGCAGCAGCACCAGGAACGGGCCCGGCGACAAGCCCCCTGCCCATTCTCCGTAAACCCCGTCCAGCTGCCCGTTTCGCGGACCTGCCGGCCAACCGCACGCTTGTCATGGGAATTCTCAACGTCACGCCGGATTCATTCAGCGACGGCGGCAAACACCCCACGGCGGATACCGCGATCGCTCATGGGCTGCGCATGTTGTACACGGGCGCGGACATCATCGACGTCGGCGGCGAATCAACCCGCCCGGGCGCCGAGCCTGTCTCCCCGGAAGAAGAGCAGCGCCGGGTCCTGCCCGTGATCCAGGCCCTCGTGAAGGCCGGCGCGCTCGTCAGCATCGATACGACGCACGCTTCGACGGCCGCCGCGGCCCTGGAGGCCGGCGCCGCGATCATCAACGATGTTTCCGGGTTGAGCATCGAACCTGAGATGGCCGAACTCGTCGCACGCTCCCAGGTGCCGTACGTCCTGACGCATCGTCGGGGCGACGCCGAGACCATGAACAGCCTTGCCGACTACGGAAATGTCGTGGAGGAGGTCATCGAGGAGCTCAAGGGCGTCCGCGACAAGCTCTACGCGGCTGGGGTGTCACCGGAACAGATCATTGTGGATCCAGGCCTGGGCTTCTCCAAGGACGAAGACCAGAACTGGCAACTCCTGAAGTACATCGGCAAGCTGGATGAACTTGGCCACAAGGTCCTGATCGGAGCTTCCCGCAAGCGCTTCCTCGGAACGCTCCTGACCGTCGCCGGCAAGGCGGCGGCCCCGGAGGAGCGGGACCACGCCACAGCTGCCATCACGGCAATCAGCGCCGCGAACGGGGCCTGGGCCGTGCGAGTCCACGACGTCGGCCCCAGCCTTGACGCTGTCAAGGTTGCCGCGCGCGTCAGACACTAAGCTTCGTGAGCAAAGGGGGAGGAACCGGTTTGGACAAGATCACACTGACCGGCGTGACCGCCGTCGGGCATCACGGGGTCTTCGACTTCGAGCGCCGGGACGGACAACCGTTCGTCGTTGACGCGGTGCTGCACACCGATTTCAGCAAGGCCGCGGAAACCGATGACCTGCAGTACACCGCGCATTACGGTGAAGTGGCCGGGTACATCACGTCCCTCATCACAGGCGAGCCACTCAACTTGATCGAGGCCCTCGCGGTGCGGATCGCAGAGGGGATTCTGGCCGGCTTCAACGTCGCCGCCGTCGATGTGACCGTCCACAAACCCAAGGCTCCCATCGAAGTGCCGTTCGGTGACGTCACCGTAAGTGTTCACAGGGAGCGCGCATGACCTCGCGTTTCACGAAGGCCATCCTGGCCTTGGGTAGCAATCTGGGCGAGCGGAACGATACCCTGTCCACCGCCGTCGCAGACCTGGTGGACCGCCCGGAAATCCGCCTCCTGGGGGTGTCTCCCGTGGTCCAGACCAAAGCCGTGGGCGGGCCCGCAGGGCAACCGGACTTTCTCAACATGGTGATCGCAGTTGAGACCACCCTTGCGCCACTGGACCTGCTGCAGCACTGCCACGACGTCGAGCAAAAGCACCACCGGGTCCGCGAAGTTCGCTGGGGTCCGCGCACGTTGGACGTGGACATCATCCTTTACGGGGAGCTCATCAGCGATGACGAAAACCTGACCTTGCCGCATCCTCGGGCCGCGGAGCGCGCCTTCGTGCTGTATCCGTGGGCCCTCCTGGACCCTGCCGCTCGGCTCAACGGTGAGAGCGTCGCCGAGCTGGCCGCCAAAGCCGAGGACTTTCCCGGGCTCCGGCCTTTCGATGGTTTCGACGGGTCCGGCAGCGTCGCTGCCACCGGAGCGGTGGAATAGCCTATGAAGGCCATGCGTCCTCTCTTGTTGGCGATCATCGCCGTCGTTCTTGCCGCAGTCGGTTGGCTGACCACTGTGCTCACCACGCGTTACAGCATGGCGACGCCGGTGCTTCCTCCTTCCGCGTTGGTGACTATGGGTTTCATCGCCGTGCTCACGTTGATCATGGGCATCCGTGTCCTGCGCTGGCGGAACGGCAAAAAGAAGACCATGCTCAACCCCATCCTGGCCGCGCGAACCCTGATCTTGGCCCAAGCCTGCGCCTACGCGGGCACGGTGCTGCTGGGCTGGCACGCTGGAATCGTGATTGAACAGCTCCGGATCTGGAACCTGCGAAGCGACCAAACAATCTTGTGGCTCGCGCTCATCATGGGTGGCGGCGGGCTCATCATGACTATCGTGGGGCTTGTAGTGGAGCGGTTTTGCCGGATTCCTCCGGAAGATCTCGAAGGCGGCCCCGGTATCCAGGATCGCCGCCACGGCGAAGCCAAGGGCGAAGGCGAGTATGCGTACCGCGGCGATTGACCCCCCTGGTATCCAATGGCTGCGCGTTTCGCGCAAATACGTGACTGTGCGCCTGGTCGAGTGGGCCATCGGCAACGTGATCATGATCGGTCTGTTCAGCCTGCCCTTGCTCTTCGTCCAACTGGGATGGTGGAAATGGCCACCGCTATGGCTCGCTGTGGCCGTCCCCTCGGCCCTTCTGGTGATTGCCCTGTGGAGGCTCGTGCTGATCCCGAGGCAGGTGCGGGCCATCGGCTATGCGGAACGCGATGACGACCTCCTGATCCGCCGCGGCATCTTCTTCCAGCGGACCATGGTGGTTCCTTACGGCCGGATGCAGTATGTCGACGTCTCCGTGGGGCCTGTCGAGCGGATGTTAGGGCTTTGCACCCTCAAACTCCACACCGCTTCGGCCGGAACCAATGCCCATTTGCCGGGTCTCCCAGCCGCTGAAGGAGCACGGCTGCGCGAGCAGCTTTCGGCCCGCGGTGAAGCGAGGCTGGCCGGGCTGTGACCCAGGAACAGACCGCCGTCGACGGCGACTGGCACCGCGTGCACCCGGCGTCGCCGTTCGTGCGGGGGTGGGTGGCACTGGTTGCGATCGTCTATTTCTTTGGCCGCGACACCTTCGAGCGAACCCTCCAGGGCCGCGCATCCATCGGCGACAACATCAACGAGCGCACCGTCTGGCTGCTGGTCGGGGGCGGCGTCGTGCTTTTGCTGGCCTTGGGGTCCTTCGTCCTCAATTGGTACTTCACGCGTTATCAGCTTGCCGAAGGTTTCGTCCGGGTCAATACGGGCTTTTTGTTCAAACAGCAGCGCCAGGCCCGGCTTGACCGGGTCCAGGCCGTCGACATCGTCCAGCCCTTGCTTGCCCGTATTTTCGGGCTCGCCGAGCTGAAGTTCGAAGTCGCCGACGCCGGCCACTCCGCCATGCGGCTCTCTTACCTCAAGCTCGCACAGGCGAAGCAGCTCCGCGCCACCATCTTGGGCCGGGCCGCCGGCATCGCGGATGGGAGCGAAACGGTCGAGGTTCCCGAGGCGCCAGAGCAAGTGGTGCTGTACCTCCCGCCCGGAAGGCTTGTCGGTTCGCTGATCCTGAGCGAGCAAAGCTTCTTCATCGTGCTCAGTGCCATTGCATCCGTGCTGATCTCTGTGTTGACCGAGTCCCGCGCCTTCATCCTCTACTTGATTCCGGCAATCCTTGGCTTGGGTACCGCGTACTGGCGCTCCTTCAACAAGGGCTACAACTTCACGGCGGCGATTTCCCCGGACGGCATCCGCCTGCGCTACGGCCTACTCGATACCCGGGCCCAGACCGTGCCACCGGGCCGAATCCAGGCAGTCAAAGTCAGCCAGCCCCCGTTATGGCGCATTTTCGGCTGGTATCGGATTCGAGTGAATGTCGCCGGCTACGGAGAGCACCACCGCAACGAGGGCGAGCACCGGACCATGCTCCTTCCGGTCGGCCGGAAGCCTGAGGTGATGATGATGCTCTCGCTCGTCCTGCCCGATCCAGGCACGGCCGACCCGGATCGCGTGTTCACGGCCGGCTTGAAAGGCCTGGATTCCGACGGCGGTTTTGTTACCACGCCGAGGCGTGCATGGCTTCTTTCCCCGTTGGGTTGGCGTCGAAACGGCTTCCTCGCAACGGACACGGCATTGCTGCTGCGCTCGGGGCGCTGGTGGCGGCATTTGGTACTGGTCCCACATCAGCGGACCCAATCCATGGCTCTTCACCAAGGTCCGTTGGCCCGGCTGTTCGGTGTGGCTGATCTTGTGCTGCACACGACCCCGGGTCCTGTGGAGCCCAGGCTCATCCAGGCGGGCACCGAAGAAGCAGTCGGTTTGTTCGACAAGCAGGCGGCCCGAGCCAGGGAAGCCCGCAAACTACAATCGAGCGAGCAATGGCTAGCCCAGCTTCCACGGGCGGCGAGGCCGGTGCTCCCGGCTCCGCCAACCACGGGAGCAGTACAGCACACATCAACCCAGGAGGAGCAGGACCATGGCTAGGCCAGGACGACTCGGCGTTGGAATCATTGGCGCCGGCAAGGTGGGTGCCGTTCTGGGGGCGGCGCTGCGCGGTGCCGAGCACGCCGTCGTCGGGGTTTCCGCGGTGTCGGAGGCGAGCCGGGAGCGGGCCGAAACGCTTCTTCCCGGTGTCCCCATCCTTGAGATCCAGGACATCGTGGAGCGGGCAGAGTTGGTGCTCCTTGCCGTCCCGGACGATGCCCTTGGCGAACTCGTGGAAGGGCTGGCCAGGCTCGGAGCATGGCAGCCGGGCCAGCTCGTGGCGCACACTTCCGGCCGTTTCGGCGTCGGGATATTGAAGCCAATCCGGGCCGCCGGGTCCATCCCGCTCGCCCTCCACCCTGCCATGACGTTCACGGGTATGAGCCTTGACCTGACCCGGCTCATGGACTGCACGTTCGGGGTTACTGCCGACGCCGCCATGTTGCCCATCGCACAGGCTTTGGTAGTGGAGATGGGCGCTGAACCGGTAGCAATCGCCGAGGCCGACCGGACGCTGTACCACGCAGCGCTCGCGCACAGTTCAAACCATCTGGTCACGCTCGTGGCGCAGGCCTCCCAGCTGCTGCGGGAGATCGGCGTCGACACGCCGGAACGCATGCTCGGCCCCCTGTTGCGCGCCACGTTGGAGAACGCGCTGGCCTCAGGTGAGTCCGCGTTGACCGGTCCCGTGGCCCGCGGAGATGTGGGGACCGTCGCTGCCCATGCTGAGGCCCTCAACGAGTACGACGCCGGTTCCGGCGGCGATGTTCTCGCCGCCTACCTGGCCATGGCCCGGGCAACTGCCCGCCGAGCGGTCAACCGTGGCCTGCTCAAAGAGGGCCAGTTCGACGACATCAACAACGCCTTGGACGCCTCAAATACGCCGGACAAGGGTGAAGCCCCTCCAGGCAACGACGCTGCCGGTGCGCAGGAAGGAAACTGAGAATGGCCATCAAGCTCGTCACCACCGCGGCGGAACTGCGGGCCGAAAGTGCCCGGTTACTCGCGGAAAAGCGCGGCAGTTCGCAGGGCCTCGTCCCCACGATGGGAGCCCTGCACACCGGTCATGCAGCCCTGGCCCGCACCGCCGTCGAGCAGAATGACGTTGTGGTGGCTTCCATCTTCGTGAACCCCCTGCAGTTCGGCGAGGCCGCGGATCTTGAACGCTACCCGCGCACCCTTGATGCGGACATGGCACTGCTCGACGCCGAGGGCGTGGATCTCGTCTTCGCCCCTTCAGTTGACGAGGTCTACCCAGGCGGTGAGCCGCTGGTCCGCGTGACCTCGGGGCCGCTCGGCGAGAAATGGGAGGGCGCCTCGCGCCCCGGGCACTTCGACGGCGCCCTGACGGTGGTCGCGAAACTGCTGCACTACGGCTTGCCCGGCGGTCCAGCCGTCGACGGCGGTGCTGCCGCCTACCGCGCGTACTTCGGCCAGAAAGATGCCCAGCAGTTGGCCCTCGTGAAGCGGATGGTTGCCGATCTCAGTTTTCCGGTGGAGATCGTGGCGGTGCCCACCGTGCGCAATGCGGAAGGGCTCGCGCTCTCCAGCCGGAACCGTTTCCTTTCCGAAGAAGAGCAGGAGGCCGCTTTGGTGCTGTCCCGCGCCCTTCGCCTTCTCGAGTCCCGCGCCCTGGCGAACGAACCGCTGGGGCTGGACTCCGCCGTCGCACTCGTTGAATCGCAACCCCTGGTGCGATTGGACTATTTCGACGTCGTGGATCCCCGGACGCTGGAACCGCTCGCCGAAAACTGCAAGGACACTCCGTTCCGGGGCGAAGGGCTCGCGATCATCGCGGCGAAGGTTGGTCCTGTGCGGTTGATCGACAACGTGCCGCTGAGTTCCTGACTGTTGAGCTCCGGAGTGTGGTCGCTGAACTTCTGGGTGCGGGGCCGAAAACGTTTGGAGTAACTGCTGACGGGAATGCCTTTGAAGCTTAGACTGTTGCAGTCTTCACCGGTGCCGAGCGCCGGAAACAACCGCACCCAAAGCTGAGGGATCCTCATGTCTACCGACGTCACGTCAGGCGCGCACGGCAACCCCGTGCCGGAAACGGGGACACTAGCCAGCGACAAGATGTCGCGCGAGTCTGTCACCATTATCGTCACGCTCCTCATCGCCACCTTCGTGGTGATCCTCAACGAGACCATCATGAACGTCGCCTTGCAGCGGCTCATGACGGACCTCAACGTTGACGCACCCACGGTCCAATGGCTCTCCACTGGATTCATGTTGACCATGGCCGTGGTCATACCCACCACGGGCTTCATCCTCCAGCGGCTCACCACTCGAGCTGCTTTCCTCCTTGCGATCGGGCTCTTCAGCGGCGGTACCCTGCTCGCGGCGCTGGCCCCGGGTTTCGAGGTGCTCCTGCTGGCGCGAATCATCCAGGCGGGTGGCACGGCGATTATGTTGCCGCTGTTGATGACCACCATCTTGACGCTCGTTCCGCTGTCCCGCCGAGGCGCGGTGATGGGCAACGTGACCATCGCGATCTCGGTTGCGCCTGCCTTGGGTCCCACGGTTTCCGGGATCATTCTTGACCACTTCTCGTGGCGGTTCATGTTCGTCTTCGTGCTGCCGGTCGCCTTGCTGGCCATGGCCATCGGTGCCCGCTTCCTGACCAACGTGGGTGAACGCGGCAACGTCAAGTTGGACTTCGTCTCTGTGTTCCTGACCGTCCCGGCTTTCGGTGGCCTGGTCTATGGCCTGAGCCAGATCGGCGGCCATGGCGGCGCAACTGCCCTGCCGGTTGCTGCCCTGGTGATCGGCGTCTTGTGCATGGTGGTTTTCGTTTTCCGCCAGCTCAAGTTGCAGAAGTCCGATTCGCCTCTGCTTGACCTGAGGGCTTTCAACTTCCGCATGTTCACGGTGTCGGTGCTCCTCATGGTGGTTGCCATGATGGCCCTCTTCGGCGGAGTGATCCTGCTGCCGCTCTACCTGCAGAACGTCCTCCACCTGCAGCCGATGGAGACCGGCCTAGCACTCCTTCCGGGAGGCCTGGCGATGGGTCTGCTCGGCCCAGTGGTCGGCAGGCTGTTCGATAAAGTCGGTCCGCTCCCGCTCACGGTGACCGGTTCCGTGCTGCTGGTCCTTACGCTGTGGCAGTTCTCGATGCTCACCGCGAGCAGCCCCTTGTGGTGGGTCGTCGTCCTCTACGCGGTGCTCAGCTTGGGACTGGCTTTGCTGTTCACGCCCGCGTTCACCACGGGCCTCAACCCGCTCCCGCCCCACCTCTACTCGCATGGCTCGGCCATCATGAGTACGCTGCAGCAGGTGGCCGGCGCCGCAGGCACTGCACTCCTGGTCTCGATCTTCGCCGTGGTGTCGGCCGCGTCCGGTTTTGTGGCCGGAATGCAGGCCGCCTTCCTGACTGCAACCTTGATTGCAGTGGTTGCCGTGGTGCTGTCCGCCATGATGCGCAAGACCGAGGGGGCAGCGGGGCACTAGATCGCTTGCCCGTTCGCTTTTGCTGGTGCCTTTCGCTGGGGCCTTTCCCTGGTCCCTTCCCTGGGGCCCGACGGCGCCGCTCACTTTTCGTGATGCGGCGCCGTTTTGCTGCCTGGCGCGGCTGCAATGTGGGCACGGGTTGATGTGACGCACGGCATGTTCGTGGGTTGCGACTCGAAAGGCCTTCTGGCTGGTGGTGCCGGGGACGAAATCGCCGTGTTGTAGGGGCCCTAGGGGCCCAGGGCCGTGATATCGGAGCGATTTGCCTGTGGTCTTGGGGGTGTGTAGAGTAGTTCGAGTCGCCGCCGCTGATGCGGAAAAGTTGCGACAGACTCCCTTCCAAATGGAAACCAAATTGTTGGTTCGCTTTTGTGCGTTCCGGTGTGGTTTGCGGGGGTCGCGGATGGTGGTTTTGTCCGGTGCGGTTCCCGGGTTCGGGAGTTGTGCGGGGCGGGCTGGTCTGGTAAGTTTGGGAAGTTGCTCCGGAGCGATCCTGGACCCTGTTTGTGGGTGTGGGTGGTGTCGGGTGTGTCTGTTGTTTGAGAACTCAATAGTGTGCCAAGTTTGTTGATACCGATTTGTTTTTATGAATTGGTTGTTTTGGCTGGTTCCGTGTCACCTCCGTGGTGCGGGGCTGGTTTTTTACAGCTGGTTTCAAATTTTGTGCAGCTCTTCCGCCGTTATTTCCGGTGGTTGTGGTTGTGTCTGTTTTTGTTTTACTTCAACGGAGAGTTTGATCCTGGCTCAGGATGAACGCTGGCGGCGTGCTTAACACATGCAAGTCGAACGATGATCCCTGGCTTGCCGGGGGGATTAGTGGCGAACGGGTGAGTAACACGTGAGTAACCTGCCCTTGACTCTGGGATAAGCCTGGGAAACTGGGTCTAATACCGGATACGACCGGCCACCGCATGGTGTGTTGGTGGAAAGCTTTTGCGGTTTTGGATGGACTCGCGGCCTATCAGCTTGTTGGTGGGGTAATGGCCTACCAAGGCGACGACGGGTAGCCGGCCTGAGAGGGTGACCGGCCACACTGGGACTGAGACACGGCCCAGACTCCTACGGGAGGCAGCAGTGGGGAATATTGCACAATGGGCGGAAGCCTGATGCAGCGACGCCGCGTGAGGGATGACGGCCTTCGGGTTGTAAACCTCTTTCAGTAGGGAAGAAGCTTTCGGGTGACGGTACCTGCAGAAGAAGCGCCGGCTAACTACGTGCCAGCAGCCGCGGTAATACGTAGGGCGCAAGCGTTATCCGGAATTATTGGGCGTAAAGAGCTCGTAGGCGGTTTGTCGCGTCTGCTGTGAAAGACCGGGGCTCAACTCCGGTTCTGCAGTGGGTACGGGCAGACTAGAGTGATGTAGGGGAGACTGGAATTCCTGGTGTAGCGGTGAAATGCGCAGATATCAGGAGGAACACCGATGGCGAAGGCAGGTCTCTGGGCATTAACTGACGCTGAGGAGCGAAAGCATGGGGAGCGAACAGGATTAGATACCCTGGTAGTCCATGCCGTAAACGTTGGGCACTAGGTGTGGGGGACATTCCACGTTTTCCGCGCCGTAGCTAACGCATTAAGTGCCCCGCCTGGGGAGTACGGCCGCAAGGCTAAAACTCAAAGGAATTGACGGGGGCCCGCACAAGCGGCGGAGCATGCGGATTAATTCGATGCAACGCGAAGAACCTTACCAAGGCTTGACATGAACCGGTAACGCCTGGAAACAGGTGCCCCGCTTGCGGTCGGTTTACAGGTGGTGCATGGTTGTCGTCAGCTCGTGTCGTGAGATGTTGGGTTAAGTCCCGCAACGAGCGCAACCCTCGTTCCATGTTGCCAGCACGTAGTGGTGGGGACTCATGGGAGACTGCCGGGGTCAACTCGGAGGAAGGTGGGGACGACGTCAAATCATCATGCCCCTTATGTCTTGGGCTTCACGCATGCTACAATGGCCGGTACAAAGGGTTGCGATACTGTGAGGTGGAGCTAATCCCAAAAAGCCGGTCTCAGTTCGGATTGGGGTCTGCAACTCGACCCCATGAAGTCGGAGTCGCTAGTAATCGCAGATCAGCAACGCTGCGGTGAATACGTTCCCGGGCCTTGTACACACCGCCCGTCAAGTCACGAAAGTTGGTAACACCCGAAGCCGGTGGCCTAACCCTTGTGGGGGGAGCCGTCGAAGGTGGGACCGGCGATTGGGACTAAGTCGTAACAAGGTAGCCGTACCGGAAGGTGCGGCTGGATCACCTCCTTTCTAAGGAGCACCATCTCCGCCTCTTGTCGCTGTCCGCATGGATGGTGCGGGGGTGGGTGGAAGCAAAGCCCATTGCGCAGGCGTCTGTTCTGCGGTGGGTGCTCATGGGTGGAATATCAGCAGATAGCGGCCGGTGGTTTCCTTTTCCGCCCCTAGTACGGTTGTCTTGTCCTTTTGCGGGGCGGGGTGTCCTGGAACGGTGCGGGTGGGGGAGGGCCGGTTTTCGTGTTTGGCACACTGTTGGGTCCTGAGGCAACAGGGCCGCGGCCCGCGGGCCCCCTTGCGGGGGGTGCGGGGGTGCGGGTTTGGTGTTTCTGGTTTCCTGGCTGCATTTGCCGTGCGTGGCGGCTGTCCTCTTTTGTGGGGGTGGTTGGTGCGGGGGGTGTGGTACGGGGTTGTTGTTTGAGAACTACATAGTGGACGCGAGCATCTGACACGGGCAGGCTTTCGGGCTTGTTTGTGTCTACAGCAATTTCTTTTTGATGAACCTGGATCCGGCCGTGTTGTGCATCCTTCGGGGGTGTGCGGGGTGGTTGGTTTCCGTGGTTCTCTCGAAATGTTTTTGATCTTTGTGTGGTCAAGTTTTAAGGGCACACGGTGGATGCCTTGGCATTAGGAGCCGAAGAAGGACGTAGGAATCTGCGATAAGCCTGGGGGAGTTGATAACCGAACGTTGATCCCAGGATGTCCGAATGGGGAAACCCCGCCAGGCGCGCTTGCGTGATCTGGTGACCCGCATCTGAACACATAGGGTGCGTGGGGGGAACGCGGGGAAGTGAAACATCTCAGTACCCGCAGGAAGAGAAAACAAGAGTGATTCCGTTAGTAGTGGCGAGCGAACGCGGATGAGGCTAAACCGTTCCATGTGTGATAGCCGGCGGGCGTTGCATGGGCGGGGTTGTGGGACTTTCCGTGCTGGTTCTGCCGGACCGGTGGGGTGAGAGCATGGACATAGGTGAACGGTCTTGAAAGGCCGGCCGTAGAGGGTGGGAGCCCCGTAACCGTAATGTTGTGTGCCGCCTGGAGAGGATCCCAAGTAGCACGGGGCCCGAGAAATCCCGTGCGAATCTGTCAGGACCACCTGATAAGCCTAAATACTTCCTAATGACCGATAGCGGACCAGTACCGTGAGGGAAAGGTGAAAAGTACCCCGGGAGGGGAGTGAAACAGTACCTGAAACCGTGTGCTTACAATCCGTCGGAGCAGTCGTGAGTAATCACAAGTAACTGTGACGGCGTGCCTTTTGAAGAATGAGCCTGCGAGTTAGTGTTACGTCGCGAGGTTAACCCGTGTGGGGTAGCCGTAGCGAAAGCGAGTCTGAACAGGGCGATCGTAGTGGCGTGATCTAGACCCGAAGCGGAGTGATCTACCCATGGCCAGGTTGAAGCGACGGTAAGACGTCGTGGAGGACCGAACCCACTTCAGTTGAAAATGGAGGGGATGAGCTGTGGGTAGGGGTGAAAGGCCAATCAAACTCCGTGATAGCTGGTTCTCCCCGAAATGCATTTAGGTGCAGCGTTGCGTGTTTCTTGCCGGAGGTAGAGCTACTGGATGGCCGATGGGCCCTACAAGGTTACTGACGTCAGCCAAACTCCGAATGCCGGTAAGTGAGAGCGCAGCAGTGAGACTGTGGGGGATAAGCTTCATAGTCGAGAGGGAAACAGCCCAGACCACCAACTAAGGCCCCTAAGCGTGTGCTAAGTGGGAAAGGATGTGGAGTTGCGAAGACAACCAGGAGGTTGGCTTAGAAGCAGCCATCCTTGAAAGAGTGCGTAATAGCTCACTGGTCAAGTGATTCCGCGCCGACAATGTAGCGGGGCTCAAGTACACCGCCGAAGTTGTGGATTTCAGATAGTAGACAAGCCTTCGTGGTTCAGTCGTCTGGAGTGGTAGGGGAGCGTCGTGTGGGCGGTGAAGTCGCGGTGTAAACCAGCGGTGGAGCCTACACGAGTGAGAATGCAGGCATGAGTAGCGAAAGACGGGTGAGAAACCCGTCCGCCGAATGATCAAGGGTTCCAGGGTCAAGCTAATCTGCCCTGGGTAAGTCGGGACCTAAGGCGAGGCCGACAGGCGTAGTCGATGGACAACGGGTTGATATTCCCGTACCGGCGAAGGACCGCCCATGCCAAGCGGGGGATACTAACCGCCCGGAGCCTGCCCAAGCACCCTTGTGGTGTGCGGGTTTTGGCCGAGCGCGGGACCTGATCCCGGGAGGTAAGCGTATTAACAGGTGTGACGCAGGAAGGTAGCCGGGCCGGGCGATGGTTGCCCCGGTCTAAGGATGTAGGGTCAGCGATAGGCAAATCCGTCGCTGTGTCTTTGATGACGATCCTGAGATCTGACGGGACCCCCGCGAGGGGGGATCCGGTGATCCTATGCTGCCTAGAAAAGCATCGACGCGAGGTCCCAGCCGCCCGTACCCCAAACCGACACAGGTGATCAGGTAGAGAATACCAAGGCGATCGAGAGAATTATGGTTAAGGAACTCGGCAAAATGCCCCCGTAACTTCGGGAGAAGGGGGGCCCCAACCTTGAACACCACTTGCTGGTGGGAGGGGATCGGGGCCGCAGAGACCAGGGGGAAGCGACTGTTTACTAAAAACACAGGTCCGTGCGAAGTCGCAAGACGATGTATACGGACTGACTCCTGCCCGGTGCTGGAAGGTTAAGAGGACCGGTTAGCCGCAAGGCGAAGCTGAGAATTCAAGCCCCAGTAAACGGCGGTGGTAACTATAACCATCCTAAGGTAGCGAAATTCCTTGTCGGGTAAGTTCCGACCTGCACGAATGGAGTAACGACTTCCCCGCTGTCTCAACCATAAACTCGGCGAAATTGCAGTACGAGTAAAGATGCTCGTTACGCGCAGCAGGACGGAAAGACCCCGAGACCTTTACTATAGTTTGGTATTGGTGTTCGGAGTGGCTTGTGTAGGATAGGTGGGAGACGTTGAAGCCCGGACGCCAGTTCGGGTGGAGTCATCGTTGAAATACCACTCTGGTCACTTTGGACATCTAACTTCGGCCCGTGATCCGGGTCAGGGACAGTGCCTGATGGGTAGTTTAACTGGGGCGGTTGCCTCCTAAAAAGTAACGGAGGCGCCCAAAGGTTCCCTCAGCCTGGTTGGCAATCAGGTGTCGAGTGTAAGTGCACAAGGGAGCTTGACTGTGAGAGAGACATCTCAAGCAGGGACGAAAGTCGGGACTAGTGATCCGGCGGTACATTGTGGAATGGCCGTCGCTCAACGGATAAAAGGTACCTCGGGGATAACAGGCTGATCTTGCCCAAGAGTCCATATCGACGGCATGGTTTGGCACCTCGATGTCGGCTCGTCGCATCCTGGGGCTGGAGTAGGTCCCAAGGGTTGGGCTGTTCGCCCATTAAAGCGGTACGCGAGCTGGGTTTAGAACGTCGTGAGACAGTTCGGTCCCTATCCGCTGCGCGCGCAGGAAATTTGAGAAGGGCTGTCCTTAGTACGAGAGGACCGGGACGGACGAACCTCTGGTGTGTCAGTTGTACTGCCAAGTGCACCGCTGATTAGCTACGTTCGGATGGGATAACCGCTGAAAGCATCTAAGCGGGAAGCTCGCTTCAAGATGAGATTTCCATGCACCTTGTGTGTGAGAGGCCCCCAGCCAGACCACTGGGTTGATAGGCCGGATGTGGAAGACAGGACCAAAGACTGTTGAAGCTGACCGGTACTAATAGGCCGACAACTTACACCACACAAACAAACACTGCTTGCGTCCACTATGTGGTTCCCGAACAACAAACCGTTCCGGAACAAAACACAACTGAATAACAACACCACAATGTTGTAACCAGTCTTCCCACACCACCACCCCCCGGGGCGGCGGTGACGGGGTAACAGGGTTACGGCGGTCATAGCGTGGGGGAAACGCCCGGTCCCATTCCGAACCCGGAAGCTAAGACCCACAGCGCCGATGGTACTGCACCCGGGAGGGTGTGGGAGAGTAGGACACCGCCGGACAACCATTCAGGTCGAGACCCCCCAGCCACCACGGTGGTTGGGGGGTCTCCCGCATTAAACACACACCCCGCCACACCCGCGGACGCTCCTTCACACACGGACGCGCCCTACCCTGACCGGCACCCCCGGCCCCCGGAACTGCAGGATGGACCGGCCAGAAGGCTGTTGGCGGCCACGTAAATGCCCGCTGGCGGCCAGAGGACTGCCGCCGGTGGCCATGAGATCTGCCCACTTCCTTACTGAACCGACCGCGTCTTAAGCGGTGGGGGCCTCTCCCTGGGGTTTGATGACGGTGTCTAAGCGCACCAAAGCGAACCAGGAAGAGGCCTTGTATGAAGTCTGACGGAGAAATCATGGAAATTCTCGCTGCCTACGATCTGACCGGGTCGTGCGCGCCACTGCGGAGCTCACGGGCTGCTCCCACCACACCGCTGCCAAACACGTCCACGCCCGCGATGCCGGCCGGCCGATCGGGGAACCCGCGACCCGCGGCCGGGTCACCGACGCGTTCCTGCCCAAGATCGAGGAATGGATCGAGACCTCCAAGGGCCGGATCCGTGCCGATAAGGCCCACGAGAAACTCCTCGCCCTGGGCTACACCGGATCGGAACGCTCCACCCGCTGGGCGATCGCCCAGGTCAAAGCTGCGTGGCGGCTGGGCCACACCCGCGTCCACCGGCCGTGGATCACCGAGCCCGGGATGTGGCTGCAGTACGACTTCGGCGACGGCCCCCGGATCGGCGGAGTGAAGAGCATCCTGTTCGTGGCCTGGCTGGCGTTCTCCCGCTTCCGGATCGTGATCCCGCTGCGAGACAGGACCGCGCCGAGCGTGTTCGCGGCCCTGGACCGGTGCTTCAGGATCCTGGGCGGGGCACCGACCTACGTGCTGACTGAAAACGAGAAGACGGTCACGACCGGCCATGTTGCCGGGGTCCCGGTCCGGAACCAGCGGACCCTGGACTTCGCCCGGCACTACGGAACCACCGTGCTGACCTGCCAGCTAACGGACCCGGCCACCAAAGGCGGCGTTGAAGCGTCCGTGAAACTCGCCAAAGCTGACCCCGTCCCCACCGACACCAACCTCCGCGCCGACTACCGCACCTTCGCTGAACTCGAAACAGCGTGCCGGGCGTTCATGGACGAGACCAACCGCCGTGAGCACCTGGTGACCCGGCGCAAACCCGCGGCAGTGCCCGCCGAGGAAGCCCCCAGGTTGCACCGGATCCCCGACACCGCCCACACGGTCGCGTTCGGCCTGGCCCGCACCGTCCCGGAGAACACCCCGATGATCACCTTCGAAAACGCCCAATACTCCGTCCCGGCCCACCTGCTCGGAGCCCGCGTGTTCGTCTGGACCCACGGCACCGGACCGGACGAGCAGGTCATCATCGTCCACCACGGCACCGCCGGGCCCGTCGAAGTCGCCTGCCATGACCGGGCCCGGACCGGCAGCCCCACCATCAACGATGACCACTTCCCCGGAACCCGGGCAAAGGTCCCCGGCGACTATGAGGTCAGGGCCCGCAGCGCGGACGAGGCTGCGTTCCTGGCCATCGGCGAAGGAGCCAGGACCTGGCTGATCGAAGCCGCAGCGGCCGGAACCGCAAGGATGAACGTGAAAATGGTTGAAAGCCGTCACGCTGGCCAAAATCGCCGGCACCGACAACGTCGACCGGGCCCTGGGCGACGCCGCCCTGCACGGCCGGTTCGCGCACCCGGACCTCGCCTCGATCCTGAACGCCAACATCCGCCGCACCACCACCCACGCGGCCAACGAAGCGACCTCCCTCACCCAGGGAACTGCTGCGTGGGCCGCGATCGGCACCCCCGCCCTGAACCCCACCGCCAACACCACCCCGGAGGAGGCCCGATGAGCCCCGTGAACACGACCAACACTGCGGCTCCGCCGCTGCCGGCGGACCTGGAGGCCCTGATGCGGTCCCTGAAAATGCCCCACGCCCGGGCGTTGGCCCCGGACCTGATCGCGACCGCCCGCGCCCAGCGCTGGGAACCGGCCGAGGTCATCAAAGCCCTCTTCACCGAGGAAGCCGCCGGCCGGGCCCGGTCCATGCTCGCCTCCCGCCGCAAGGCAGCAGGGTTCCCGACCGGAAAGACCTTCGACGCCTGGGACCCCGCAGCGTCCTCCATCCCGGGCCCGACCCAGCAGGCCTTACGGACCCTGGAATGGATCAACCGGCGGGAGAACCTGGTCGTCTGCGGACCCTCCGGGACGGGGAAAACTTTCTTCCTCGAAGCCCTCGGCCAGCAGGCCGTCGAAGCCGGGATGCGCGTCGCCTGGTTCCGGCTCGAAGACCTCGGAGCCCTGATCCGGGCCCACCGCACCGACGACAGCGTCACCCGGGCCGTGCCAGGATCCGCGCGCCGAGCTCGTGGTCATCGACGATATAGCCCTCTTGCCGGTGGCCACGGACGCCGCCGAAGGCCTCTACCGGGTCGTGGACGCAGCCTACGAAAAACGCTCCGTCGCGATCAGCTCCAACCTCCACCCCGCCGGCTTCGACGAGCTCATGCCCAAAACCTAGCGACCGCCACCGTTGACCGGCTCCTTCCGGCATCGATTGTGATCTCGGTCAGTTAAGGATGCGCAAAGACGCAGGCGTCCGGCCGGAAGGGTCCGTGCCGGCTGCTAGTGTCGCTGGTGATCGTAGCGAGGTTGTGCCGCACGGAAAGGCAGCTGAACCCGTGGTAAATATCGGGGCATCATTGCTGGATTTGCGCGGGGTGCGGAAGCCGTGTAATGTCTTCTAAGTCGCCGCGAGGGAGACAGCCTAGAGCTGGGAACCGCGGGTGGCCAACCCTTTCGAATTGAGCCTGAAACGGCTAGTGCTTTGTGCGCCGCAATTCGAAGGAATTCGAATTATTTACCCTGAAATTGGTTGAGATACTGATTTGCAAGACGGTGATGATTCGGGTAACTTTGGGAAGTTGCTCCGGAGCGATCCTGGACCCTGTTTGTGGGTGTGGGTGGTGTCGGGTGTGTCTGTTGTTTGAGAACTCAATAGTGTGCCAAGTTTGTTGATACCGATTTGTTTTTATGAATTGGTTGTTTTGGCTGGTTCTGTGTCACCTCCGTGGTGCGGGGCTGGTTTTTTACAGCTGGTTTCAAATTTTGTGCAGCTCTTCCGCCGTTATTTCCGGTGGTTGTGGTTGTGTCTGTTTTTGTTTTACTTCAACGGAGAGTTTGATCCTGGCTCAGGATGAACGCTGGCGGCGTGCTTAACACATGCAAGTCGAACGATGATCCCTGGCTTGCCGGGGGGATTAGTGGCGAACGGGTGAGTAACACGTGAGTAACCTGCCCTTGACTCTGGGATAAGCCTGGGAAACTGGGTCTAATACCGGATATGACCGGCCACCGCATGGTGTGTTGGTGGAAAGCTTTTGCGGTTTTGGATGGACTCGCGGCCTATCAGCTTGTTGGTGGGGTAATGGCCTACCAAGGCGACGACGGGTAGCCGGCCTGAGAGGGTGACCGGCCACACTGGGACTGAGACACGGCCCAGACTCCTACGGGAGGCAGCAGTGGGGAATATTGCACAATGGGCGGAAGCCTGATGCAGCGACGCCGCGTGAGGGATGACGGCCTTCGGGTTGTAAACCTCTTTCAGTAGGGAAGAAGCTTTCGGGTGACGGTACCTGCAGAAGAAGCGCCGGCTAACTACGTGCCAGCAGCCGCGGTAATACGTAGGGCGCAAGCGTTATCCGGAATTATTGGGCGTAAAGAGCTCGTAGGCGGTTTGTCGCGTCTGCTGTGAAAGACCGGGGCTCAACTCCGGTTCTGCAGTGGGTACGGGCAGACTAGAGTGATGTAGGGGAGACTGGAATTCCTGGTGTAGCGGTGAAATGCGCAGATATCAGGAGGAACACCGATGGCGAAGGCAGGTCTCTGGGCATTAACTGACGCTGAGGAGCGAAAGCATGGGGAGCGAACAGGATTAGATACCCTGGTAGTCCATGCCGTAAACGTTGGGCACTAGGTGTGGGGGACATTCCACGTTTTCCGCGCCGTAGCTAACGCATTAAGTGCCCCGCCTGGGGAGTACGGCCGCAAGGCTAAAACTCAAAGGAATTGACGGGGGCCCGCACAAGCGGCGGAGCATGCGGATTAATTCGATGCAACGCGAAGAACCTTACCAAGGCTTGACATGAACCGGTAACGCCTGGAAACAGGTGCCCCGCTTGCGGTCGGTTTACAGGTGGTGCATGGTTGTCGTCAGCTCGTGTCGTGAGATGTTGGGTTAAGTCCCGCAACGAGCGCAACCCTCGTTCCATGTTGCCAGCACGTAGTGGTGGGGACTCATGGGAGACTGCCGGGGTCAACTCGGAGGAAGGTGGGGACGACGTCAAATCATCATGCCCCTTATGTCTTGGGCTTCACGCATGCTACAATGGCCGGTACAAAGGGTTGCGATACTGTGAGGTGGAGCTAATCCCAAAAAGCCGGTCTCAGTTCGGATTGGGGTCTGCAACTCGACCCCATGAAGTCGGAGTCGCTAGTAATCGCAGATCAGCAACGCTGCGGTGAATACGTTCCCGGGCCTTGTACACACCGCCCGTCAAGTCACGAAAGTTGGTAACACCCGAAGCCGGTGGCCTAACCCTTGTGGGGGGAGCCGTCGAAGGTGGGACCGGCGATTGGGACTAAGTCGTAACAAGGTAGCCGTACCGGAAGGTGCGGCTGGATCACCTCCTTTCTAAGGAGCACCATCTCCGCCTCTTGTCGCTGTCCGCATGGATGGTGCGGGGGTGGGTGGAAGCAAAGCCCATTGCGCAGGCGTCTGTTCTGCGGTGGGTGCTCATGGGTGGAATATCAGCAGATAGCGGCCGGTGGTTTCCTTTTCCGCCCCTAGTACGGTTGTCTTGTCCTTTTGCGGGGCGGGGTGTCCTGGAACGGTGCGGGTGGGGGAGGGCCGGTTTTCGTGTTTGGCACACTGTTGGGTCCTGAGGCAACAGGGCCGCGGCCCGCGGGCCCCCTTGCGGGGGGTGCGGGGGTGCGGGTTTGGTGTTTCTGGTTTCCTGGCTGCATTTGCCGTGCGTGGCGGCTGTCCTCTTTTGTGGGGGTGGTTGGTGCGGGGGGTGTGGTACGGGGTTGTTGTTTGAGAACTACATAGTGGACGCGAGCATCTGACACGGGCAGGCTTTCGGGCTTGTTTGTGTCTACAGCAATTTCTTTTTGATGAACCTGGATCCGGCCGTGTTGTGCATCCTTCGGGGGTGTGCGGGGTGGTTGGTTTCCGTGGTTCTCTCGAAATGTTTTTGATCTTTGTGTGGTCAAGTTTTAAGGGCACACGGTGGATGCCTTGGCATTAGGAGCCGAAGAAGGACGTAGGAATCTGCGATAAGCCTGGGGGAGTTGATAACCGAACGTTGATCCCAGGATGTCCGAATGGGGAAACCCCGCCAGGCGCGCTTGCGTGATCTGGTGACCCGCATCTGAACACATAGGGTGCGTGGGGGGAACGCGGGGAAGTGAAACATCTCAGTACCCGCAGGAAGAGAAAACAAGAGTGATTCCGTTAGTAGTGGCGAGCGAACGCGGATGAGGCTAAACCGTTCCATGTGTGATAGCCGGCGGGCGTTGCATGGGCGGGGTTGTGGGACTTTCCGTGCTGGTTCTGCCGGACCGGTGGGGTGAGAGCATGGACATAGGTGAACGGTCTTGAAAGGCCGGCCGTAGAGGGTGGGAGCCCCGTAACCGTAATGTTGTGTGCCGCCTGGAGAGGATCCCAAGTAGCACGGGGCCCGAGAAATCCCGTGCGAATCTGTCAGGACCACCTGATAAGCCTAAATACTTCCTAATGACCGATAGCGGACCAGTACCGTGAGGGAAAGGTGAAAAGTACCCCGGGAGGGGAGTGAAACAGTACCTGAAACCGTGTGCTTACAATCCGTCGGAGCAGTCGTGAGTAATCACAAGTAACTGTGACGGCGTGCCTTTTGAAGAATGAGCCTGCGAGTTAGTGTTACGTCGCGAGGTTAACCCGTGTGGGGTAGCCGTAGCGAAAGCGAGTCTGAACAGGGCGATCGTAGTGGCGTGATCTAGACCCGAAGCGGAGTGATCTACCCATGGCCAGGTTGAAGCGACGGTAAGACGTCGTGGAGGACCGAACCCACTTCAGTTGAAAATGGAGGGGATGAGCTGTGGGTAGGGGTGAAAGGCCAATCAAACTCCGTGATAGCTGGTTCTCCCCGAAATGCATTTAGGTGCAGCGTTGCGTGTTTCTTGCCGGAGGTAGAGCTACTGGATGGCCGATGGGCCCTACAAGGTTACTGACGTCAGCCAAACTCCGAATGCCGGTAAGTGAGAGCGCAGCAGTGAGACTGTGGGGGATAAGCTTCATAGTCGAGAGGGAAACAGCCCAGACCACCAACTAAGGCCCCTAAGCGTGTGCTAAGTGGGAAAGGATGTGGAGTTGCGAAGACAACCAGGAGGTTGGCTTAGAAGCAGCCATCCTTGAAAGAGTGCGTAATAGCTCACTGGTCAAGTGATTCCGCGCCGACAATGTAGCGGGGCTCAAGTACACCGCCGAAGTTGTGGATTTCAGATAGTAGACAAGCCTTCGTGGTTCAGTCGTCTGGAGTGGTAGGGGAGCGTCGTGTGGGCGGTGAAGTCGCGGTGTAAACCAGCGGTGGAGCCTACACGAGTGAGAATGCAGGCATGAGTAGCGAAAGACGGGTGAGAAACCCGTCCGCCGAATGATCAAGGGTTCCAGGGTCAAGCTAATCTGCCCTGGGTAAGTCGGGACCTAAGGCGAGGCCGACAGGCGTAGTCGATGGACAACGGGTTGATATTCCCGTACCGGCGAAGGACCGCCCATGCCAAGCGGGGGATACTAACCGCCCGGAGCCTGCCCAAGCACCCTTGTGGTGTGCGGGTTTTGGCCGAGCGCGGGACCTGATCCCGGGAGGTAAGCGTATTAACAGGTGTGACGCAGGAAGGTAGCCGGGCCGGGCGATGGTTGCCCCGGTCTAAGGATGTAGGGTCAGCGATAGGCAAATCCGTCGCTGTGTCTTTGATGACGATCCTGAGATCTGACGGGACCCCCGCGAGGGGGGATCCGGTGATCCTATGCTGCCTAGAAAAGCATCGACGCGAGGTCCCAGCCGCCCGTACCCCAAACCGACACAGGTGATCAGGTAGAGAATACCAAGGCGATCGAGAGAATTATGGTTAAGGAACTCGGCAAAATGCCCCCGTAACTTCGGGAGAAGGGGGGCCCCAACCTTGAACACCACTTGCTGGTGGGAGGGGATCGGGGCCGCAGAGACCAGGGGGAAGCGACTGTTTACTAAAAACACAGGTCCGTGCGAAGTCGCAAGACGATGTATACGGACTGACTCCTGCCCGGTGCTGGAAGGTTAAGAGGACCGGTTAGCCGCAAGGCGAAGCTGAGAATTCAAGCCCCAGTAAACGGCGGTGGTAACTATAACCATCCTAAGGTAGCGAAATTCCTTGTCGGGTAAGTTCCGACCTGCACGAATGGAGTAACGACTTCCCCGCTGTCTCAACCATAAACTCGGCGAAATTGCAGTACGAGTAAAGATGCTCGTTACGCGCAGCAGGACGGAAAGACCCCGAGACCTTTACTATAGTTTGGTATTGGTGTTCGGAGTGGCTTGTGTAGGATAGGTGGGAGACGTTGAAGCCCGGACGCCAGTTCGGGTGGAGTCATCGTTGAAATACCACTCTGGTCACTTTGGACATCTAACTTCGGCCCGTGATCCGGGTCAGGGACAGTGCCTGATGGGTAGTTTAACTGGGGCGGTTGCCTCCTAAAAAGTAACGGAGGCGCCCAAAGGTTCCCTCAGCCTGGTTGGCAATCAGGTGTCGAGTGTAAGTGCACAAGGGAGCTTGACTGTGAGAGAGACATCTCAAGCAGGGACGAAAGTCGGGACTAGTGATCCGGCGGTACATTGTGGAATGGCCGTCGCTCAACGGATAAAAGGTACCTCGGGGATAACAGGCTGATCTTGCCCAAGAGTCCATATCGACGGCATGGTTTGGCACCTCGATGTCGGCTCGTCGCATCCTGGGGCTGGAGTAGGTCCCAAGGGTTGGGCTGTTCGCCCATTAAAGCGGTACGCGAGCTGGGTTTAGAACGTCGTGAGACAGTTCGGTCCCTATCCGCTGCGCGCGCAGGAAATTTGAGAAGGGCTGTCCTTAGTACGAGAGGACCGGGACGGACGAACCTCTGGTGTGTCAGTTGTACTGCCAAGTGCACCGCTGATTAGCTACGTTCGGATGGGATAACCGCTGAAAGCATCTAAGCGGGAAGCTCGCTTCAAGATGAGATTTCCATGCACCTTGTGTGTGAGAGGCCCCCAGCCAGACCACTGGGTTGATAGGCCGGATGTGGAAGACAGGACCAAAGACTGTTGAAGCTGACCGGTACTAATAGGCCGACAACTTACACCACACAAACAAACACTGCTTGCGTCCACTATGTGGTTCCCGAACAACAAACCGTTCCGGAACAAAACACAACTGAATAACAACACCACAATGTTGTAACCAGTCTTCCCACACCACCACCCCCCGCGGGGGCGGCGGTGACGGGGTAACAGGGTTACGGCGGTCATAGCGTGGGGGAAACGCCGGTCCCATTCCGAACCCGGAAGCTAAGACCCACAGCGCCGATGGTACTGCACCCGGGAGGGTGTGGGAGAGTAGGACACCGCCGGACAACCATTCAGGTCGAGACCCCCCAGCCACCACGGTGGTTGGGGGGTCTCCCGCATTTAAACACACACCCCGCCACACCGGAAGCATCCCGCCGGAAGCCCCCAAAACCGCACGAGCATCCCCACGGAAGGCCCCACAGGTGAGCGAGCATCCCGCCGGAATGCCCCACAGGTGAGCGAGCGTCGGTCCAGGACCTTGAGCAGGAACCGCAGGCTAGCCCGAGAAGAAGTCGGAAAGCTCGGCGATGAGTTTGTCGGGTGCCCGGATCACTCCGTCGTGGCCGTGGCCGGGGAGGATGGTGTAGCTCGATCCGGAGAGGACGTCGTGGATCTGACCGCACGCTACCCCGAAGTATGCCGGGCTCTTTTCGCCCACCACAATGAGCGTCTCCAACGGGAGCTCCAGGAATGGTTCTGCGGGCATGTCGGCGGCGATGACCGCCTTGATCTCGCGTACTCCGGCCTGCATGAGTTCGCGCATTTGTTTACCCATGGGGGTGCCCGACGTCAGCTTGTTGACGAGAGTCAGCATGGAGAGGGGCATGCGCGCAAAGGCGCCCTCGGTTTCGACGCCCTTCACCAGCACTGCGAGCCCTCGGTCAAAGTCTCCAGCCGCCGTCGCGCGCTCATATTCGCTCGTCCACCCGGCCTTCACGCTGTGGTTGACGGAAACTGCGGGGTCGTAGACCGCCAGGCGCTCCACGGGCAGCGTGCGTGCCGCGTGCAGCGCCACTGCGCCTCCGAAGCTGTGCCCGAAGACATCGGTGCAAGACGTGTGCTTCATGATCTCGGCAAGATCCCGGATGTCCACGTCGAGGGTGTAGTCGTCCGGCTGCGGTGACGATTCGCCGCGGCCCCGGCGGTTGAAAGTGTGTACTGGGCGGCCAAGGGCGGCGCTGAGCTTCTGCGCAAACTTGGAGTAGTCTGCGGCGGTCACCATGGAGGCAGGCACGACGACGACGCCGGAGCCGGCAGTCGCCAGGTCACCGCCCGTCGTGAATAGCTCGAGGGTTCCGCCGTCGGCCGTTGTGATGTTCTCGCGCGTCATGCTTCGAGCCTAACGGAGCCGCAGGGTTCCGTCAGTCCTTGAAATAGCTGGAGATGTCCGCCACAAGTTCCTTCACCGCTGCCGGGATGGATCCGTGGAAGCCTTTTGGCGATACCACCAGCGAGCTTCCAGGAACTGCCGCGTACAGCCGTTCGGCGGTCACCTTGTAGTACTTGGGGCTCTTGCTACCCACCATGAACCGCGTGTTTCGAGGCAGGACGGAGAAGTCCCGGGGGTGTGCGGCCTCGTCGTAGGCGGCTTTGAGCTCGGCCACGCCCGTTGGCATGAGTTCCTTGAGGACCTTGTTGACTTTCGTCCGGGAGACGATGGCCATGAGACCTGCCAAGATGGGCTCCGGGACCCTGGCCAAGGCGCTGCCGGGCTGCATGCCCCTCTTCAACCGAGCCATGGCATGTCCCACATTTCCGCTATCCACGGACTGGGCAAAGCCGTCCAGCCAACCCGTGTCCATACTGCCGTCGATGTTGACTGCGGCATCGTAGACGGCAAGTTTGTTCGGCTCGTAGCTTGTTCCTGCAAACTCCTGGACGGCGTTCAGTGCCACGGATCCGCCGAGGCTGTGGCCAAGGATGTTTCTGGCGCCCGTTGCGTCCATGATGCTGCGCACGTCCGCGATCTCCGTGGCCATTGAGTAGTTTGGGGGCAGCTCCGTTGAGCTGCCCCGGCCTCGGCGGTCGTAGACGTCAACCGCCCAGCCCTCGCCGAGTCCACTGGCCAGCGCCATGGAAAAGGGGCGGTAAATGAGTGCGGTCAGGAATGCGCCGCCAACGAGCACGACGCGGCGCTCTCCAGGCGCGTCCACGGTGCCGTAACTGTATAAGGCCAGCTTGCCGCCGTCGGGCGTAGGGACCTCACGTTCTCTCATCGTTTCATCCTAGGGTGCCGCAGTCGGCGTCCCCGGGGCCTTGGCGAGGTAGCGGGCGATCCTCACCGCGAGCTGCCTCCCCGGCCGGAGGGGACCCTCATGGAACTGCAGGGGGACTATCGCGAAGTCCACCACCGGGATGGCGGCGGCGAGCAGCCGGCCGGTTTCGGCAAAGTAGGACGGGCTCCAGCCGCCACTAAGCATCAGGGTCGGCGTTTTCATCGCCGCATAGTCTTGGATGTGCGAGTCGGCCTGGATGATCGCGCGCATCTCGGACACCGCCGTCGGCAACAGTTCCCTCATCTCGGATCCCAACCTGGTCTTGGCGGAGAGGATGCTGAGTGCCCGCAGCGCTCCCAGCGGTAAATAGGAAATCGGACCGGCGGTAGCAAGCCCCTGGACCAAATGCGCCCATGCATGGTCAAGCTGGCCAGCTGTGACGGCTTCTTCCAGTTGCGGACGCCAGCGCCCATTCAGGCTGCCGGACAGGGAAACTGCCGCGTCGTAAGTGACGAGCCGTGACATGGGTGCTCGCAGGGCTGCCTGGAGTGCCACGAATCCGCCATAGCTGTGCCCAACAACATCCGTGGAGCCACTGGCCTCCATCACGGCAAGAAGGTCGTTGGTCTCGGTCGCGGCAGAGTAGTCGGGCGGCTGCGGCGCCGAGCGGCCGCGGCCGCGCCGGTTGTAGGAATGCACCGGCCGGCCAAGGAGGACACTGAGGTTCCTGGCGAATGGCCAGTAGAGGGAATCGGTCACCAAGGTGCCGTGGACAAGTACGACGCCGGCTCCCTCAGCCGCGCTCGGCGCGCCGGGAATGGAGGCCGCGGCCCCGGGACGGAAGGAGTGCACCTCAAGGTGACCGCCGTCGTCGTCCGTCTCAACTGTCCATGTCTCCAAGGCCCGAGTCTATGTCGCCGGTCGCCGTGGGCGAGGGTAGGGAACTCCAAGGAATCCCCGGTAAACTTGGGGATTGTGACTTCCGCAAACACCCCAGCCCCGCACAACGCCGCCGAGCCCGCCGACGCCAGCGAACAGATGCGTATCCGCATGGAAAAGCGCAGCAAGCTGATCGAACGCGGTGCCGAGGCCTACCCGGTGGGTGTCGAGCGGACGCATTCCCTCGCCGAGATCCGCGAGAAGTACGCGCATCTCCAGGCTGACGAGACCACCGGCGACACCGTGGGCATCACTGGCCGGGTAGTGTTCGTGCGCAATACCGGCAAGCTCTGCTTCGCCACCCTCCAGGAAGGCGGGGTAGACGGGAAGGCCGTACGTCTGCAGGCCATGCTCAGCCTGGCGAACGTCGGCGAGGAGACCCTCGCGGACTGGAAGGCGCTGGTGGACCTCGGAGACCACGTTTTCATCAAGGGCGAGGTCATTTCATCCCGCCGCGGCGAGCTGTCCGTCATGGCCGACTCTTGGTCCATGGCTTCCAAGGCATTGCGCCCGCTGCCGGTGCTGCATGCTGAACTCAATGAGGAGACCCGCGTCAGGCAGCGCTACGTGGACCTGATGGTCCGCGATGAAGCCCGGGAGATGGTCTACACCCGTGCAGCGATTACCCGTTCGGTGCGCGACACCTTGGACCGCCGCGGCTATGTCGAGGTGGAGACGCCCATCCTGCAGCTCATCCACGGTGGTGCTACGGCCCGTCCGTTCGAAACCCACATGAATGCCTTCGACCAGAAGATGACGTTGCGCATCGCCACCGAGCTCTTCCTCAAGCGTGCCGTAGTGGGCGGAATTGACCGCGTTTACGACATGGGGCGCGTCTTCCGTAACGAAGGTGTCGACTCCACCCACAGCCCGGAATTCACCACTTTGGAATGCTACGAGGCTTGGGCAGACCAGTTCGTCATGGCCGAGCGGATGAAGGAAATCATCCTCAACGTCGCCGACGTCGTGGGTACCCGAACCATCCAGACGGACGCCGGAGAGATCGACCTCGACGGCGAATGGGCCTGGGTTGCCGTCTACCCAGGGCTCTCCGAGGCGATTGGCGAAGAGATCACGCCTGAGACCACGGTGGCGGAACTGCTGGCGATTGCCGCCAAGCACGAAGTCAAGGTGGATCCCAAGTGGGATGCCGAAAAGCTGGTGGTCGAACTGTTCGGCGAGATCGTCGAGCCCACGCTGCTCAATCCCACCTTCGTCTACAACTACCCGCCCTCCGCGCAGCCCCTTGCCCGCCCGCACCGGGAAGACGGCCGCCTGATCGAGGCTTGGGACCTCATCATCGGTGGCATGGAACGCGGCACCGCCTTCTCAGAGCTGATCGACCCCGTCATCCAGCGCGAACGGCTCACTGAGCAGTCACGCCGCTCGGCCGCCGGCGACGTCGAGGCCATGCAGTTGGACGAGGACTTCCTCAGAGCCCTTGAGTACGGTGCTCCGCCCATGGGCGGCATAGGCCTGGGCATCGACCGCTTGGTCATGCTATTCACCGGAGCAGGCATCCGGGAAACCATCTTGTTCCCACTCCTCAAGCCCGAAGGGCACTGACTATGGAATACATTGCCGTTCTTGCGCCGTCCGTTGTTGTCGGCCTTCTCTTTTGGTTTGCGATGAAGGCTATCTTCAACGCGGACAAATCAGAGCGCCAAGCAGAAGCACGAGCCCAGGAAGAAGCCGGTTTCGGAATTGCGAACCCGGCGGGCGACGGTTCAACGCCTGCCAAATAGCTCTTTCCGGGTCCGCTCCCCAAGATTTAATAGAGGCTTTGACGATGTGCCATGCCCTGGACGATAATGTTTAATTAGCAGTTCAGCTATTCTGCATATCCGGCCCCCTCCAAAAGAGAGTCTTTTCATGGCACAGAAAGTCAAAATTATCCTCGTTGACGACCTGGATGAGGGCGCCGCGGATGAAACTGTCCGTTTCGGCCTTGACGGAGTCAGTTACGAAATGGACCTGTCCAGCGCCAACGCTGGCAAGCTGCGGGAAGCTCTCGGGCCGTTTGTAGCCAAAGCGCGTAAAACTTCGACCGGTCGTGCAACGCGCAGCCGCGTTGCCGCAGGAAGAAACCAGGACTCCGCACAGATCCGTCAATGGGCACGTGAGAACGGTTATACCGTAAACAGCCGTGGCCGCATTCAGGCCGAAATTCAGGAAGCGTACCAGAAGGCCAATTCCTGACACGAAGTATCAATACCCCGGCCTTGCGGCCGGGGTATTGTCATTTTCCCCACCCGTTTCGTCCGGCTGCCGGTATCAGTTTGACTGACCAGCTTGCTCTATTCACCGGAAGGCATGGGGCAGGCTGTGAATGTCGGGTATGAAGCCACGGTGTTCGCTGAGTACAACGACGGCGGGTAGGCGGCCCGCGACGGCGGGAGGGGGAAGCCCCGCTTCGCCGTAGAGCATGGTGTTTAGTCCACCAAAGCCGCGCCAACGACGCTCCATGGCGTGAGTGAACTTATTCCCGGTGCGCCCATGTTTCCCCTGTGGCGAACACGCCCCAAAATTCCTGCGTTGCCACGTAGCATCAAAGTACGTCGTAGCTAGGAGTGTGGCGAAATGTTTGAGAGATTTACGGACCGTGCCCGTCGCGTTGTTGTGCTTGCCCAAGAAGAGGCACGCATGCTCAACCACAACTACATCGGTACCGAGCACATCCTCTTGGGTCTGATCCACGAGGGTGAAGGCGTTGCCGCCAAGGCGCTTGAGTCCCTGAGCATTTCGCTCGATGGCGTCCGCGAGCAGGTACAGGAGATCATCGGCCAGGGCCAGCAAGCCCCGTCCGGTCACATCCCCTTCACCCCGCGCGCCAAGAAGGTACTTGAGCTTTCGCTCCGCGAAGCCCTGCAGCTCGGCCACAACTACATCGGCACCGAGCACATCCTGCTGGGCCTCATCCGTGAGGGCGAAGGCGTTGCCGCGCAGGTGCTCGTCAAGCTTGGCGCGGACCTCAACCGGGTCCGCCAGCAGGTCATCCAGCTGCTCTCCGGCTACCAGGGTAAGGAAGCCGCAGGCCCTGGCTCGGGACCTGGCCAGCAGGAAGGCACTCCTGCCGGTTCGGTGGTGCTGGACCAGTTCGGCCGCAACCTCACGCAGGCCGCGCGCGAAAACAAGCTTGATCCGGTGATCGGCCGCGAGCTGGAGATGGAACGCGTCATGCAGGTCCTCTCCCGCCGCACCAAGAACAACCCCGTCCTGATCGGCGAGCCCGGCGTCGGCAAGACCGCTGTCGTCGAAGGCCTCGCCCAGGCGATCGTCCGCGGGGACGTCCCGGAAACCATCAAGGACAAGCAGCTTTACACGCTCGACCTCGGTTCCCTGGTGGCTGGTTCCCGCTACCGCGGTGACTTCGAAGAGCGGCTGAAAAAGGTCCTCAAGGAAATCCGCACCCGCGGCGACATCATCCTCTTCATCGACGAGATCCACACCCTCGTGGGCGCCGGTGCGGCAGAGGGTGCCATCGATGCCGCGTCGATCCTCAAGCCGATGCTTGCCCGTGGTGAACTCCAGACCATCGGTGCCACCACCCTGGATGAGTACCGTAAGCACATCGAGAAGGATGCCGCCCTGGAGCGCCGCTTCCAGCCGATCCAGGTCAAGGAGCCTTCCGTCGCGCATGCGATCGAGATCCTCAAGGGCCTGCGTGACCGCTACGAAGCGCACCACCGCGTGACGATCACCGACGGCGCCCTTGCTTCGGCGGCAACGCTGGCCGAGCGCTACATTTCGGACCGCTTCCTGCCGGACAAGGCGATCGACCTGATCGACGAAGCCGGTGCGCGCCTCCGTATTCGCCGCATGACGGCTCCGCCGGAGCTCAAGGCAATGGATGAGCGAATCGCCGCAGTGAAGATGGAGAAGGAATCGGCCATCGACGCCCAGGACTTCGAAGGCGCCGCCTCGCTGCGCGACAAGGAGCAGAAGCTCATTGCCGAGCGTGCCGAAAAGGAACGCAACTGGAAGTCCGGCGGCATGGACGATATCTCCGAGGTAGACGAAGACCTGATTGCCGAAGTTCTCGCGAACTCAACCGGCATCCCGGTCTTCAAGCTCACCGAAGAAGAGTCCTCGCGCCTGCTGAAGATGGAAGACGAGCTGCACAAGCGCGTCGTTGGCCAGGACGAGGCCATCCGTGCCCTCTCCCAGGCCATCCGCCGCACCCGTGCAGGCCTCAAGGACCCCAAGCGTCCGGGCGGTTCGTTCATCTTCGCCGGCCCGACCGGCGTCGGCAAGACCGAACTCGCCAAGGCCCTCGCCGAATTCCTGTTTGGTGAAGAGGATGCCCTCATCACGCTGGACATGTCCGAATACTCCGAGAAGCACACGGTCTCGCGTCTCTTCGGGGCCCCTCCGGGCTACGTCGGCTACGAAGAGGGCGGGCAGCTGACCGAGAAGGTCCGCCGTCGTCCGTTCTCCGTGGTGCTGTTCGATGAAGTGGAGAAGGCCCACGCCGATCTCTTCAACTCGCTGCTGCAGATCCTGGAAGATGGTCGCCTGACCGACTCCCAGGGCCGCGTGGTGGACTTCAAGAACACCGTGATCATCATGACCACGAACCTGGGAACGCGCGATATCTCCAAGAGCGTGGCGACCGGCTTCCAGTCCGGCACGGACACGACCACCGGCTACAACCGGATGCGGGCACGGGTCACGGAAGAGCTCAAGCAGCACTTCCGCCCCGAGTTCCTCAACCGCGTTGACGACGTCGTGGTGTTCCCGCAGCTCACGCAGGACGAGATCATCGAGATCGTCGACCTGTTCGTCACGCGCCTCGAGGCACGCCTCAAGGACAAGGACATGGGTATCGAACTCACCACGGCCGCCAAGGTGCTCCTGGCCACACGTGGCTACGATCCCGCCATGGGTGCCCGGCCTCTGCGCCGCACCATCCAGCGCGAGATCGAGGACCAGCTCTCCGAGAAGATCCTCTTCGGCGAACTGCACACGGGCGACATAGTGGTGGTCGACGTGGACGGCGAAGGAGACGACGCCAAGTTCACGTTCGCAGGCAATGCCAAACCGCGCATCCCGGAAATCGCTCCGAGCGCCTAAGTTCCGACTCAAAAGCCCCGTCCGTTCCGAAAGGAATGGACGGGGCTTTTGCGTTCCCGAACTCCGAGGTTCGAACGGGCTTTGAGTAAACCCCCGTAATATCTGAAAGCACTGTTTCACTCTCAGTGAACCTTCTGTGATCTGGCCCACATTGCGTGTTGAATCGGAGCATGGATTCGAATGCCTCAGAGACCCCGAGCACACAACCCGAAACTCCTTTCCACGATCTCGACCATTACCTGGCCATCCCCCGGGTTGGCGGCTTGGCCCTTAGCCCGGACGGAAGCCGCCTGGTCACCACGGTTTCCACCCTCAACGCCAAGGGAACGGAATACGTGACGGCTCTTTGGGAACTCGATCCTGCGGGGAAGAGGCATGCGCGCCGCATCACGCGCAGCGCCAAAGGCGAGACCGGCGCGGTGTTTGCCGCCAACGGTGACCTCTACTTCACTTCGGCCCGCCCCGACCCGGACAGCCCTGAGGCCGATCCTGTGAGCGCTTTGTGGCTCCTCCCGGCAGACGGCGGGGAGGCCCGGGTGGTGCACTCCCGCGCGGGTGGCGTTGGGGGCGTTATGGCCGCGTCAGCCGCTGATGCCACTTTCGTGACCGCCTCGGTCCTGGCCGGTTCCACCGATGAGGAAAATGATGAGGAACGGCGCAAGAGCCGCAAGGACAACAAGGTGGCGGCCATTCTGCACACCGGCTACCCGGTTCGCTACTGGGACGCCGATCTGGGCCCAGCTCAGCCCAGGCTGTTTGCCGTGGAAAACGGGGACGTGGCTGAGTCCGGAAAGCCCGCGACCGTGGACGCTACTGCGCCCCTGAAGCTGCGCAATCTGACTCCCGACGTCGGCGGCAACCTCCGCAACACCCGCGCGGTGGTCAGCCCCGACGGCAACACGATCTACACGAGCCTGGCCAAGCCGCTCGCGAAGGCCGATACGCGCTTTGTCCTCGCCGCCGTCGACGTCGCCTCTGGCTCCCTCAAGGTGCTTTTGGACCATGAGGGGATGAGCTATTTCCCGGGCCCGGTCAGCCCTGACAACAGCAGGATCGCGGTCGTCAGTGAAAGTGACAGCACCCCCGGGGAGGCGCCCCAGGTCAAGCTCCACGTTTTGAACGTCGCAAGCGGAGAAACCCTTGACCTTGAGCCGCTCGCGCCCGGTTGGGACCGCTGGGGAAGTCCCGCTGCATGGCTTCCCGATGCGCGCTCGCTCCTCGTCACAGCCGACGACGACGGCGCCGCCCCTGTCTTCCGGGCCAGCGTCGCTGACGGTACCGTCACCCAGGTGACGCAGGACGCGTCGGCGTACACCGACGTCGTGGTTTCCCCGGACGGGCTGAGCGCCTTCGCGCTGCGCAGCTCTTACGAGTTCCCGGCGGAAGCCGTGCGGATCGACCTCGTGACGGGGGAAGTGGAGCGCCTCCCAGCGCCGGCCCAGCGCCCCAAGATCAAGGGTTCGTTGGAGCGGGTGGAGACGGCCGCGGCGGACGGATCGCGGGTTCCGGCCTACCTGGCGCTGCCGGAAGGGGCCTCGGAGGCGAATCCGGCGCCCCTGCTGCTGTGGATCCACGGGGGACCCCTGGGCTCATGGAATGCCTGGACCTGGCGGTGGAACCCCTGGTTGCTCGTGTCGAAGGGGTACGCCGTACTGTTGCCCGACCCCGCATTGTCCACCGGGTATGGGCAAAAATACATCCAGCGCGGCTGGGGTGAGTGGGGCAAGGCTCCGTTTACGGACCTCATGGCTATCACTGACGCGGTGATCCAGCGGCCCGAGATTGACCAGACGCGGACTGCCGCGATGGGTGGGTCGTTCGGCGGATACATGGCCAACTGGGTGGCCGGACAGACGGACCGTTTCAAAGCGATCGTGACGCACGCCAGTTTGTGGGCCCTGGACCAGTTCGGCCCCACCACGGACGCTTCGCAGTATTGGCTCAAGGAAATGACCGCAGAGATGGCTATGGAGAATTCGCCCCATCTCCATGTTGGAAAGATCAATACGCCTATGCTGGTGATCCACGGCGACAAGGATTATCGGGTGCCTATCGGCGAAGGCCTGAGGCTTTGGTACGAACTGCTCTCCAGTTCCGGGCTGCCTGCCGACGACAACGGCGAGACCCAACACCGTTTCTTGTATTTCCCGGACGAGAACCATTGGATCCTGCAGCCACAGCACGCCAAGGTCTGGTACGGCGTGGTGGAGCACTTCTTGGCTAAGCAGGTATTGGGGCAAGACGTCCCCGTTCCTGAGGAACTGGGGATATAGGCGCCTCCGGCTCGGAGGCTGGTGCGGAAAGTCGCCCCGAACGCGGGGGTAACCGTCCCGGCCCCCCTCGCCTCGTAAGATTGGGCTGTGACTTCGACGTTCAGTATCCGCCCTGCCCGTACCGGTGATGTTGCCGCGATCAAAAGGCTTGTGGCGCCGCTGGCAGAGCAACGAATCCTGATGGCCAAGGAAACCGTGGCCTACTACGAAAGCCTTCAGGAGTTCCGGATTGCCGAGTCGTCCGACGGTGAGGTAATCGGTTGCGGCGCTCTGCACGTGATGTGGGAGGACCTGGCCGAGGTGCGCACCTTGGCGGCGGACGACAATTGGCGCGGCAAGGGCGTGGGCCACGTCCTTGTCCAGCAGCTGCTGGAGGACGCGCGCGCCTTGGGCGTTGCCCGGGTTTTCTGCCTGACGTTCGAAGTGGACTTCTTCAAGCGCCACGGATTCGAAGTCATGGCGGACCAAACGGCAGTGGACCCCCAGGTCTATTCGGAATTGCTCCGCTCCCATGACGAAGGCGTTGCCGAGTTCCTCGATCTGGCGCGCGTGAAGCCGAACACCCTGGGCAACACCCGCATGATCAAGTTCCTCTAGCCCCGGTATTTCTCGCGGGTTCCGTAATGTCCTAGGCATCAAGTCTTTACGTATATCAACTTGATGGATAAACTGGTCGAGGCTCGGTTGCGGCGAGCCAACCATACTGTGGAGGCGAGAAATGAAGTACCACGTTATGTTTCCGGACTTTTCAGGTTTCCAGATAGACATGCCGCGCCCTGGCTCCGCATCGGAGTCGCGCAAGCGGGGGACCGGGGGTTGCATGCGGGAAGCGTGCACGAACCTCTGGCCGGACTCGTTGGCCAAGGGCGCAACTGCCCAGGACCCCAGTACCGGCCGATTGATGGTTGGCGGGCCGCCGCACTAACGCGGGCGCACTAACGCCGGCCCACCAACAAGGTGCAAACCGGAACGTTTCAGAAGGGACAGCCATTGGGGGCTGTCCCTTCTGCGTTTCCGGGTTCGCAGCTTTCCACATACGGAACCATTCCCCTACCGTGCCCGGGGCGCTGGTAGTAGGGTCAAATCACCTACCAGCCACCCCCAGGAGCACGTCATGAAAAAACTCATCAACGATCCCCGTTCCGTGGTGGACGAGTCCGTCGAGGGATTTGGCATGGCCCATGCCGAGCTCGTGGACGTCCATACGGATCCCATCTTCGTCGTCCGAAAAGGTGCGCCCGTGGCCGGCAAAGTGGCGCTTGTGTCGGGAGGAGGGAGCGGCCATGAGCCACTTCATGCCGGTTTTGTTGGGCACGGAATGCTCGACGCCGCCGTGCCGGGTGCCGTCTTCACCTCGCCCACGCCTGACCAGATCATTCCGGCCACTGCGGCAGTCGATTCGGGGGCCGGCGTCTTGCACATCGTGAAGAACTACACCGGTGACGTCCTGAATTTCGAGACAGCGGCGGAGATGGCCCAGGCCGAAGGAATCAGCGTCCGCACGGTTCTCGTCAATGACGACGTCGCGGTGGAGGATTCGCTGTACACGGCGGGCCGGCGCGGCGTGGGAGGCACCGTGCTGGTGGAAAAGATTGCCGGAGCGGCCGCCGAACGGGGGGATTCGCTGGACGCCGTCGCGGGAGTGGCAGAAGGGGTTGTCCGCAACGTGCGCACTATGGGTGTGGCCCTGTCCGGCTGCACCGTCCCACATGCCGGGGTGCCTAGCTTTGAGCTTGCTGACGACGAAATTGAAATCGGAATAGGGATTCACGGTGAGCCTGGCAGGCACCGGATCGCCATGGAGAGCGCCGACGCCATCACTGGCCGTTTGTTGGATCCCGTCCTGGACGACCTGGCGATCAGAGCCGGGGAAGAAGTGCTGCTCTTCGTCAACGGCATGGGTGGTACCCCCCTCAGCGAGCTGTACATTGTTTACCGGCGGGCGGCCCAGATCCTCGCCGAAAGAGGAGCCAAAGTGGAACGCTCGCTGGTGGGCAACTACGTCACGTCTCTTGAGATGCAGGGCTGCTCCATATCGGTGCTGCGGCTCGATGACGAACTGACAGCACTATGGGATGCGCCCGTTCACACTCCGGCCCTGCGTTGGGGGATGTGACTGTGCGTCTGGGGGTCGACTGGGCGGTTCAATGGCTGACGCTCTCCGCGCGGCTCATGTCCGAGCATCGCGAGGAGCTAATTGCGTTGGACCGTGCGATTGGCGACTCGGACCACGGCGAAAACATGGACCGCGGATTCCAGGCCGTCATGGAGAAGCTTGCCCAAACTCCGCCGGAAACACCTGGGGCAGCACTGAAGCTGGCGGCGATGGCCCTGATGTCCAAGGTGGGCGGGGCAGCCGGCCCGTTGTACGGAACCGCGTACCTTCGGGCAGCCACGGCACTCGGAGAGAGCTCGGAGATCGACGCTGCGGCGCTCGCCGGAGCATTGACCGCGGCCCGTGACGGAATTGTCGCCCGAGGCAAGGCGGAACTGGGCGATAAAACAATGGTGGATGCGTGGTCCCCGGCCGTCGAAGCAGCGGATGAGGTCCTAGTGGCCGGCGGAGATGCCGTGGCCGTGCTGGCAGCTGCAGCCGAGGCTGCCGAGGTTGGCGCCGTGACAACAGATCCCCTGGTGGCGCGCAAGGGCAGGGCAAGCTACCTCGGTGAACGCAGCGCAGGCCACCGTGATCCCGGGGCTGCGTCTTCGGCGCTGCTGCTGCGAGCAGCGGCCACCGCCGCGGGGTTCCCCGAGGGGGCCGCCGAATGACGGTGGCCTTGGTGGTGGTCTCGCACAGCCGGAAGATCGCGGAAGGCGCGGTGGAATTGGCCGCACAGATGGCCCCCAATGTGAGGTTCTACGCGGTGGGTGGAACGGATGATGGCCGGATTGGCACTGACCTGGAGAGAACAATCGCCGCATTCGAGGCCGGACTTGCGGAGGCTTCCGGGGACGGGGTGGTGGTGCTGACGGACCTTGGCTCCGCAGTCATGACGGCGGAGTCAGCGGTGGAGTTCTGCAGTGAGCCGGACAGGGTTCTCCTTGCCGACGCCCCCTTGGTGGAAGGCCTGGTTGCCGCTGCCGTGGCCACCCAAGGTGGGGCCGAGGCCGCCAGCGTGAAGGCCGCTGCAGAATCGATTCGATTCGGTCCGGAGCCCACTTTTGACGCCGCGGGGTCGGCTCAATCCCAAGGCCGGGGTGAGCCGGCGGAAAGCGACGAATTCGAGCTCATCAACCCCATGGGAATGCACGCCAGGCCTGCGGCGAAAATTGCGGGTGGATTGGCCGGCCTTGACGTCGAGGCAACGGTTAACGGCGTCGATGGCACATCAATCATGGAACTTATGAGCCTTGCCGTGGGTCAGGGCGGCAAGCTCAGGGTCGAGGCTTGGGGCAAAGATGCGTCGAAAGCCGTGAATTACGTCCGGCGACTCGTGGAACAGGGCTTCGGGGAGATCTGAGGTGGCTCCAGGAAAAGGAGCGCAGAGGTGGCTCCTGCCGGTTTTGAGCGTCCTGGGGCTCATGCCTGGCGTAGACCGTTGGCGTCCAGCAACAGGCTTGCCGTGATGACAGTGGGACACTGTTCGCCCCAGGGTTTGGCGCTCTTGGGCGTGAAATCCAGTGTCCTGACCGGCAGGGACCCACCGTTGCCGTCGGAACCCGTTACCTCGGCATTGATGAGCGACGCCGTCAGTGTCCCCATGTTCAGGAAACCGTAGCGTGTGCCATCCGGCGACGAAACGGCTGAGCACGCCCCCTCGGGTTCGGGACTACAGGATTGAGGAACTGACACGCTGCCTGGGCGCATCTCCAAATCGGCCTCACGGCATTTCCCGTCCTGGCACGCCTTCAAGTGCACGGTTTTGACGGTGGGCGCGTACTCTGCGGCAATGGTCAGGGACACCACCGGGGCCATTGCAATTGCCGGGCACACGGTCACTTGAGGCTGGCATCCCGAACCGAGCGCCGTCGTGATCAATGCGATTATGGCCCACAACCTTCGCATAATTTGAGCGTATTCCTGCGGCGGCTTCCCGGACCGCCATTTCGGCAACTGGCAGGCACATCGTTACAGACATCTACGGACCGTTGCAGCTCCGCGACCTCACGGCGCAAGGCCGCTACAAGGCGTTGCAGACGCCCAAAAAACCGGAGCGCCCGTGGCTGGCATCGTCGGGTACTGACTCAGGCTTGATTTCGGTGCTGTTGGTTGGGGAGCAGCGGGAAGGCGTTGAAGTGTATTTGGACCGGGCGGGAGCCTTCCTGCTCGCCTTCCTCGTCCAGTTCCGCGGCTAGACCTGCGATCTGGTCCCGGACACGTGTTGCGAGCTTTTCCAGTTGCCCCGGTGTCATCCGCAGGTTGAAGGTCGTGATGACCCCGGCGTCCTTCCATTCGCCGTCGGTGACCTGCCAGGCATTGTCGAGGAAGTCCATCAGCGCTTCCGTGCGCCGTTGGGCGAACTCTTTGGCGACCATCCGAACGGTCTCGTCGTCGGCCGGCGTCTCGGAGCTCTCGCCTGTATCCAACCCCACCGACCCCCGGGAACGCTCCCACCAGCGTTCCCGGGAGGAGCCTTTGCCCTCGATTTCGTGCACGAATCCATGCTTGGCAAGTTGACGGAGGTGATAGCTCGTCACTCCGCTGGACTCGCCCAGGAGTGTGGCCAGGCTGGAGGAATTTTGGGATCCCTGGACCGTGAGCACCTCCAGAATCTCGATCCTTAGCGGGTGCGCGAGGGCTTTCAGGGAAGCCGAACCCATGATCCGGCTCTGTCGCTGGCCAGCGACAAAGCTTTCTTGATCCATGCCAGAGACGTCCATGAGACACAACTTACCATTCCAAAGGAAATTCCTTTGCAAAGCTTGGTCTGCAAATAAATCTATGCAAATATTTGTTTGCAGGCGTCTTCAGAGCTGGATTTGGGGGCGGCCACTCGTGGCCGGAACGCGATGAAGGTTGACCCGGACCCGGGGCGCTGTCCTGGGTCGGGGTCAGATGCCGGTACCAAAGCGGCTGGCCTCGGCGAGTCATCAAAATCAATGAAGAAACGGAGCATCACATGGAAATCATCACCAAGGCACTCGGCGAGTCCAACGACAAGATCACCGCCTGGGCGTTCTCAAGCGAGTAATCCTCCACGGCAGTAGTCCTAGTCCGGCCTCGGCGGGGGAGTCGAAGAGTCTTCCGCCCGGGCCGGACATCCAACTAGCAAGGTGAAATCCATGGGTGCAGGCAGCGGAATCGACACGTTCATCATCAAGACAGTGGAGTGGTGCAATTTGAACTGCTCGTATTGCTACTTCTACCACGGGCAGGATACGTCGTTTGAGAACCGGCCCCGCTTTATGCCGCGCAAGACCATCGAACACGCAGTTCCCAAGATCATCGAACACTGCCTCGCCAACGGAATCTCCGACATCCATCTGACCCTCCACGGCGGCGAGCCACTTCTTCAGCCCAAGAAGGACTATTTGTGGATGATGGAGCAGTTCGACAAGATCGACGCCGCCGGCATCACCACGCACCGAAAGATCACCACCAACGCCGTCACGCTTAACGATGAGTGGGCCGAGCTGCTGGCCAGATACTCGGTCAACGTCGGCATCAGCCTGGACGGCACCCGTGAAGCCCACGATTCAGCCAGAGTCGACCTTGCCGGAAGAGGCTCCTACGACAGGGTAATCCGGGGACTGAAGTCTGCACAAAAATTCGGCGACAAAGGCCTCAAGGTCGGGACCATCAGCGTCTTGAACCCCTTCGAAAATGGCAAGCTGATCTACGAGCACCTTCGTGGCCTGGGGGTGAAGACCATCAATCTTGTCCTTCCGGAGGCCAACTACGTCCAGCCGCTGGATGCTCCGTTGGACGGCTACGCGCACAAGGACCTGGTGATCGATATCTTCGATGCGTGGATCCAGGAGGACAACGCCGAAGTAAGTATCCGGTTCTTCCAGGACGCCATCCGGGCCGTCGCCGGACTTCCGAGCTACAGCGACCAGTTCGGCTTCGCGCCGGTCAACGTTGCGGTCCTCGAAACGGATGGTTCCATGCAGCCGACAGACAACTTCCGGGCGTGCGCCGACGGAATGACTGAGCTCGGGCTCAGCATCTACCGCGATTCCTTCGATGATCTTTACAATCATGAGTTCTTCCAACTCTGCCGGGACCAGCAACTGCTCGTTCCGGAAGAATGTTCCGGCTGTAAGTTTCTGGACATCTGCGGCGGAGGGCGCATCAGTACCCGCTACTCGGAAAAGGACGGGTTCTCACGCAAGACCGTGCACTGCGAAACGCTTTATAGCCTGTTCGAGCACATAGAGACCGTGTTGGACAAGCGCCGCCAGCAAGCAGCGGCATAAACTCATGTCGACCGCCGAGGTTGCCGAACACGCGGGAGTCGAGGTCTCCCTGTGGAAACAGTTCTACTTCACCTGGGGCGGGCAGGCAGTCTCGAAGTTCGCCGGCCCGTTCCAGATGATCGCACTTGCCATGTGGGCGCTGAACAGCGGGCACGGTGCCATCGGCGTTTCTGTCATCACCTCCTCCGGACTGTTAGGAACCCTCGCGGGCACCGTCTTCGGCGGGGCAATCGCAGACCGGTACGGAGCGTTGAAAACCATCTTCGGATGTGACCTCGCAAGATTTTTCCTCTCAGGTGCCATAGCCCTTCTTGTCCTTCTGCAAGCCGGGTACAGCTATCCGGCGATTGTCTGCATCAGTTTCTGCAGCAGCATCATTTCCGGGGTCTTCAGCCCCGCGCTGCGGTCGCTCACCCCGGAACTCCTGGCGGAAAGGGACTTCGAAAAGGGAAACAGCGTATTTGGCGCGGTGACAAGTTCATCGCAACTCTTCGGGGCTCTGTTGGGCGGTATCGCCGTCGCCCTGCTCGGCGCTGCAGCGGCGATCGCCGTCAACAGCGCCAGCTTCCTTCTCGGTGCGCTCACCTCTGCATCCGTCCTCGCTGCAGCCCGCAAAACCACAAAAGGCCAACTACCCGACCTTCAGAAGCGCGCCGGTCTGCTCGCATCCACCATGGCCGGACTGAGATATGCACTCGCCACCCCATGGTTGCTTGCGCTGCTCTGCGTTGATTCGGTCACCGACCTTGTCACTGCCGGGCAGCTTTACGTGGGCCTGCCCCTTCTGGCGCAGCAGTCCGGCGGAAGCCTGTCCATGGGGATCCTGCTCTCCGGGTACGGAGCCGGCGCCGTCATCGGATCGGTAGCAAGCGCCTACATGAAAAGCGAATCCCTGCGCAGTGTCAGGGCAGTTCTGTGGCTAAACATCATCCAGGCCCCTTTCCTGACCATCCTGCCGTTCGTCCCTTTTGCAGGCGCGGTCGCCTCCCTGGCCATCGGCGGAATCCTGAACGCCGCAGCGATGACGTACTACATCTCCGTCGTTCAACGGGCAGCACCCAAAGACATGCAATCACGGGTCATGTCCCTCCTCATGACCGGGGGGCTGGTGCTCCAGCCCGTCGGAACCGTGCTGCTCGGAGCCCTCGCCGATGCCGGGTTCCTCCGAGGAACCTTCCTCGCTGGAGGAATCATCATGATCCTCACCGCGACAATCGCGCTCAACATCAAAACCATCCGCCAGTTGAAATAGAAGATCGATACCTAGCAGATATGAGGACGTTCAATGGATAGTTTTTGGAGCGGTACGCTCTCCAGCGTCACGGCTGCGGCCATCGGATGGGTGTTCTCAGCGCTGATCGGTCTCCTCACACGAAAAACACGGTGGAAGCGCCCGGAGAAGGGACATCAAACAGCCGAGAAAGTGTATGCCCGGAACCGGGACGGCAACCAAGTCGTTGTGGCCGGGGATAGCTTCGATGGCCACGTCCAAATCGTTGACGCCCGGACTACCGTTCATCAGAACATGAGCATTTCCTCCCCTCAACGAGCGAAATCCGACGAAGACCAGCATGCAGAGATAGTGGCCGTAGTGGCAGGGGCGCTCATTGCCGGCGCATTGTTCCTCACGCTCCGCGTGCCGCTGATGTGGTTCACCGCCGGCATGGCCTGCGGGCTTTTGGTCACTTTGTTCATCGCCGTGCGCAGAACGTCGGCCTCTGGTCTCTGGAGCTGGCAAGCCGTGGGAACCGTCGTTGAGGTTGTGATTGCCGTGGCAGCCGCGATTTACTCCTGGATCGGTGTATCCACGCAGAGCTGGCGTGGCAACAGCATTGAATCCATCAGTCAGAAAGTCGAAGCGGCATCGGCGGCACACCCCGCACCTCCGGGAATCTTGAGAGAACTGCCTGACCTCATCGGCCGGGCAATGGAACTCTTCAAAGCCGACCCCCCTTACAGTTTCTTCTTCGTCGTTGTGCTGCTCGGCGCTGTCGTCATGTCAGGGGTCCTTCTCCTCCGGAGCTGGTCCTCCCTCTTTGACTGGTGCGCGTATGTCGGGTTCATCCACGGCCCAGGCAGTCAGCGTCTGGAACGGCGCGCGAAACGCTTCGAAAGTCGTGGGTTGAAGGACTGGTTCGGGAATCTGCTCGTCGTCGCCATCACGGTTGCCTTTGCCTCAGGATTGTTCTTTCTTCTCATGGATGCCGCCCTGAGAAATGCATAGCCCCATATACCGCGAGCAACTGACAAGATCAGGGCTTAGGCGTGTTCGGGCATTCCTTCGGGCGTCGGCCATCGGGCTCGCCGGCCGAGCGACACACGTTAGGCACAATGACTGCCGGTGGGAGCGCGTCGCCGCGCAGCGGGCAGGCCAGGTTCCAGCGCAACCACTTGAAGTACCGCTGCGCCTCCAACATGGCACGCGAGTAATCCCCGAAAGGACACGTCGCGAGGGCCCGATGCCCTCGGATTGTAGGCGCCGTAAATCCAACCTTCCGCTGGGACCTCGCGCAGACTCATTTCCCAAGTCGAAATCGCCGGGGGTGGTGGTGCCAATAACCCTGTCGCCCTCTGATCAAAGGCACACGGCGTACACGTTGCTTTGCTGCCAACGCAACATTGCCTCAGGAATTCCGACCACTGCTCGAAGTCCTCTCGATACACCCCATATCCCCACCCCGGCCGCCAGCGAAAATCTCGGGTCTTCCGATAGCCGTGAATAGGGTCGGTAGGTCTTTCTCGGTCAGCGCGCGAAGAAGCAGTAGGGTTCTGGGCATGACGGAACTGGGCATGACGGAACTGGGCATGACTGAACCCGCGGACGTGCATGCCACCCGCGCCGCGTACAACACGGTAGCCTCCGACTACGCCGAACTCCTGCGCAACGAACTAGCCTCGAAGCCGTTTGACCGGGCCATGCTCGGCACCTTTGCGGAACTCGTAGAGGCGGATGGAGGAGGGGTAGTTGCGGACCTTGGTTGCGGCCCCGGACGGATTACGGCGCATTTGGACTCGCTTGGCCTCACGGCTTTCGGCATCGACCTGTCGCCGGAGATGGTGGCGGTAGCCCGCCGGGATCACCCCGGCCTGCAGTTTGATGAAGGCTCCATGGAGGCCCTGCCTCTGGCGGACGGCGCGCTGGGTGGCATTGTCGCCTGGTATTCGATTATCCATACTCCGCCGGCTCGGTTGCCCGCGGTGTTCGCCCAATTCCATCGGGCCCTCCGGGACGGCGGCCTGCTCCTGCTGGCGTTTCAGGCGGGAGATGAACCCCGGCACCTGGATTTCGCCTATGGCCACGAGATCGACCTCGATGCCTACCGCTTGCCGCCGGGCCGCATCGCGGAACTCCTACGTCAGGCAGGCCTTGTTGTGGAAGCACAACTGCTTCGCGAACCAGACGGCAAGCATGAAAAAACCCCGCAGGCCTACCTTCTAGCCCGCAAGCCGGCCCGCGTGTGAGCGAAAGCCCAGATGTAAAGGAAGCAGCGTCAAGGGAACCTTAGGCCGGGAGCCGCAGCCCGGCGTCGTGCATTTCGGCCAGACCGTCGCGCAGGAGTCCCTCAAGCGCCCGTTCCAGCTGCTCCGGGGCCGAATTCAAGCGATGCAGGGCAGCCAAGGGAACCGCTATGCCGTCTGCCGCGAAGCCGAGGTCGGCTGCGGGGCGCTCGAACAGTTCCCGCGCGACGGGCGAAGCGGCCACGCGCAAGACGGCCATGACAGCACCCCGGAGCTGCCGATCTGTGCCGTGCCAGGCCTGGCCTTTGGGTGTGTACGTCGGCGCGGGCTCGCCCGCCGCAAGCCACGCGCAGGACCCGCGGACAGGGCAGTCGGAGCACTTGGGGGAGCGGGCCGTGCATACCAGCGCTCCGAGTTCCATGACGGAGGCGTTCCACCGGACGGAGAGCCGGGCGTCGTCGGGCATGAGGGATTGGGCGAGGCGCATCTCGGACGCCGTGAGCGACGGCGCCGGCAGTGCCAATCCCGAAACGAGCCGGGCATGCACGCGCCGGATGTTCGTATCCACCACGGTTTCGCGCCGCCCGAACGCAAAAGCGGCCACAGCCGCTGCTGTGTAATCGCCGACGCCGGGAAGGCTCAGCAGCGCACCATGCGTGTCCGGAACCTTGCCGCCGTGATCCTCCACAATCGCGACGGCGGCCGCGTGCAGCCTGAGCGCGCGGCGGGGATAGCCGAGCCTGCCCCAATGTCGCACGGCCTCACCCGAGGGCTCCCTCGCGAGATCCGCAGGCTCAGGCCAGCGTTCCATCCAGTCTTCCCACACCGGCAAGACCCGAACTACCGGAGTCTGCTGCAGCATCACCTCGCTGACCAGAATTCCCCACGGGCTGCAGTCCGGCGACCGCCACGGCAGCACCCGGGCCACCTCGGAGAACCAACGGTCCATGGACAGGTGTAAGTCCGAAAGGTGGTGGGTGCCGGCAAGTTCAGCGGCGCTTGGCAATAGCATGTGGATCCCCGTCGGCGTTCGTGGCAAGCCCTGATGGCGGCCGATTCCTGCCATCCACTGTAGTGGAGCCAGCCAAGGATGACCGACGTCATACTGGCTTCGATCAGGCCTCGGCGGCGTGGTGCGACGCCATCCCGGCCCAGTGTTGCCTAGCCTAGAAGAATGGTCAACAAGGGCAAGCAACCGCCACGGGCGCGCACGTCGCCGCCGGCGAAAGGCACTGCCCGGACCGCAAGCGCTAACCGTTCCAGGAGTGCAGCGCGGCCGCAAAGGCGCCGGTCGAGTCCCGCCGTTTACCGCCGTCGGAGGCTTGTAGTTTTTGGTGCCCTGCTGGTGGTCTTGGCGATGCTCGTGGCTGGGGCCGTAGCCATGAGTTCTTCGCTTGCAGGCAAGGCTGATTCCGGTGCGTCCAAGAACGATCCGAGCGGCGCGGCCCCCGTGGTCCAGATTCCTTCGGCGGATCCCATTGTGGCCACGACGACCCCCTCTCCGACCCCGGTCTGCGACCTAAACCTCGTGACGGTTACCGCATCCACGGACCAACCCGCCTATGCGGCAGCGCAGAACCCGGTGCTGAGCATGAAGATCACCAACGGCGGAACCGCTCCGTGCCAGGTCAACGTTGGGACGTCCCAGATGGAGTTCCTGGTGATGAGCGGCGAAGACCGGATTTTCTCTTCGAAGGACTGCCAAGCGAAGGGCGAAGACCTCGTGAAGCAGATTGATCCGGGCAAGAGCGAGACGGCCAATTTCCCCTGGCAGCGCAACAGGACGCTGGAAGGCTGCGGGGCGGTCTCGGCCAAACCGGCCAATGGCACGTACACGTTCAAGGCCGTCCTGGGAAATAAAGCGAGCACCAAGGCCGTCTTCCAGCTGGGCTGAGCTGCGTTGCTGGGCTGATGCAGGGTTGAAAGGTTAGAGGAACCGGTCCAGCAGGCTGGCCTCGGCCATGCGGCTGAGCCCTTCGCGGACGGTCCTGGCGCGCTGGTCGCCGATACCGTCCACGGTCATGAGGTCGTCGATGGTGGCCGCCATGAGGTTCTGGAGTCCCCCGAAGTGTTCCACCAGACGGTCGGCGACGGCCTTCGGAACCGACTTCAGCCCGGACAGGAGGCGGTACCCGCGGGGCTGCACACCGGCGTCGAGCACATCCATGCCCCCGGCGAAACCGATGATGCCCGCGATCTTGCCGAGGTCAATCAGCTCAGTGGGGCCAAGGTCAAGGAGGGCCTGGACGGCGGCATCGATCTCCTCCGGTGAGGCATCGGCGCCGGCGTAGTCGCGGATGATGACGTCGCTGCCCGGGCCACGGCCCATGGTGAGCTCCTCCAACTGCAGGGAGAGCAGCCTGCCGTCCTCGCCCAGCTCCAGGACATACTGTGCGATTTCCTCGGCGATGCGCCGGACCATTTCCTGGCGCTGCAGGGTGACTGCCACATCCCGGACGGTAACCATGGCCTCGATCTCAAGTGCCGAGAGGGCGCTGGTGACCTGGTCCAATCGGGCGCTGTAGCGTTCAAGGGTTGCGAGGGCCTGGTTGGCGCGCGCGAGGACTTTCTCGGAGCCCTCCAGCACGTGCCGGAGACCGTTGACGTACAGGGCGATGATCTGCATGGACTGGCTGACCGAAATCACCGGCACCCCGGTCTGGATGGCCACGCGCTCGGCTGTCCTGTGACGCGTCCCTGATTCCTGCGTCTCGATGCTGGAGTCCGGCACAAGCTGGACTGCCGCGCGAAGGATGTTCCCTGCGTCCTTGTCGCAAATGATGGCACCGTCCATCTTCGCGAGCTCACGGAGTCGCGTCGGGGAGAAGTCGATGCCGATTTCAAAGCCGCCGGAGCAGATTGACTCGATGGTCCGATCCGTACCCAAGACAATCAGGGCACCAGTGCGCCCACGGAGGATGCGTTCCAGGCCGTCGCGAAGCGGCGTTCCGGGGGCCACCCTGCCCAGAGTCGCCTTGAGCGATTCTTCGGGGCTCCGAGCCATAGGTGTTCCCTTCAAAGGTGCAAGCAGACGCCCGCGATTATGCCGGTTTTCAGCAGTGAGCCAGCAGGATCAAAGTACAAGGTTTCCCGCAAGCTCAATGATAGAGGTATAGACCGGCAAGAACCGCACAGGCAAGCCTTAAAGTGCCCCAAAGAAGGTCATGTGGCGGGTGCTTCGAAACGCGTCCGACGGCGGCGGCCAGACTGCCACTTTGTGCTCGGTTCCCGGGACCTCAGGGAGCCGTCCGGAGCCGTGCGAGGCGCTCAAGGTCGCGTCGCACACTCAGTAGCGCCGCTTCCCGCGCCGGACCCCTTCCGGCATCCGGGCGTACCTGCCTAGCAGGAAGCTGGGTTCCGCTCGGGGGATTGTCCGGGCGGTGTCCCTGCCGGCTCCTGGCCGGAGCGGTTCTCGTAGCGGTGCCCGTAGTGGTGCTCGCGCCTGAGCTCGCGGCTGGGCCCGGACCGGAGGGGGGTCCGAAGGGATCGTAGAACAAGTCATTCCCCGGTTTCATTGGTGCCTTGTCCTTTCGTGCCATCGCCGGCCTGATCGAGTGTTTTCCTGGCGGGTAGGTCTTCGCAGCTCTCATGAGCCGGACCGCCGTCAATTCAAGCTATCGGCTGGTGATTTCGGGGGTTTGTGCACCTCGTTTCGATCCTGTTAAACGCCGCCTTCCGGAGCCGCCTTCGGCTAGATCCGCGGGCTGGGATAAACTTGGTATCTTGGCTGGCGCATCATCGTGCCGCTCCCTGAGTTGGCCCCCGGCCGGCGCAGGGCCCGTATCCAGCCTCCATTCCACGTTTGGCCCGTCATTCCTCAGCGCGGGCGACGCCCAGATCGCAGCGAAAGTAGCACCGTGTCCCAAGAAGTCCTGAGCCCCGCCCGAGTCCAGGCGATTCACCATGAGGCCTCCCGGCGTCGGACTTTTGCGGTCATTTCGCATCCTGACGCGGGTAAGTCCACGCTTACGGAAGCTCTTGCCCTGCATGCCAAAGTCATCGGTACCGCGGGCGCGTCGAGCGGCAAGGCCAACCGCAAGGAAACCGTGTCCGACTGGATGCAGATGGAGAAGGACCGCGGCATTTCCATCAGCTCCGCGGCCTTGCAGTTCTCCTACCGGGACACCGTGATCAACCTGCTGGATACCCCGGGCCACGCTGACTTCTCTGAGGACACCTACCGCGTATTGGCCGCTGTCGACTGCGCAGTGATGCTGGTGGATGCCGCAAAGGGGCTGGAAACGCAGACCATGAAGCTCTTTGAAGTCTGCAAGCAGCGGAATCTGCCCATCATCACCGTCATCAACAAATGGGACCGCCCGGGCTTGGACGCCCTCGCGTTGATGGATGAGATCACGGAGCGCACCGGGCTTCAGCCCATGCCGTTGACTTGGGCTGTGGGCATTTCCGGCGACTTCCGCGGAGTGTGGGACTTGCGCAACGACCGATTCGCCCGGTTCGCACGCAACAACGCCGGCGCGAACATCGCCATCACCGAGTACTTCACCCCGGAAGAGGCAGCGGAAACCCAGGGCAACAACTGGAGCGACGCCGTCGATGAGGCCGGACTCGTGATTGAGTCCAACCTTGAGTTCGACGTGGAGAGCTTCCACGCCGGAACGGCAACGCCCATTCTCTTCAGTTCGGCTGCCTTGAACTTCGGCGTCAAGGAAATCCTGGACGCCCTGGTGGACTTCGCGCCTCCCGCCGCGCCACGCCCGGACGTCGACGGGGAGCCCCGTTCCGTTGACGCGCCCTTTGCTGGCTTTGTTTTCAAAGTCCAGGCTGGCATGAACAAAGCCCACCGCGACCACGTCGCCTTCATCCGCGTCTGCTCCGGCGTGTTTGAGCGCGGGATGGTGGTTACGCAGACCCGCACAGGGAAGTCCTTCGCCACCAAGTACGCCCAGCAGGTGTTCGGGCGTGAACGGGAAGTCATCGACGAGGCCTATCCCGGCGACGTCGTTGGCTTGGTCAACGCATCCTCACTGCGCGTGGGCGACAGCCTGTTCCTGGACCAGCAAGTGGAATTCCCCGCCATCCCGCTTTTTGCTCCCGAGCATTTCCAGGTGGCCAGGTCGCAGGATCCCAGCCGCTTCAAGCAGTTCCGCCGCGGCATCGAGCAGCTTGAGCATGAAGGCGTCATCCAGGTGCTCCGCTCGGACGTCCGCGGCGATCAGGCCCCTGTCCTCGCCGCCGTCGGTCCCATGCAGTTCGAAGTGGTGGAAGACCGCATGGCCCACGACTTTAATGCTCCGATGCGTTTGGAGCGCCTCCCGTACTCGATGGCGAGGATCTCGACGGCGGACGCCATGCCGGCGCTCGCGAACGTCCCCGGCGCCGAGGTGCTGTTGCGGTCCGACGGCGAATACCTGGCCTTGTTCAATGACGTCTGGGCGCTGCGCCGGATCGAGAAGAACCATCCGAAGCTCACACTGGTGCCGATCGGCACGCACAACCCCGCGAAATAGCCCTCCGGAAACGAAGTAAGCCTCTGGACATGCCCCTCGTTCCAGCCGAGGACTGGACATGGTGGTGTTATGTCCAATGCCTGGTTCGTGCAGGGGGCATGTCCGGTAGAAGCGGGGTAGGTAGCGGGCGGGCTTTGTAGCGGGCCTATTAGTGGAGAGCCCTTAGTAGTTCACCTGGCGCTCGAGCTTGTTTCCCAACCTCATCATGGCCAAGCTCACCGCGAGGAATCCTATGGCGATCGCCATTGCGAAGACCACCACTCCACCCCAGCCGCCTGCGCGTGCGGGGTCGATGAACCAGTAGGCGTACCAGTTCACGAACGAGCCGCGGATCAGGCTGTAGGTGAGGTACGCAACCGGGTAGAGCAGCCAATACCAAAGGTGCTTGAAAGTCAGGGCGGAGCGCGGAGGCTGGAACAACCAGTCGGCCACCATGACAACCGGCATCAGGTAGTGGACCACGAAGTTGACCCAGGGGAGCAGGGAACCGAGGTCTTGTCCCGCCAGGAGCGCACCGAACACAAGCCCCACCACGGCCATGGCGATCGTCGCGGTGCCTCTCGTGGCGTCGTCGAGCTCACTGGGACGCTTGCCAACAAGCACGCGATAGCCGCTGACCAAGAGCACCACCGAAGCGAAGATGTTGGACAGATTGGTGAAGTAGCTGAAGAAGTTCCACGCGTCGAAGCCCAAGCCGATGTGGACCGTGAGTTGCGTTCCCACGGCCACAAGCGTCAGGAGAGCAAAGAAGAGGCGTCCCCCAATGAGCACATTTCTTTTGGTCATAGGGACAATCCTCCCGTGGTCGTGGCGACCCGACGCGCCCGACACTCCGAAGCCAAGCCCGCCGCTACGTAATCAGCAGCTCCAGGGCTTCCGCCAGATGCCCCACCTCGCGGACCGAGAACCCCTCCGGAACCGGTCCCGGTCCATTGGGACTCGCGGGCACCACGGCGTGCGTGAAACCAAGCCGCTGCGCCTCATGGATGCGCTGGTTGATCCCGGGAACAGGACGGACCTCGCCGGCCAGGCCAACCTCGCCGAAGGCAATCAGCCGCTGCGGCAGCGGCTTGCGGGCCTTCGCCGAAGCCACAGCAAGCGCCACTGCGAGGTCTGTGGCTGGTTCGCTCAATTTCACTCCTCCAACGGTGGCTACGTAGGAGTCGTCCTTGTGCAGGATGCAGCCGGCCCGCTGTTGAAGCACGGCCAGAAGCATGGACACGCGCGAGCTGTCCAGGCCGCTGGTGGCCCGGCGTGGCTGTGAGCTGGCACTTTCGGCCAGAAGGGATTGCACCTCGGCCAGCAGTGGCCGGCGCCCTTCCATGGTTACGGTGATGCAGGTGCCGGAGACCGGCTCGCGTGTCCGGGAGACAAAGAGGCCACTGGGATCCGCGAGGCCCTCGATGCCGCCTTCGTTCAGGTCGAAGCAGCCGACGTCGTCCGTGGCCCCATAGCGGTTCTTCACCGCGCGCAACAAGCGGAGCCGGGAATGGCGCTCGCCTTCGAACTGGCACACAACGTCCACCAGGTGCTCCAAAAGGCGCGGACCTGCAATGGAGCCGTCCTTCGTCACATGGCCCACCAGGAGGGTGGTCATGTTGCGGCGCTTGGCGGCGGCGATGATGGACGCGGCCACTTCGCGAACCTGTGAAACGCCGCCCGCGCTGCCTTCGACATCGGCGCTGCTCAGGGTCTGGACCGAGTCCACGATCAACAGCCTCGGCTCGAGCTTCTCCACTTGACCGAGTGCCTGCCCCAGGTCCGTTTCGGCGGAGAGATAGAGGCTGTGCGCGACAGCGTCGATCCGCTCCGCGCGGAGTTTGACCTGCGCCGCCGATTCCTCGCCCGTAACGTACAGGACGTCCTGGCCTGTGCGGGCGAACTTCGCCGCCACGTCCAGGAGAAGCGTGGATTTCCCGACGCCCGGTTCGCCCGCAAGTAGGATCACCGCGCCGGGGACCAAGCCTCCGCCCAGGACGCGGTCCAATTCGTCGACGCCGGTGGGCAGGAAGGCGGCCGTGGTGCCGTCTACCTCGGCAATGCGGCGCGCCGGCTCCAAAACTGTTGTTGCCGCCGTCGTACGCGCAACCGTGGCGCCCGTTTCCTCCACGGTTCCCCACGCCTGGCACTCACCGCAGCGGCCCACCCACTTGACCGTTGTCCACCCACATTCGGCACATTTGTACGCGGGTGTCTTGGAAGTGCGTGAGGTCTTGGAAGCCATGCGTACAAGGCTAGTGGAGGGGTAGGACAGTCAAGTCCCGTCACTGCAGCGGAGGCAGCACGTCCCTTGCCTCGAGGGGGTCCATGCCCGCGGCTTCGAGCAGGTCCACCATGAGCGGGCGGAAGAGCATCACCACCGTTTCGCCCTCGAGTTTCTGGACGTGGAGCATTTTCGGATGGAGGCGGGTGGCAATGTCGGCCAGGTCCTGCCGGGCACCGCGCATGTGGGCGCGGCGGGCGCCGTCGTGCACTTCCGCGAGACCGAGAGATAATTCCTCGACGGCGGCAGAGGTCTCCTGGAGGACTTCGGAGATGCTGTCCGTCGCCTCGTCCGTCAGGGCGGCATGATTGATGGCGCTGGTCAGCCGCCGGGCGAAAACCCGGCTGTTGCGGAGGGCGAGATCGATGGAATCCAACGACTCCTCCAGCATGGTCAGCTCGTCGCGGTGCCTCCGGTACGCAGGCGCGAGGGTCGCCACCTCTCCGGACGCCTTGAGGGATTGCCGCATCCGGTCGACCAGGGGCTGGCAATTCCTGCCACGGATAAGCGCGTGCCAGGCCTGGGTCGAGTCGCTGTTAATCAATGCGTCGGCACACTCGCGGAGAACTTCGGAGAGTTCGTGCAGGAGCTTGCGGACGTCCTGACGGGGTTCCCGGCGCGGGTCCTTGGGGACCAGCATGGTGACCAGGAGCGCGAAGACCCCGCCCACCACGGCGTCGATGCTGCGTGTGAACGGCCCGCCTTCCGGCGCCGGCAGCAGGACCACCAGAAGTGACTGCAGGCCCAACTGCGTGGTGAAGATGGTGCCGCTGTCCAGGAATCGGGCCAAGAGGATGGAGAAAAGAAGTACGACGGCGGCCTGTGGGATCCCGGGGCCCAGCCAATGCAGCAGCAGATCGCCGATCACTATCCCGAGGGTGCAGCCAAGCCCGACTTCCATGACCCGGCGAAGCCGCGGATCCCGCGAGAAGCCGAGGGCGATCAGGGACGAGGTGGCGGCGAAAAGCGGTCCCTTGTGCCCCAGGATGTATTCAGCGAACGCGTAGGCACCCACGGCACACACGGTCATCTGGATTGCTGGAACCAGCGAGTTCCGGCTGCGGACAAACCCGGTGCGGAGGCGCGCCCGCAGGAATTTCTTGCTTGCTGAAAGTCCTTGGGGGGCGGCCATGCCTCAAGTCTATTCAGGCGACGGCATCGGGAAGTCGCAGGCCGGGCGCCGCGGAAAAGTGAGGGGTGTCACTTAATCCCTCATATCGTACTAAGCGCAAGGGCAACGCTGCATATGTAAGCCAATAGTCAACAGCCGTTAACCTGCCGTTCACTTTTGACGGCCGGTCCCGTTACCTGCGGCTCATACCGTCGATCAAGGTACAAAATCGTACGCAAATCTTTAGTAGGCCGACTTTCTCCCTCGGCACGCATCAGATAATCCCTGGAAGGGGTACATCCAGTGAAGGTAACTCGCTTCGGCCGCAACGCGGCAATCGCGGTCCTCGCAGTCGGCGCCCTTGCGCTAACCGCTTGCGGTTCGGACAACGCAACCAACGCGCCGGCAGCAACCCAGTCTGCAGCGGGCGTCAAGGTGACCGGCACGCTGACCGGTATCGGCTCCTCGGCGCAGGGCGCCGCAATGGACGCCTGGAAGACCAACTTCGCTTCGGCCAACCCGGGTGCCACGGTCCAGTACTCCCCGGACGGCTCGGGCGCTGGCCGCAAGGCCATCCTCGACGGCTCCGCTCAGTTCGCAGGTTCCGACGCGTACTTGACTGACGCCGAGCTCGCCACCTCCAAGACCAAGTGCGGCACCGATGGTGCCATCAACGTCCCGGTGTACATCTCCCCGATCGCCGTTGCTTTCAACATCCCCAACGTCAAGGACTTGAAGCTCGACGCAACCACGGTTGCCAAGATCTTCCGCGGCCAGATCACCAACTGGAACGATCCCGCCATTGCCGCCACGAACGCCGGCGTCACCCTTCCGGACCTCAAGGTCACCCCGGTCAACCGCTCTGACGATTCCGGAACCACCCAGAACTTCACCGACTACCTGGCTGCCGCGGCTCCGGACGTCTGGACCGACAAGGCTGCTGGCCTGTGGCCCGCATCCCTGAAGGGCGAGAACGCCAAGGGTACCTCCGGCGTCGTCAAGACCGTCACGGACACCCCGGGTGCCGTAACCTACGCCGACGACTCCGCAGTCTCCGGCAAGCTCGGCACCGCGCAGATCAAGGTTGGTTCGGACTTCGTCAAGATCTCCGCCGACGCTGCCGCCAAGGCTGTTGAACTCGGCAAGCCCGTCGCCGGCCGCGCTGCCAACGACCTCTCCATCAAGCTTGACCGCACCACCACCGCTGCCGGCGTCTACCCGGTTGTCCTGGTTTCCTACCACGTCGTCTGCACCAGCTACGACAAGAAGGAAACCGCTGACCTGGTCAAGGCTTTCGAGAGCTACGTAGTCTCCGACGCCGGCCAGCAGGCCGCAGCCGGCTCTGCCAAGTCCGCTCCGCTCTCCAAGGCGCTGCAGGACAAGGCAAAGACCGCTGTTGACTCCATCAAGGCCAAGGCCTAAGGACCACAATGGAGTAGTGGTGCTGCGGACCGCGGCGCCACTACCCTGAATACCGAGGTTCCCTGTCCCGCACCGGTGAAACATCACCGGGCGGGGCGGGGAATTTGGCCATTTTTGAGTGAATCTGAAGGATCGTGAAGTGACCACCAACTCCTTGACCACTTCCCAAGGTGCCGGACGCGCCGGGGACAAGGTCTTCTCCGGAGCCACCCTGGCCGCGGGATGCCTGATCCTCCTGGTCCTCTTCGGCGTCGCACTTTTTCTTGTAATCCAGGCCATTCCGGCGCTTGTGGCTCCGCCTGCGGACATCCAGGGTGGCCACGGCTTCTTCGCCTACATTGGGCCGATCGTGGTGGGAACCCTGATTGCCGCGGTCATCGCCCTTGTCATCGCCACCCCGGTTGCCATCGGCGTCGCCTTGTTCATCTCGCACTACGCGCCCCGCAGGCTTGCCTCAGGCCTTGGCTATGTGGTGGACCTCCTCGCTGCCATTCCTTCCGTGGTCTACGGCGCATGGGGTGCGGCATTCCTTGCCCCCCAGATCTCGCCCGCCTACAACTGGCTGGCCAGCACCATGGGCTGGTTGCCGATTTTCCAAGGCCCGGCTTCGGCTACCGGCAAGACCATCCTGACCGCGAGCATCGTCCTCTCCGTCATGGTCCTGCCGATCATCACTTCCCTTTCGCGTGAGATCTTCCTGCAGACCCCGAAGCTCCATGAGGAAGCCGCCCTGGCCCTCGGCGCGACGCGTTGGGAAATGATCAAGATGGCTGTTCTGCCGTTCGGCCGTCCGGGCATCGTAAGCGCCGTCATGCTGGGCCTCGGCCGTGCACTTGGCGAGACCATGGCCGTAGCGCTGGTCCTTTCCTCCGGCGTTCTGACCGCAAGCCTGATCCAGTCCGGCAACCAGACCATCGCCGCGGAAATTGCCTTGAACTTCCCTGAAGCCAGCGGACTCAAGGTCAGTACGTTGATCGCAGCCGGTTTGGTATTGTTCGTCATCACCCTCGGTGTCAACATGATTGCACGCTGGATCATCACCAGGCACAAAGAATTCTCGGGAGCCAACTAATGACTGTCACAGCCCCCGTGGTGCGCAAACGCTCTGCCCTGACCAAGGGCCAGCTGCCCGCCTTCGCACCATACGTCGTCCTGGCCGTTGCCTTGGTACTCGGCGCAGCGATCCTTGCACTGATCGGCTTCAACGCCTTCGGCTGGGGCCTGGTCTCCGCCATCCTCTTCACGATCGGGCTGGTCGGATGGAGCGCGGCCGTAGAAGGCGGCCGCAAGGCGAGCGACAAACTCGCGACTTGCCTCATTGTCGGCTCATTCCTTGTGGCCCTACTGCCCCTGATCTCGGTGATCTGGACCGTCCTCGTGAATGGCATCCCGGGCATCATTACGCCCGGCTTCCTGACGACCTCCATGAACGGCGTCACAGGCGCCCTCGACAACAAGAGTGTCGATGAAGGGACCAAGGTCCTCGGCGGCATCTATCACGCGCTGCTGGGCACCGTGCAGATCACCCTGCTGGCCACTGTCATCTCGGTGCCGGTGGGTCTGCTGACCGCAATCTACCTCGTGGAGTACGGCAACGATCGTGCCCTCGCCCGTGCCATCACGTTCTTCGTCGACGTCATGACCGGCATCCCCTCGATCGTGGCAGGCCTCTTTGCCGCGGCCTTCTTCTTCGCCGTGGTCGGCCCGGGCACCAAGACCGGTGCTGTCGCCGCCGTCGCGCTTTCAGTCTTGATGATCCCGGTTGTGGTCCGCTCCAGCGAGGAAATGCTCAAGATCGTCCCGAACGAGCTCCGTGAGGCGGCTTACGCGCTGGGTGTCCGCAAGTGGCGCACCATCCTCAAAGTGGTCATCCCGACGGCGATTTCCGGCATCGCTTCCGGCGTCACCTTGGCGATTGCCCGCGTGATTGGCGAGACGGCACCGATCTTGGTCACCGCAGGTTTCGCGACCACCATCAACAACAACGTGTTCGGCGGCTGGATGGCCTCGCTGCCTACATTCATCTACACGCAGATCCTGAACCCGACCTCGCCGTCCAACCCGGACGCGTCGAGCCAGCGGGCATGGGGTGCCGCGCTGGTCCTGATCATCCTAGTGATGCTCCTGAACCTCGGCGCGAGGCTGATCGCCCGGATCTTCGCCCCCAAGGCCGGCCGTTGAGCCATCAGGCCACCTGCAAACTTCCAACCACAGCACCGAAGGAACACCATGTCTAAGCGGATCGACGTCAAGGATCTGAACGTCTACTACGGCAGCTTCCTGGCCGTTGAAGGCGTCAACATCAACATCGAAGCCAAATCGGTCACGGCGTTCATCGGGCCGTCCGGTTGTGGCAAGTCCACCTTCCTGCGCACCCTGAACCGCATGCACGAGGTGCTGCCCGGCGCGCGCGTCGAGGGTGAAGTCTTGCTCGACGGCGACAACCTCTACGGTGCCGGTGTGGACCCGGTGACTGTCCGCAGCCAGGTTGGCATGGTTTTCCAGCGCCCCAACCCGTTCCCCACGATGTCCATCCGCGACAACGTGCTGGCCGGCGTCAAGCTGAACAACAAGAAGATCACCAAGGGTGCGGCCGACGCGCTCGTGGAGAAGTCCCTCCGTGGCGCCAACCTGTGGAACGAGGTCAAGGACCGCCTGGAGAAGCCGGGTTCCGGACTCTCAGGCGGCCAGCAGCAGCGGCTCTGCATTGCCCGCGCCATCGCTGTGGAACCGCAGGTCATCCTCATGGACGAGCCCTGCTCCGCGCTGGACCCCATCTCCACCTTGGCCGTCGAAGACCTCATCAATGAGCTCAAGGACGAGTACACCGTGGTGATCGTGACCCACAACATGCAGCAGGCAGCGCGCGTTTCCGACAAGACGGCGTTCTTCAACATTGCCGGCACCGGCAAGCCGGGCAAACTCATTGAGTTCGCGGACACCACCACCATCTTCAACAACCCGTCCCAGAAGGCCACGGAAGACTACGTCTCCGGCCGCTTCGGATAACCGCTGGACGCTGAAAAGCCCGACGGCGGCAGTCACCTTGGAAGGTGACTGCCGCCGTCGGGCTTTTGCGTGCCTGGCGCGGCTCGCCCGTCAGCGCGACAGCGGCGAGAGGGCTAATCCAAGGACGAAGGCCACCGCGGCGGTGACGATCGGCGTCGCGACCCAGAACCCCAGGATCCGCAGCACCATCCGACGGTTAGTGACGGAAAAGTTCTGGTTGGTTCCTGCTCCGAGCACTGCTGACGTCACAGTGTGGGTGGTGGAAAGCGGTAAATGGAGCCCGATGGCACCGACAAACAGCATGAGCGAGGTCAGGCTCTGGGCCACGAATCCCCGCAACGGGTCCACCCTGGTCAGCTTGTAACCCAAGGTGTAAGAGATGCGCCACCCGCCACAAAGCGTCCCTGCCGTGAGCATGACAGCCGTCAGGAGGATGACCCAGAACGGGAGGTCATCGTGGCCGGACACTCCTGCCGCCACAGAGCCCAGCAGTATCACGGCCACAGTTCGCTGCCCGTCCTGCAGTCCATGGCCGAATGCCACCGCAGCGGCCGAGACAGACTGGGCATGGCGGAAACGGCCGTGCACAACATCGGGCTGAGTGTAGCGCGCGGCCCAGGTGACGGGCCAGACGAGGAGGTAGGCGCCAATGAAGGCAATCACGGGGGACAGCAGCAGAGGCAGAACCACCTGGATCAGCATGATATTGTCCACGCCGTTGATGTAGCCGCCGCCCATGACTCCGCTCGCAGTTCCGGCACCGGCCAGGCCTCCCACCAGGGCGTGGGTTGACGAGAGGGGCACACCGCGCCACCAAGCGTAGGTTCCCCAAAGGATGGCGCTGCACAACCCCGCAGCGAGTACAGTCAGCCCATTCATACCCGGGGGAAGAACCACCCACGATTGGCTGAAAATCAGCGCGAAACCGCCGCTGAGCAGGACGCCGGCAAAATTGAAAACCGCCGCTAAAAGCACGGCAACAGACGGAGTGAGGGCGCGGGTGCGCACAGAGAGCGCGACGGCGGTGGAGACGTCGCGGAAGCCGTTGAGGAAAGCGAACCCAGCCGCCAGCGTCACCACGAGGGCGAAGAACGCGACCATCACCTCATGCTTCCTTGACGATGATGCTGCCTACCTGGGTGGCGACGCGGCGCATGTCCTTGGTGACGTCCACCAGCTGGTTGGCTACGTCCCGGTTCCTCGAAAACTGTGCGGACTTCATGTCTCGGAGCATCTCTGCCACCCAGGTCCGGTGGCTGCGCTCGGCACGCTTGGCCAGCCGAAGGACCTCGATCCAGTAATCCTCAAGCTCGTCCAGGTCGTCCAGCTGGCGCATGGCATCAACCGTGAGTTCTGCCTGGCGGCTGATGATCTCCAACTGATCCGCTGCGCGCTTAGGCAGCCGGTCCAGCTTATAGAGGGCTACGAGCTCACCAGCGGCGTCCAGCTTCTCCATTGCCTCGTTGAGGAAGCGGGAAAGGGCGTACATGTCCTCGCGCGGGAGCGGGTTCACGAAGCTCGTGCGCATGTGGGTCAGCAAGGCGAAATGCAGATCTGTAGATTTCGCCTCGTGTTCGTGCATCTCTTCCACAAGCCGTTCGTGCTCTGCGACAGGGGCTCCGAAAATCTCGGAAAGCGTCCCCGTGGCCTCAAGAATCTGACGAGCCATCTGCGAAAGCAACTGCAAACCGGCGGGTTCTTGAGGGAAGAGACGCAGCTTCATTTGGCTTCCGGGGGGCGAGGTGGACGGGGACTGAGCGGCGTCTTCGCCGAAAGGCATAAAAATGGTGCCGAACCGGATACGCCTCTCGGCGGTAGGCCGCTCGAAGCGGCTATAAGTTGAAGCCCGGGGGTTTCGCGGTTCGACACCAGTTTCAGTTTTCTACGTCGGCCGAGCTAAGTCAACCTTGACAGCTGGCGCTCGGAGTGATTTCGGCGGCCCTTCACCCTCATGTTTCACGCTAATCCAACTCACCGAGGCGCCATGCGTTGGCCGCGTGCTCAAGGTCCTCAGCGGTCTTGACGAGTTGGTGCGAGTTCCGGGTCAACTTGCTAGCGTGACCCTCATTGGAGTGTTCTGCGCTGTCGGCCAAAGTGGCTTGGCCGAGCGCGACGACGCGGCAAAACGCGGCAGAGCGTTCCAGCGCGACGTCGAAATCGCCGTCGAACGCTCCTGAAAGGATGGCGTCCGCCATCTGCTTCATTTCGTCGGCCCCCGGAGGCTCCGCGGCTCCCGCCACAACGTGTGAAACCTGGGCGGTGTCCCGTCCGGCCTTGAAGTACACGGAGATGCGCTCGGAGTCCTGCATGGTGGCGGCGCGCAGTGCATAGAGCCGCCACAAGGCGCCGGGCAAGGACCGTGCCGGGCTCTCGGCCCACATCTCGGCGATGGCTTCGAGGCCCTGCTCATCGGCGAGCTTCACGAGGCGCCTGGTGATCTTGGGATCGTCGCTATCGCGGCCGCGCCGCACGAGTGCCTGTGCCGCAAGGTGTGCGGCTTCGGACACGCGCGCGGGGTCCGCTCCGCCGGCGAACGGCTCGAAGTCAATCGGCGCGAAGGGTTTCGGCTTGTGATGCCTATTTGCCCCACCGTACACAGGAGGTCCCGATTGTTCGCTCATGCCCCAACGCTACTCCTGTGCCTTCGCTCGTGCACTCTTGAACGGTGGCTGTTGCGGTGGGTGTTGGGGGTGCGTTCCGTCCTGACCCTGTTTGAATCCGCAGGCTCCCCGACACGCCGTAGTCGCCGCGCGTCGTCGTCGGCGGCCGGTTCAAAAGAGGTCATGACGGCGCGGGGGTCGGCCGTGTCAAAACGCCCCCTGAGCTTGAGGTACAGTATTTATGGCTGTTTCTACAGTCGGCAGGGGCCTTTAGCTCAGTTGGTAGAGCATCGGACTTTTAATCCGTGGGTCGTGGGTTCGATCCCCACAGGGCCCACCCAAAACCCCCGGAACCGTGCGGTTCCGGGGGTTACTTGTGCCAAGCGAAAATGGCTTGGTGGCCCATTAACGGCCTGCTACGGCATGACCCACATGGCCGGGTGACGGCCGAGCGGTCCGGCTGGCTGCGACCAATGCACGGGGACGCCGTCGATTCGCCCTGGAAGAGGCACACGGCGCGCCGGCCCCCAGGCGGTGGTGGTTGCCATGAAGGTGAAGTCTTCTGGTGTGGACACGGGTAGGTGGCCGTTCGGCGGAGTCAGCGAGTACAGCAGGTTGGCCGTGCCGATGAGTGAGCCATGGATGCGGGCGGACGTCGAGTGCGTGAGTCGTCGGGTCAGAGCGCGGGCGACGGCCGCGGCCAATAGCCAGCCGGTAGCGTGGTCGAGAGCTTGAACGGGAAGCGGGATCGGCTCCGCTTGGCCCGTGGCGGTGGCTCCGTCGTCGGCGATTCCGCAGCTCATCTGGACCAGGCTGTCGAACCCGCGGCGATTGCGCCACGGGCCACCCCAGCCATAGGCGTCCAGGCTGGCGACGATCAGGCCGGGGTTCACGGCGGTCAGGGCCTCGTCGTCGTAGCCCAAGCGTTTCAGGACGTCGGCCCGCAGTCCCGACACGAGCACATCGGCACCCGCGAGCAGTTCCTCGAACGTCGCGCGGTCGGTCGAGGCAGTGAGATCCAAAGCGGCGGTACGTTTGCCGAGCGTGGTCTCAGGCAGTAGCGACGGCACCTCGTCAAAGCCCGGCGGGTCGATCCGCAGCACCTCCGCACCGTAGCCCGCGAGGAATTTGGTGCAGACCGGTCCTGCGATCACCCGCGTCAGATCGAGCACGCGCACGCCGTCGAAGGGCAGTTGCCCGACGGCGTCCGGCGTGCGGGCACCGGATGAGCGGCGCTCGACGGCGGTCAGCGGCGGCGCGTCGGCGGTCGCCGCCCCTGGAGCCGAGGCGAGCCACTGGACGCGGTTGTGCATGACCGCGGCGCATCCGCCCGCGTCCACGATGGCCGTCTCCAATTCCTCGGCGGACAACGCGGCCACTGCGGCCTGAACTGTTTCGCGGTCATTGGCGCCCAGCACCCGCTCGACGGCGGCGCGGTGGCTGGCGTAGTTGGTGTGCAGCCTGATCCAGGCGTCGGCCGCGCGATAGTTGCCGGCGATGGGGTCCCAGAGCGGTGGCCGGGTCCAGCCGACCGGGGTGAACAGCCTCTCGGACGCGAACGCGGCGCACGACTCCAGGCTGTCTACGGTCACCGCTGGCTGCTTTGACTGGCGGCGAGCTGCGAAGAACTGCGCTGCGGCCACCGTCGCGGCGGCAACCGCTCCCGTCGCAAGTCCTGTCACGTCGAAAGCGGCCGGGAGGACCGCCCGGGGCCCGGTCGTCGTTAGTTGAGCGGCCGCCAATTCCGTATCTTCGGCGCCGATTGCGTGCCACAAGCGGGAGGTCGCATCAGCGAAGCTGTCGTTCACACTCACCATTCTCAACGGGCCCGCACCGAACGAGCAACGGTAATGGGATCTGACGCTTCCTGCCCAAGTGCGCCTTCAACTGCCAGACTGTTCTTCATGCAGGCCCTTTTGGATGGACTCTTGAATACCAGCCCGCTCCTGATCGGGTGCATAGTTTTCGCCCTCGTCTTTGCCGAGGACGCAATTTTTGTGGGCTTTGTGATCCCCGGTGAAACGGCGGCTGTGGTGGGCGGGGTGATTGCAAGCCGTGGAATCTTCCCCTTGTGGCTCATGATCGCCATTGTGGTGACTGCCGCGATCACGGGCGACACCGTGGGCTACGAAATAGGCAAACACTTTGGTCCCCGGGTGATGGCCCTGAAGATCCTGGACAAGAGACGTGCCCAACTGCAAAGGGCCGAGGACTTCCTCAAAGACAAGGGCGGCCTCGCCGTGTTCCTGGGCCGGTTTACCGCCTTCTTCCGTGCCGTCATGCCGGCTCTGGCCGGACTCAGCCGCATGCCGTACCGGCGCTTCGCATTCTGGAACTTCAGCGGCGGCATCGTTTGGGGGTCCCTGTTCGTGACTCTCGGTTTTGTGGCTGGAAACTCATACGAGGAAGTGGCCCGCACGGTGGGCCGGGGTGCCGCGGCCGTGGTGGCAGTTGTTGCGGTGGCGATCCTTGTCGTGTGGCAGGTCAGGAAGCATAAGACCAGGAAAGTTTGAGGAAGCAGTAGCGGAAATCTGGCTGAAACCTGGTCGGCTTAGGCTGGTCACAATTCGTTCGGGAGGGGAGGTGAATGCGCGAACTGGATACGTCTGACGTTTGGCGTTATAACCGTAGTAGCTGCCCCGATGTCCTCGGCTTTTCTGAGTCTTGAGTGAACTGATGTCCGCCTCTGCTGCACACAACTTTTAAGGAGAACCGATGCATCTTTTGCCCCGTGAGCAGGAAAAGCTCATGATCGTGGTCGCGGCCGATCTCGCCCGGCGTCGGCAATCCCGCGGGCTTAAACTCAACTTTCCCGAAGCCGTCGCGATCATCAGCTACGAACTGATTGAGGGTGCCCGGGACGGAAAAACCGTCGCCGAACTCATGAGCTACGGGACAACGCTGCTTCGCCGTGAGGATGTCATGGAGGGCGTGCCCGAGATGATCCACGATGTCCAAATTGAGGCCACTTTCCCTGACGGCACCAAGCTCGTCACCGTCCACGACCCCATCCGCTAGGAGGCCGCCATGATTCCCGGTGAGTACCGGCTCCAAGCAGAGCCCATTGAGTGCAACAGCGGACGCGAGGCAATCGCCGTCGAGGTGGTCAATCGTGGTGACCGCCCCGTCCAGGTGGGATCGCACTACCACTTTGCCGAAGCGAACCCGGCCCTCGATTTTGACCGCAAGGCCGCCCACGGCCGCCGGCTGGACATCCCCGCTGGCACGGCCGCACGCTTCGAACCCGGCGACTCCAAGACGGTCAAACTGGTGGCCCTTGCTGGCAGCCGCGAGGTCTACGGCCTGCGGAACGCCGTCAACGGATCGCTTGATTCCGGCACCGGAGAGAACGACGGCGGCGCTGCCGCTGCCACGGAAGGGCCCGGAGCCAGCAAAGAAGGGACAGCCCAGTGAGCTTTGAAATTTCGCGCAAGCAGTACGCAGACCTTTATGGCCCAACGACGGGCGACTCCATCCGCTTGGCGGACACCGAACTTTTCCTTGAGATCGAGAAGGACTACACGGTCTACGGCGAAGAGGTCATGTTCGGCGGCGGCAAAGTGGTGCGCGACGGCATGGGGCAGAACGGCCAAGTGACCCGCGAGGGCCGCTTGCCCGGATCCAACGCAGCTTCGGACCAGGTCCTTGACGTCCCGGACACTGTCATTTCGAACGTGGTGGTCCTCGACTACACCGGAATCTACAAGGCCGATGTGGCGCTCAAGGACGGGCACATCTTCAAGATCGGCAAAGCCGGGAACCCGCAGATCGCCGACGGCGTGGACATCGTGATCGGCGCCAGTACCGAGATGATCGCGGGGGAGGGCAAGATCCTCACCGCAGGCGGCGTTGACACCCATATCCACTACATTTCCCCGGACCAGGTCCCCACTGCCCTGTGCAGCGGCGTCACCACCATGGTGGGCGGTGGCACGGGACCGGCCGAAGGTACCAAGGCCACCACCGTCACGCCCGGCAAATGGCACATTTCGCGGATGCTGCAAGCGGCGGAGGGGCTCCCGATCAATATCGGCCTCCTGGGCAAGGGGCACGCCTCTGCCATCGAGCCGCTGGCCGAACAGATCCGCGCAGGCGCCGTGGGCCTCAAAGTCCATGAGGACTGGGGCGCCACGACGTCGTCCATCGACATGTCGCTTCGCGTAGCCGATGAATATGACGTGCAGGTAGCCATCCACACGGACACGCTCAACGAGTGCGGATTCGTGGAAGACACCATCAAGGCGATCGACGGCCGCGTGATCCACACCTTCCACACCGAAGGAGCAGGCGGTGGGCACGCCCCGGACATCATCAAGATCGCCGGACTGCCCAACGTGCTCCCGGCATCCACCAACCCCACGCTCCCGTACACGCGAAACACCATCGAAGAGCACCTCGACATGCTCATGGTGTGCCACCACCTCAACCCGGACATTCCGGAAGACGTGGCATTCGCCGATTCCCGCATCCGGGCCGAGACCATCGCGGCCGAAGACGTGCTCCAGGACCTGGGCATCTTCTCCATGACGTCCTCGGATTCCCAGGCCATGGGACGTGTGGGCGAAGTCGTGATCCGCACCTGGCAGGTGGCCGATGCCATGAAGCGGCAGCGAGGCGTCCTCAAAGACCCGTCCGGCGCAAGCCACGGCGCTGAAAACGGCCTGGGCCAGGAAAGCGACAACTTCAGAATCAAGCGCTACATCTCCAAATACACCATCAACCCGGCCATCGCGCAGGGCATGGCGGACTCCATCGGCTCCGTGGAAGTGGGCAAGTTCGCCGATGTCGTCCTCTGGAATCCGGCCTTCTTCGGCGTGAAGCCGGACCTGGTACTCAAAGGCGGGCAGATCGCCTACGCACTCATGGGCGATTCCAACGGCTCCATCCCAACCCCGCAGCCGCGCACCATGCGCCCGATGTTCGCCACCCACGGAAAGGCGCTGCAGCAGTCCTCCATCACCTTCTTGTCGAAGGCGGCCATCGAGGCCGGGGTCCCGGGAGAACTCGGCCTGGAACGGGTCATCCGGCCGGTGTCCGGCATCCGGAACCTGAGCAAAGCGGACTTGAAGTTCAACGGCGAGACGCCGGATATCGCCGTCGACCCCGAGACCTACAAAGTGACGGTCGACGGCGAAGACGTCACCTGCGAGCCGTCCGACGTGCTGCCCATGGCCCAGCGCTACTTCCTTTTCTAGATCGCCGGAGAAACAGATGATTATCGAAAAGATCCTGGGCAATCTGCACGAACTGCCCAATCCCGAACAGTACGCCGGTCTCCACAAGGAGAAGGTTGTGCTGCCCAGCGCCCAACTGGTCAAACGCATCCAACGCGTCACCACGGACCACGGCAAGGAGCTTGGGATCCGCCTCCCCGCCGGATCCGGGGACCTGCGCGACGGCGACATCCTCGCCGTCGATGATGCGAACCTCATCGTGGTCTCCGTGCTGCCGACCGATGTCCTGGTCATCGCCGCGCGGAGCATCTACGAAATGGGCGTGGTGGCGCACTCTTTGGGCAACCGGCACCTGCAGGCCCAATTCTTCGACGCCGACTCCGAGTACGGGGCCGAAGTCATGGTGTGTCAGTACGACCACACGGTCGAGGACTACCTCAAACACGTCGGCGTGCCGTACCGCCGCCAGGAACGCGTAATGCCGGTGCCTTTCCGCCATGCTGAACACACGCACTAGTTCGGCTTCGGTTGCTGCCGAGGCTGGGAGCGCCTCTCATCAGCTCGCGCTTCAGCAGCTGACTGACTCCGCGTTGCCTACAGGGGCGTTTGCGCACTCGCTGGGGTTTGAGACGTACATCGACCGTGGGCTCGTATCTGATGAAGCCTCATTCAGCACCTGGCTGTCTGCGTTTGTGGGGCAGCAGTTGACCTATTCAGACGGGTTGGCCATCCGGTTCCTTTATGAGGGGGCGGACGTTGGGGAGCTGGACGCTCATTTGAGCGCTCAGCTACTGCCGCGGCAGTTGCGGGAGGCCAGTACCAAGATGGGCGGGCGGCTGATCGAGATCGGGAGCGAAGTCTTTCCCTCGGCGGAGCTCGAGGCGTACCGGGCCCTGGTGACTACCGGCCGGGCTGCCGGCCATCAGCCGCTGGCGTTCGCCGTCGTCGCGCGCTCGCTCGGCGTGCCGTTCGAGGAAGCGCTCGCCGCGTACCTCTTCGCGGCGGTCACTACCCTGACGCAGAACGCCGTTCGCGCCATCCCGCTCGGCCAGAACGCCGGGCAGCGGGTGCTGCGAAAGGCGCACGACGACGTCGCTGCCGCCGCCGAGCGGGCCGCGCACCTGACGCTGGACGACTTCGGGGCCGTGAGCCCCGGGCTGGAAATTTCGCAGATGCGGCACGAATGGCAACGTGCGCGCATGTTCATGAGCTAGAACCATAGGAGGACACATGTCTGAACCCATCAAGATCGGCATCGGCGGCCCGGTTGGAGCCGGCAAAACGCAGCTCGTAGAGCGCCTGACCCGCCACATGAGCCGGGAAATCTCCATGGCCGCCATCACCAATGACATCTACACGATCGAAGACGCCAAGATCCTCGCTGCCAACGGCATCCTGCCCGAGGACCGCATCATCGGCGTCGAAACCGGCGGCTGCCCGCACACCGCCATCCGCGAAGACACGTCCATGAACACGGCAGCAATCGAGGAACTCAAGAAACGCCACCCCGACCTGCAGGTCATCTTCGTGGAATCCGGCGGCGACAACCTCTCCGCCACGTTCAGCCCCGAGCTCGTGGACTTCTCGATCTACATCATCGACGTTGCCCAGGGAGAGAAAATCCCCCGCAAAGCCGGCCAAGGCATGATCAAATCGGACCTCTTCATCATCAACAAGACCGACCTCGCCCCGTTTGTTGGGGCCGACTTGTCCGTCATGGAGCGGGACTCCAAGGAATTCCGCGGCGACAAACCCTTCTGCTTCACCAACCTCAAGACCGACGAAGGGCTCGACAAGGTCATCGCATGGATGCGGCACGACGTCCTGATGCTCGACCTGGCGCAATGAGCACGACGGCGACGGCGGCTGAGCTCTCTCCGGCGGACTCCGCTGCTGCTGTTGTCCAGCCGCGGGGAGAGCTCAGCCTGCGGGTCGCCTTGCGTGGTCCGCGCTCCGTGGCCGTGCAGCAGTTTCATCAGGGTGCCTTGCGGGTATTGAGGCCGCACTACTTGGATGGGTCCGGGCAGGTTTGTTATGTCATGGTCAATCCTGGTGGGGCGTATTTGGGGGCGGATCTCTATGTTGTGGACGTGGAGGTGGAGGCGGGGGCGTCCTTGCTTTTGACGACTCAATCGGCCACGAAGATTTATCGCACTCCTGGGTCCTTTGCGGAGCAGCGGATGACTATCCGTCTGGGGGAGGGGGCGGAACTGGAGTTGGCTCCGGACCAGCTCATCGCCTACCGGGAGGCCAGCTATCGGCAGAACACGCACATCACTGTGCATCCGACGTCGAGCCTCATGATGGCGGAAGTCATCACTCCCGGCTGGTCGCCGGACGGCGCTTCCTTCAAGTACCGGGAACTCCGGCTCCGTAACGAAATCCGGGTGGAGAGCGACGACGGCACGGGGCTGCTTGCGCTGGACAACCTCCTGATCCGGCCGCCTCTCGGGGATGTGAGTGGAATGGGCTTCATGGAGGGCTACAGCCACCTGGGTTCGCTCATTCTGGTGGATCCCCGGGTTGACCAAGCGCTCGCCGATGAACTCCACCGGCTGACAGTCGGCTATGACGCTTACTCGGGCTTGTCGCTGACCCGGACCCTTGCGGGCATCACCGGCTTGGTCCTAAGGTCCCTATCGAACAGCACAGGGGAACTGAACCGATTGCTTGGTGCCTGTACTGGTCTTTTGCGCGAACGCTGGTACGGCAGGGCGCCGCTGAACCTAAGGAAGTACTGATGACTTCACTTGCCGAGTTCGCCTCGATGTACCGCCGGCGCGAGCATCTCCCGATGAAGTCACGGCTCGCGTTCATGTTCGGCTCCGTCGTCCTCCTGCACCTTGCCGCCGTCGTGCTCCTGCTGGTGGGTGGCGCCGGGGGCGGGCAACCGCTCGCGCTGGGGCTCGTACTGACCGCCTATGTGGCTGGCATCAAGCACAGCTACGACTGGGACCACATCGCCGCGATCGACAATTCCACTCGGAAGTTCGTGGCACAGCGCAAAGACCCCGTGAGCGTCGGATTTGCCTTTAGCCTGGGCCACAGCTCGGTGGTGATCCTGGCCGGCGTGATGGTGATTGGCGGCGCCAGCTTGGCGGGCCAACTCATGGAGGACGGCAGCACCGGACACATAGTGCTTGGGTTGATCGGCAGCGGAGTTTCGGGGCTCTTCCTCCTGGCCATGGGCATCTTCAACGGCTCGGCTTTCCTCCGCACCGCACAGCTGTACCGCGCGGCCCAGGCTGGCGGCGAGATCGCGCTCGAAGACCTGGAAACGAAAGGATTCGTTGCTCGGCTCCTGTCCAAGCCGTTGTCCAAGGTCCAGCGTCCGCGGAATATCTACGTGATCGGGTTCTTGTTCGGGCTCGGCTTCGACACCGCGACCACCATTGGACTGCTGGTGCTCACGACGGCGGCGTCGCTCGCCGGCGTGTCCGTGCTTGCCCTCCTGGCATTGCCGCTGGCCTTCACCGCGGCGATGACGCTGTGCGATTCCATCAACGGCGTGGCCATGATGCGCATGTACAAATCCGCCATCCATGATCCGCAGCGCAAGCTTGGATTCAATGCCATCGTCACCGGCATCTCGGCCTTCTCGGCCCTTTTCATCTCGATCATCACGCTGGGCGGTTTCCTCAACACGGCCTTCGGCCTGACTGATCCGGTCACCACGTGGCTGGGCGAAATAGACCTCGGCGACGCCGGACTGCTGCTGATCGGGCTGTTCGCCGTCGTGTGGGTGGTTGCGGCTGTACGGATGCGCGCGGCGCGACGCGGCTAATGGTGCCGGCGCCGTCAGCCGAGCTGGAACCACTCAAGAAGCCGATCCAACGGCCACGTCGTGATGATCCGATCGGCGGGTACACCGTTGGCTTCTGCCCGCTCCGCTCCGTATTGCAGGAAATCGAGCTGGCCGGGGGTATGCGCGTCGCTGTCTATGCTGAAAAGGCAGCCAGCATCGAGGGCAATTCGAATCAATTCATCCGGCGGGTCCTGGCGTTCCGGCCTCGAATTGATTTCGACAGCGACTGAGTGCTCCGCACACGACGCGAACACCTTTTCGGCGTCGAACTCCGAAGGGGGCCTCGTTCCGCGCGATCCTTGGACCAATCTGCCGGTGCAATGACCGAGGACGTTTGTGTACGGGTTTTCGATGGCTGCGAGCATCCGACGTGTCATGGACCGTTTGTCGGATCGGAGCTTCGAGTGGACGCTGGCAACCACAACGCCCAGTTGACTCAGCAGTTCCACGGACTGGTCCAAGTCGCCGTCTTCCAGGATGTCCACTTCGATGCCGGCCAATAACCGAAAGCCGGAACCCTGGCCGTACCCGTCGTTGATCCCGTCCACAATCGTTAGCTGCTCCATCAAGCGCTCAGGGCTGAGACCGTTGGCGATGGTGAGGTTGGGGGAATGATCGGTCAAAGCGATATATTCCCGGCCGAGTATACGAGCCGCGTCGGCCATAACCTTGATCGGCGAGCCGCCATCCGACCAGTTGCTATGGCTGTGCAGGTCGCCGCGAAGCTCGGCGTGCAGCTCGTGTCCACCGTTGACCAACGGCTCGGCGCCGCTGCGGCGGAGGTTCTCAAGGTAGTCCGGAACACTGCCACCCAGGGCTTGGCTGATCACCTCGAAGGTCCGGCTGCCGATTCCCTTGGTTCGCTTGAGGCGGCCATCCTTGACCCGGGCAGCCAGTTCCTCTTGGCTCAGGCCGGCGATGATGTCCGCGGCTCGGCGAAACGCCTGGACCTTGAAGCTGTCCGCGAGTTCCCGTTCCAGCCAGAAAGCGGTTTCGTTGAGCGCGTCTACGGCGTCCATAGCTCAATGATGTACCACGCGGTGCTCAGGCGTATGTGAGCGAGGGTTGGGGTCTGGGGGCCCATATGTGAGCGAGGGTTGGGGTTCCCTGACGCTCTCTCACCTATGTGGCGGTTTGGCGCAACCCTCCCTCACATCATATGAGCGGCCGTTGGGGGAGGAGCGTCATGCTGTCGGAATAACTGTGACGGCCCCGGCCGCCCTGCAATAATCGGAACCAGTTGCCTCACTCGTGTTGCACGTGGGGCGGTATGCACCTTCGGACGAATCACATTGCAGACGAGGCGGACATGACCAACACTCCCATCCAGCAGGACACCGTGACCCAGCCGACAACGGGGAATCTGGACGCCGCCACCGACGAAGAGCTGCTTCACCGGCTCGCCGACGCTCATGGCGTCGGGACATCATTCCACGGCTGGGATGGGCTGCAGCACAACGTTTCGCCAACCACGCTGGTTCAAGTACTGGGCGCCCTGGGGGTAGCTGCGGCTTCCAACGCCCAGATCGAGGCGGCCCTTGTGGAGGCAGAGCTGGCGCCGTGGCGGCGGATGCTGCCGCCCGCCGTCGTCGTCCAAGAGGGAACGACGGCGGCCGTGCACGTGCACGTCCGCGACGGTTCGCCGGCGCGCCTGACGATCTCGCTGGAGGATGGAACGGAACTTGCGGCCGCCCAACAGGAGGACTGGGCGCCGCCGCGTGACGTGGGTGGAGTGCCCACCGGCCGTGCCACGTTTGAGGTGCCGGCCGGGTTGCCGCTTGGTTGGCATTCGCTCATGGCCGAGTCCGACGGCGTGACGGCCACCGCCGCGCTGGCCGTGGTTCCGGCCAAGCTGCGGACCGCGGCACAGCTCGAGGAACGGCGCGGCTGGGGACTCGCCACGCAACTGTACTCCGTGCGCTCCAAGCGCTCGTGGGGCATCGGAGACTTCGCGGACCTGGCCGATTTGGCGTCATTGGCCGGCGCACGCGGGGCCGACTACGTACTGGTGAATCCCCTGCATGCCGCAGATCCGGTGCCGCCGGTTCAAGCGTCGCCGTATTCTCCGTCAACCAGGCGATTCTTCAACCCTCTGTACATCCGCGTGGAAGCCATTCCCGAACTGGCATATGTGAAGCCCCGGAAACGGGCAACGTTGGACCGGCTGTTGGATCACGTCCACGCGCTCAACAAGGACGCGGAACGGCTGGACCGGGACCAAATCTTCGCAGCCAAGCTCGCTGCCTTGGAACTCCTTCACACGGTCAAGCTTTCTCCGGCCCGGCAGCGTGCCTTCAAGGAATTCTGCCGCGAGGCCGGCCCAGGCTTGGACGATTTCGCCCTTTGGTGCGCCATCCGTGAGGACCGATCCCCGGACGACCCCTTCTGGCGGGACCCCACGGCCACGCTCGGCTCGCCCAAAGTTGAGTCGATGCGCCAGGCTTTGGCCGATCGGATTGGTTTCCACCGTTGGCTTCAGTGGATCTGTGATGAGCAGCTTGAGTCGGCCCAGGCTGCGGCGAAGGGTTCCGGCATGCGGCTGGGAGTGGTGCACGATCTCGCCGTCGGGGCGGACCTCAGCAGCGCCGACGCCTGGACGTTGCGCAGCAGCTTCGCGCCCGGTGTCAGCGTGGGCGCACCACCGGACATGTACAACCAGCTCGGCCAGAACTGGAACCAGCCGCCGTGGCACCCAGTCCGTTTGGCTGAGGCGGGCTACGCGCCGTTGCGCGCGATGCTCTCCACCGTCCTTCGCCATGCCGGCGGCATCCGTGTGGACCACATCCTTGGGCTGTTCCGCTTGTGGTGGGTGCCCGCTGGCAACTCCGCTCGCGACGGCGCCTATGTCCGCTACGACCACGAGGCCCTCATCGGCATCCTCGCCTTGGAAGCGCACCGCGCGGGCGCGGTGGTCATCGGCGAGGACTTGGGCGTCTTCGAGCCGTGGGTGCGGGACTACCTTGCGGCCCGCGGCATCCTGGGCACGTCTATCCTGTGGTTCGAGAACGACGGCGACTCGCCCCTGCCGCCCGAACGGTACCGAACGCAGGCCCTCGCGAGCGTCAACACCCACGACCTGCCGCCGACCGCCGGGTATCTCGCCGGCGACCACGTGGAACTCCGGGGCCAACTGGGCTTGCTTGAACGAAGCGTGGCCGAGGAACGGGCCGAGCACGAGGCCACCTTGGACAAGATGATGGGGTTGCTGCGCGAACGCGGCCTGCTGCCGGCCGACGGCGGCGGAGCCGACGGCGCTTCGATGCTTGGCGAGGAACAGGTCATCGAGGCGTTGCATCGGCTGCTGGCACAGGCACCGTCTGTGCTGTTGGGCGTTGCGTTGGTGGATGCCGTGGGGGAGCGGAGGGTGCAGAATCAGCCGGGCACGACCTCCGAGGTCTACCCCAACTGGCAAGTGCCACTGGCCGACGAACGCGGCCGTGCGGTGCTGATTGATGACCTCGATGCGAACCCGCGGTTCAATTCCTTGTTGGCCGCGGTTGACGAGGCTGTGCGGGCCTAGCCACCACCATCGAGTCGTGAGATCTCGCCCTTTTGGGGGGCGCGAAAGGGGCGAGACCTCACGTGTGGATTAGCCGGGTCAGAGTGCTACGACCAGCGCTGTCGGCGAACCCGTGTCCAACTGGTCCAGGACCTCGCCCGGGATGCCGGTGGCCGGGTCCAAGGCGAAGGTAGTGACTTGGTTTGACCGCTCGTGCGCCACGTGGAGCCAGCCGTCGCGGACCAGATGGTGGCGGGGCCAGTCTCCTCCGCTGGGCACGTCGGCCACAGGTCGGAGCCGGGTTCCGCTGCCTTCGACGGCCAGTACCGAGATCCGGTTGGAGCCGCGGATGCCCGTGTAGACGAAGCGATTGTTCGGGGACAGCGCGATTTCGGCGGCTGCATCGCCGTCGGAAGCGCCGCTGGCCGTCGCGGGACCGCGACTGTGGAGCACAAAGCGGCCGTCCGCACCGGGGAGCAGCAGCGCCACTTCGATGGAGTACTCGGTCACGATGAATACGGCATCCGCGGAGGGGTGCTGGACCAAGTGTCGCGGGCCGCTGCCCATGGGGAGAGCGATTTGGTGGTCGGGGAGCAGGCCGGTGTCGGGGAAATAGTTCCACACCCGCACGAGGTCGAAGCCGAGGTCGGTGGTCATGATCCGGCCGTCGTCGAGCATGAGGCTCGCGTGGGCGCGGCTCACCCGGGTGCCGCCCGTGGCGATGTCGATGCCGCCGTCGACGCCGGCGTGTGGATCCTTCGCCGGTGGCGCGGCAAAGCGAGAGGTGATGCCGCCGTCGTCGTCGAGCCCGTAGAGCAGAACGTTGCCGTCACCCCAGCAGGCCACCACGATGAAGCGGCCGTCCGGGTCTACGGCGACGTGGCAGGCTGCGGCGCCCGCGGGCCAGGCCTCACCGAGGGCTTCGAGGCCGAAGGGCCCCGTCCGCCGGTAGGCACGGACCGTCTGGGCAGCCTCGGCTACCGCGAAGACCACCGGAAGGGTGGGGTGAACGGCAAGGAACGACGGCGACGGCGCTTCGACGGCGGTGCCCAGCCAACTAAGGCTCCCGTCGTCACCGGCGGCAATGGCACCAATGCCCGTTCCGTGCCCGTTGCTGTCCGCTGTGTACGAACCCGCCCAGACGAGGGTTCCATCGATGTTCTCTGCCATGCCTGCCTCAGTGTCCTTGCACGTCCGAGTCGACGCCGGCATCCGCACCAGCGTCCAACGTGGCGATCGCCGACATGTCTTCATGGTCCAGGGCGAAGCCGAACACGTCCAGGTTTTCCTTCATGCGCAGCGGATTGGCCGACTTCGGGATGGCCACAAGCCCTTCCTGGACGTGCCAGCGCAGCACAATCTGCCCGGGCGTCTTTCCGTGTTTCCGCCCGATCGCGGCCAGGACAGGAGCGTTCAGGAGATCCCGCCCGGCTCCCAACGGGCTGTATGACTCCGTTGCGATTCCGTGGTTGCCGTTGAAGGCACGCTCGTCGATCCGTGTGATGGACGGTGAGATTTGGATTTGGTTGACGGCCGGCACCACCGCCGTTTCCTCCAGAAGCCGCTCGAGGTGCGAGGGCTTGAAGTTGGACACGCCGATCGATCGCGCCTTCCCTTCGGCCTGGAGCCGCTCGAAAGTCTCCCAGGTGGAGACGAACTGGTTCCGTTGGGGGAGCGGCCAATGGATCAGCAGGAGGTCCACGTAGTCCAGCCCGAGGCGTTTGAGGGAGCCATCAAGCCCGTCGACGGCGCGATCGCGCCCTTGGTAGGTGCCGTCCAGCTTGGTGGTGATGAACAGTTCCTCGCGCGGGATGCCGCAGTCCCGCACACCTTGCCCGACGCCGGCCTCGTTTCCGTAGCGGTAGGCCGTGTCGACGTGCCGGTAGCCAAGTTCGACGGCGGACACCACCGCCGCGGCTACCTCGGCGTCGTCGAGCGGCCAGGTTCCGAGGCCGATCTGCGGAATGGCATTGCCGTCATTGAGCCTGACGGTCGGAGCAAGTGCCATGGTCCTGTCCTCTCAGTTGTTAGATCGGCCTCCGCGCCCATTGGACCAGTTGGTCGCTGAGTTTCATGAAGTCCTGGTCCACGAGCTTGATGCCTGGATGTTCATCATGCCACCGGACGATCTCCCGCGCTCCTGCGGCAAACGGAATTTCTGCCCGGTACCAGGGCACCAGGGTTTTGACCTTGGTGTTATCGAAGACCACGGAGTGGGACCTGTCCCCCAGAAGCCCGGGTCCAAGCTCCGGGGAGTGCGCGGCAATGGTCTCCGAGGCGATGTGCACCAGTTCGGGTTCCGGGGCCCCTGCCGCCGTTGCGAAGAGCCGGTAAACCTGGTCCCAGGGAAGCGCTTCGTCCGAGGTGATGGTGTAGCTTTCACCCACAGCCTGAGGCCGGCCGAGGAGCCCCACGAAGGCCACCGCAAAGTCATCCGTGTGGGTGAGGGTCCACAGCGAGGTACCGTCACCGTGGACGATCACCGGCAGCCCCTCCCGCATGCGATGGATGTCCGTCCAACCGCCCAGTAACGCGATCCGAGCGCGGTCGTAGGTATGCGAGGGCCGGACGATGGTGACCGGGAATCCGTCGTCACGGTAGGCCTGGGTGAGGAGGTCTTCACAGGCGATCTTCTCCTGGGAGTACTTCCAGAACGGGTTTCTTAACGGCGTCGACTCGAGTATCGGCAAGTGTGCGGGCGGCTTCTGGTAGGCCGACGCCGAGCTGATGAACACGTACTGACCGGTCCGGCCGCGGAACAGCTCGATCGCGGCCGAGACATGCTCCGGAGTGAAAGAGATAAAGTCCGCGACGACGTCGAACTCGCGTCCGTTCAGTACCTCCGACACCTCGGCGGCGTTGCGGATATCGGCCCGGAGCAGTTCGGTTCCTGCCGGGAGGGCCCTGTCCGAGGTCAGTCCGCGGTTGAGGACAGTGAGCCGGTGACCCAGCGCGACGGCGAGCTTCGCGGCCGCCGCGCTGATGGTCCCGGTCCCGCCGATGAACAGCAGGCGCAAAGGGGCTGAAGTCACCATGCGTAGTCTTCCGGTGCGGTCCGGTGGCCCGGGAAGATGTCGTCGAGCCGCTTGAGTGCGTCGGCGTCGAGGGTGACATCCAAAGCCCTGATGGCGGCGTCCAACTGCTCCTGCGTGCGCGGTCCCACGATCGGTGCGGTCACGGCCGGCTGGTGCAGCAACCAGGCCAGCGCCACATCGCCCGGCTCGTGGCCAAGGTCGTCGGCGAGGTCTTCATACTGGCGGATCTGCTCTTCGTGCTTTTTCAGGGTCTCGGCCGCGCGGCCCTCAAGGCGCCGGACGCCGTCGCGCTCTTTCTTCAGAACCCCGCCCAACAGACCGCCGTGCAGCGGCGACCACGGGATCAGCCCGAGGCCGTACTGCTGGGCAGCCGGGATGACTTCGAGCTCGACGTTGCGGGTGAGCAGGTTGTAGATGGACTGCTCACTCACGAGTCCGTTGTAGTTGCGCCGCGCTGCCGCCTCCTGGGCCTGGGCGATGTGCCAGCCGGCGAAGTTGCTGCTGCCGGAATACAGTATTTTGCCCTGCTGGACAGCAACCTCGATAGCCTGCCAGATCTCATCCCACGGCGTGTTCCGGTCCACGTGGTGGAACTGGTAGACGTCGATGTAGTCGGTTTGCAGTCGCTTCAGGCTGGCGTCCAAGGCTCGACGGATGTTCAGCGCGGACAGCTTGGACTCGTTGGGACGGTCCGTCATGGTGCCGTAGAGCTTGGTGGCCAGGACGACGCGTTCGCGGCGCTCGCCGCCCTTGGCAAACCAGCGGCCGATGATTTCCTCGGTCCAGCCGCGGTTGTCGTGGCCGCCGTAGACGTTGGCGGTGTCGAAGAAGTTGATGCCGGAGTCCAGGGCGGAATCCATAATTGCGTGGGCGGCAGATTCCTCCGTCTGCGGGCCGAAGTTCATGGTTCCGAGGCACAGGCGGGAGACGCTAAGGCCGGAGCGGCCCAAGTGGGTGTACTGCATGGTTTGGGTTCCTTACGCTGTGGTGGGTTTTGTTCCTGGTGGACGTTTTACATCTGGCTGAAGGACGCGACGGCGGGGTCGGCACCGAGGCGGGCACCGGCGTCGAGCGCGCTGATTGCTGCCAGTTCCTCCGGGGTGAGCTGCAGCGACGCCGCTGCGAGGTTCTGGCGGATCCGCTCCGGGTGGACGGACTTGGGGATGACGATGTTGCCGGTTCCGAGGTGCCACGCCAGCACGATCTGCGCCGGGGTGGCACCATGCTTTTCGGCCAGGTCGGTGACCGTGGCAGACCCCAGGTCCGCTCCCTGGCCCAGCGGGCTATAGGCCTCGACTGCAATCCCGTGCGAGCGGCTCTTCGCCACCAGGTCTCGCTGCTGGAACGTCGGGTGCAGTTCGATCTGGTTGACGGCGGGTACGACGTCGGCGGACGCCAGGAGCGTATCGAGGTGGGGCGGCAGGAAGTTGGAGACACCGATTGCCCGTGCGCCGCCGTCGGCATGGATCTTTTCCAGGGCCTTCCATGCGTCGACGAACAGGCCTTGTGACGGCACTGGCCAGTGGATCAAGTAGAGGTCGATGACGTCGAGGCCGAGTTCGCGACGGCTGTGGTTGAATGCCGCCGCGGCGCGGCCTTGTTCGCCGTTGCGCAGTTTGGTGGTGATGAAGAGTTCCTCCCGGGCGATGCCGGAAGCCTTGATCGCGGCACCGACGCCGGATTCGTTCCGGTACGCCGCGGCGGTGTCGATGTGCCTGTACCCGGCCTCAAGGGCGTCCTCCACGGCCTTCTGGGTTTCGGCGGGTGGGACCTGGAAGACGCCGAAGCCGAGCTGGGGGATGGTGACCGAGTTGTTCAGGACGAGCCCGGGAACGGTTGAATTCTGAGCGTTGGACATGTCCGGCCCTTTCGTCTTGGTGGGTGGATTGCCTTGCCGGCTTTCTCGAGCCTATGCACTTTCGGCACAACAATCAGTAGTTTTGGCGCCCCCTGTTTTTCCTAGGACTCGCAGTCCTACCCTTGGCCGTAGAAACGGGTCCTCCAGAAGGGAAGAATGGGGGCATGGGTCAAAGCGCCGAGTTTGGAAGATTCCTCAAAGCCATGCGTGCCCGGATGTCGCCGGAGGATGCAGGGTTGCCCGAAGCGTCCAGCGCGCGCCGCGTCCCCGGGCTGCGCCGGGAAGAGATCGCCCGCTTGGCCGATGTCAGCAGCGACTACTACACACGCCTCGAACAGGGCCGCCACATCCATCCGTCCCGGGCGGTCCTTGAATCAGTGTCGCGGGCACTTCGCTTGGACTCGAGCGAACACGCGCACATGATGGACCTCCTGGAGCATTGCGCGGAGAGCGCCAAGGCGCCGGCTCCCACCACGCGGGTGCGGCCTGCGCTGCGCCAACTCCTGGACGCAGTGGGCGACGTTCCCGCGCTCCTGCTCGGCCGGCGGAGCGACGTCCTTGGCGCCAACCGCATGGCGGTTTTGCTGTTTGCCGATTTCCCCGCCATGCCTCCCGCCGAGCGAAACCTCACGCGTTGGCTGATCCTGGATCCCCAGGCGCGGGAACTGTTCCGGGATTGGAAAACCGTGGCCGCGGAAGCTGCTGGATCCCTGCGGGCAGACACTGGACGCCACCCTGACGATCCCCAAGCCAACCAGTTGGTGGGCGAGCTCGCTGTCAATAGCGAACATTTCCGCCAATGGTGGGCAGGGCATCGCGTGGCGGCCCGTTCGGCAGGCACCGTCCGCTTGCATCACCCCGCGGTGGGGGACGTTGAGCTCAACTTCGAGAATCTGGCCCTGCCGCAGGACCCGGACCAAGTCCTGCGCGTCTATTCCGCAAAGGCGGGTTCGCCGTCGGACGATGCGCTCAAACTGCTGGGCAGCTTTGGTGCGGGAACGGCGCTTGGTGCGGGAACGCCGACGAGCTCGGAGCTCTCCGAGCGGCAGGCGGCAAGCGAGGGCTGAGGGGTTTCAGCCGAATGTGCTTCATGTCACTGTGCTGCTGCATAGTGAATTGGCATGATTCTGTCTATGTGCCCATTGGGCGGCCCTTGGATGGCGTTCTAGGCTGGATCCAGACCTTTTCGCATATCAAGGATGGAATTCAACGATGAAACGCATCGCGCTGCTGCGGGAACGGGCAGCCACCGCCGGGTCCGCGGGATCCACAGGCTCGCATTGCCCGGCATCCGGTCAGTGGAGCCCTGAAGGCGAACCCCACGCCGTGCACACCTTTTTCGAGGGCCATGTCTTCCCTTCCTACAATGGCGTGGCAACAGTGTGGCATCGCCAGTACCTGGTCGCTGAATCCCGATGAGTCCCGAAACCCTAGGGGCTTGGGGCCCAAGCCACTTCACGACGTCGGCCCAGCGGCCCGCTGGAGCGTCACTGAACCTGCCGCCGTCGAAGTGGTCCGAACTCAGCCGCGGCGAGACCGTCTGGATCCACGAAGACAAGTGGGGCTTCGACGCTGGGCTCGTTGACGAAGTTTCCTCTGACCACGAATTCTTGTGGATCGAATTTGCCGGTCGTGGCCGGCGACTCCTCTGTGGCGGTGACCCCGTCCAAGTCTGGACCCGCGGGTGAGTCCAGCCTCGCAACTGATGGCCGCCAGCCTTTCCACAGAAAAGCTGGCGGCCATCGTCGTTTTCGGTCTTTGTAGGGCCTAACGCTCCAGGTTCCTAACGCTCCAGGCGGAAGCCAAGCTTGATGGTTACCTGCCAGTCGGCAACGGCGCCCTCGCTGAGGTGGCCGCGGATTTCCTTGACCTCGAACCAGTCGAGATTGCGGAGGGTCTGGCTGGCAGCCGCAATCCCGTTCTTGATGGCGGCGTCGACGCCCTCGGACGAGGTTCCAACAATTTCGGAAACGCTATATGTGTGGTCAGCCATTCTTGCTCCTCATGATCGTCCTTGATGCCTGAACTGCGGGCCTGGCAGGCCGTGAAAGCAGACTAGCCGAGACGGCGCCGGGGGAACAGGGGTTGGGCGTGTGTCCGGCCGACGCTCGCTCACTTACGGCTTGTCCCCGACGCTCGCTCGCTCACCTATGGGGCGTTCCCGGCCGACGCTCGCTCACCTTTGAGGCCAAATGGCCGGACGCTCCTGCAGATGATCTGCAGGAGGGTTGGAAAGATGGCCCATATATGTGAGCGGGCGTCCGGGAATTGGCCCGTATACGTGCGTGAGGGTCCGGGGATTGGCCCGTATACGTGAGCGAGGGTCCGGGGGCGCGGGCTTACGCCTCCAGGACGTACGTCTTGAGATCGTCCAGGGTCTGTTGCATGTGCGCGTCCATGGCCTCGCGGGCGCGGGGGGAGTCTCCGGCTTCGAGGGCTTTCAGGATGGCCCGATGATGTCCGATCGCGTGCCGCTGGATGTCGGGGATTTGCGAGGTCTGGGTGCGCCGGGTTTCCAAGACGCGATGCAGGGGTTCGAAGAGCACGGCCACGAACACGTTGCCGGAAGCATGCAGGATGACATCGTGGAACCCGAGGTCCGCCTCGACGAATGCGCTCACGTCATTGGAATCGTGGGCTTTCTGCATGGCGGACACATGAACCTGCAGCTGGTCGATTTCCTCTGGGGAGACCCGTGAGGCGGCGAGTTCGCAGGCGCCGGTCTCGAGCATGCGACGTAGCTCGATGAGCTGGATGGCCGCTGCGGCGTCGTTCTTTCCCTCCGAAGCCGCACGCAATACCGCTTCGAGGGAGGCCCAGCGGTTCAAGGGATTGACGAACGTTCCCCGGCCACGCTCGACGCTCAGGATTCGCTGGGCCTCGAGGGTTTTCATCGCCTCGCGCACGGTCATGCGGCTGACCTCATGCTTTGCACTCAACTCGAGTTCGCCGGGAACCACAGTGCCCGGTGGAAATTCGCCCGCGACGATGCGGTCCAGCAGCTCGTCAGCTACGACGCCGACCAGCGACTTGCGTGCCATGGTGCTCCGTTCTTAGATGTCTGACATCTTACGCCGAGGGTTGCCGGCTTTTGTCCCAAAACGCGCCGAGCGCCACCGCACAAGCATGTGGCTGCTCCCAATGGACGCTGTGCCCCGCGTTCGGGATTGCCACCAGCCTTCGCATGGGGCTGGCCGCCACGAAGGCTTCCGCCTGGTCCAGCGAGCGTAGGCGGTCCCCGACGCCGGCGATCACCAGCGTCGGTGCGGTCACCTTTTCGGGGACATCCGCAGCCACGCCCGCCATTGCCGCGAGGCCGCTAGGCCCCAGGACCTCAAAGGGGAGCTCGAATCCGCGGCTCAGCAGCCGTTCGTCCTCCGTAGGCAACGCCCCGAACCAGGCTTTCATGCACTTGGCGCGCGTCGCGTCGTCAATGAAGCCTTGGCCGAGCTGGGATTCGAGCATTGACTTGAAGGCATCGTTCGGCGGGGCCGGCACCATGCCGATCAGCGCCACACTCGCCACCAGCTCCGGATACGCGGCCGCTAGCGTCAGGGCGACGCTGCCACCCATTGAGTGGCCAACTATGTGAACCGGCGAGGTATCCCGGGCGGCAATCGCTGCAACGGAAGCGGCTGCCGAATCAAGCGTCCATTGGAAGCCCGGAGGCAATGCATCCCCGCGGTGATACCCAGGCAAATCGACGATCCACACTGAACGCCCGGCGTCGAGCAATTCGGCGGCGAGCGGCTCCCAATAAGCGGAAGCCGAAGCCCAGCCGTGCAGCAACAGGACGGGAGGCTGGGACTGAAGGCCCGGCGTCGTGCTGGCGGCCATTGGAAGGCGCATGTCCACGTGCAGTGCCGCGACGGCGGGAGGCTCTTGAAGCATGCGCCAAGCATAGTGACGACTGACACTTGCACACCCGAAAGCGGGTGTGTCACACTAGCATTCAAATATTAGATGTCTGACATCTTACATTTACGTTCAGAAGCAGAGATTTCCCACGATGGAGTGCACAGTGACCCTTGAAGCCGATGTTCTGGCCGCCTTCCCGGCTGAAGTCCAGATCCCCGCTCAGCTGGTTGCCGACGCCGTAGCAGCGTCTTCCGCAACCTCGCCCCGCGTCCTGGTAGTCCTCGACGACGACCCCACGGGCACCCAGTCAGTTGCCAACCTGCCGGTCCTCACCCGCTGGGAGGTCTCCGATTTCACGTGGGCCTTCGCCCACATCGCGGAAAGCCAGTCCCAGCCCGCGGTGTACGTGCTGACCAACACCCGCAGCCTGGACCCGGTTGAGGCCGCTGCCCGCAACGAGGAAATCGTCCGCAACGCCCTCGCCGCAGCCGGCGACGACGCTTCAGGTTCCAGGCTGCGCCTCGGTTTCGTCAGCCGCTCCGACTCCACCCTCCGCGGCCACTACCCGCTGGAACCGGACGTCATTGCCGCCACTGTCGCTGACGTGACCGGAGAAGCCACCGACGGCGTCGTGATGGTCCCCGCCTTCCCCGACGCCGGGCGCGTCACGATCGGCGGCGTGCACTACATGCGCGGTGCCGGGGACGACGCCGGGAAGCTCACCCCGGTCGCCGAGACCGAGTTCGCCAAGGATGCGAGCTTCGGGTTCGCCAACTCCGAGATGGCCAAGTATGTGGAGGAGAAGTCGCAGGGCCGCTTCGCCGCGGACTCCGTGATCGTCCTCGACCTGAACATCATCCGTGCCGGTGCAGCCGTTGCGAACGGATCCGCCGGAGATCCCGAGCTCTCCGCGAAGGCCATCGCCGACGCTATCGAACCGGCGACGAACTCCACGCCGATCATCGCGGATATCGTCACCGAGAACGACCTCCGCGCACTCGCCCTTGGACTCGAAGAAGCCGAACGCCGTGGCAAGAAGTTGCTCTACCGCGTTGGTCCGCCGTTCGTTCGCGGCCGCATCGGCCAGGAAATCCGCGAAGCGCTCAGCGGCGAGGAAGCCTACGAAGGCAACACTCCCTCCACAGCCGGTGGATTGATCGTTGTTGGCTCGCATGTTGGCCTCACCACGCGCCAACTCAACGTCTTGACGGCCCAACACAGCGCCGCCCGCATCATCGAGATCGACGTTGAAAGACTTCTCGCTAGCGGCGCTGAAGCCTACCTCGACGAAACGGTCGCCGCCGTCGTCGATGCGCTCCACAAAGGCGACGTCATTGTCCACACGAGCCGCCTGCTCATCAAGACCGACGACGCCGCAGCGAGCCTGAAGATTGCCCGCTCCGTCTCTGCCGCCGTCGTCGCAGTCGTGAACCGGACGCTCAAAACCTTCCCGCCGCGCTTCGTGATCGCGAAGGGCGGGATCACGTCCTCGGACGTGGCGGCGCACGGCCTCGAAATCCGCCACGCGATTGTCCGCGGCCCCATGCTGCCCGGCATCGTCTCCCTGTGGGAGCCGGTGGACGGACCCGCCAAGGGCATCCCGTACATCGTCTTCGCCGGCAACGTGGGCGACGACGAATCCCTGGCGCAAGTCACACGCAAGCTCAGCAACACTTTCCAACACTGAATTCAATGGAGAACACCATGACCAGCAATTACACCGTCGCCGTCCTCGGCCTTGGCGCCATGGGCCTGCCGATGGCCAGCCGCCTGGCAACCCAGCTGACCGTCCACGGCTTCGACATCGCCGAACCGCGGTTGAAGCTCGCCGCCGACGCCGGAATCCGCACCTTCGCTTCGGCCCGTGAAGCTTCGGAAAGCGCCGATGCCTTGCTCCTTGCTGTGCGCAACGGTGAACAGCTCGACGACGTCCTCTTCGGCGCCAACGGCGTCGCGCCCGTGCTCAAGCCGGGCGCCGTCGTGATCCTCGGCAGCACTGTCGGTACCGAAGCGATTCCGGCCACTGTCGCCCGCCTGGCGGAGTACGGCGTCGAACTCGTTGACGCACCCCTTTCCGGCGGCCCCAAGCGTGCCGGCGAAGGCGACCTCCTGATCGTGGTGGGCGCTACTCCGGCGGCGCAGGAAAAGGCTCGCCCCGCGCTGGAACTGCTGGCCTCCACCCTGAGCATCGTGGGTGACAAGCCCGGCGACGGCCAGGCACTGAAGACCGTCAACCAGCTCCTCTGCGGTGTCCACATCGCTGCTGCCGCCGAGGCAATGGCACTCGCCGATGCCCTGGGCCTGGACCAAGCCAAGACCCTCGCCGCCCTGGAAGCAGGTGCCGCCGGCTCGTTTATGCTGTCCAACCGCGGCCCCCGAATCCTCGAGGCGTACAACGAGGAAGGCGCCGAGGTCCTCAGCCGCCTGGACATCTTCGTCAAGGACATGGGCATCGTCGGCAAGGCCACCCGCGCCGCCGGCCTGGCCGCACCCGTTGCCGCCGCTGCCGAACAGCTCTACCTCCTCGGCCAGGCCCAAGGCCTCGCCGCCGCCGACGATTCAGCCGTCATCAAGGTCGTCGCGCCCACCAGGCGCACAAACTAACCCCTCGCACAACCCGCGACGACGGCGGTCCCCCTCCGCCCGTCGTCGCCCTTCTCGCCTGCCTCAAGTCCAGGTTGGCGTTGTCAAAGGAGACACCCCCGATGAATCCCCTCATCAATTCCTTGGCAGTCCGGGCAGCTGATGCCCCTGCCATCAAGCCGGCCGTGGAGCTTGGGACTCCGCTGCTGCTGACCATCGCCGTTGCGGGCGTCGCGCTGCTGTTGCTGATGATCATCCGCTTCAAGATCCAGGCCTTCGTGGCATTGCTCGCCGTGAGCATCCTGGTTGCCGTCGCCGCGCAGATCCCCCTGGCGGACGTTTTCACGGTTGTTGCCAACGGCGTGGGCGGAACCATGGGCAAGGTTGCGCTGCTGATTGCCCTCGGAGCCGTGTTGGGCCGCATGATCGAAGTGTCAGGCGGCGTGCAATCGCTGGCCAACCACTTCACCGCGAAGCTCGGAGCCAAGCGCGTCGCCGTGGCCCTGACCGCCGTGGGCTTCCTCGTCGCGATTCCCGTGTTCTTCGAAGTGGGCATCATCGTTCTGGTGCCGATCGTTTACGCCTTCGCGAAGATCGCCAAGATGCACCCCGTCAAGTTCGGCCTTCCCATGGCCGGCATCATGCTCTCCATCCACGTCGCCGTTCCCCCGCACCCGGGCATTGTTGCCGGGGCGGGCGTCATGGGCGCGGACATCGGCCTCATCGCGATGATTTCCCTGATCATCTGCGTGCCCCTGGGCTTCCTGTCCTACTGGGTTGCCAGCATCATGAACCGCAAGGACTACGAACTGCTTCCGGGCGTCCGTGACCAGATCGAGGAATTCGGTTCCGACTCCCTCGTGCGGGTGGGCCACGACGGTCCTGGCGCCAGCGCCGTCGCGCCGCCCCGCCCAGGCCTGATCATTTTCCTCATTGCCGCCCCGATCGTCCAGATCCTGCTTGGGACCGCGGGTACGCTCCTGATCAACAAGAAGGACTACTGGTACGGCGTCGCTTCTTTCGTGGGCAACCCGTTCTTCGCCCTTCTGGCGGCCGTTGCGCTCGCCTTCTTCCTGCTGGCTGTCCGCCGCCAGTGGTCGCTCAATGAAACCGGCGAGATCTTCGAAGGTGCCCTGCCTCCCATCGCCTCGATCCTCATGGTTGTGGCAGCCGGCGGCGTGTTCGGCGGTGTCCTGCAGGTCTCCGGGATCGGCGCGGCGCTGTCCCAGACGCTGGACTCCCTCGGCGTGCCGATCATCCTGCTCGGATTCATCATTTCCTTGGCATTGCGTGCCGCGCAGGGTTCGGCCACGGTTGCCATCGTCACCACCACCGGCCTGCTCTCGGCTGCCGTGGCGCACGGAGGCTACACCCCGGCGCAGATCGCCGTCATCGTGATCGCGATCGGCTTCGGCGGCCTGGGCCTGTCCCACGTGACCGACGCCGGCTTCTGGGTTGTGGTGCGCTACTACGGCCTGACCGTGTCCGATGGACTCAAGACCTGGACCGTGCTCACTACCATCCTTGGGGTCGCCGGCTTCCTGCTCAGCTTTGTCGCCTGGATCCTGGTGGGAGGCTTGGCCCACTGATGCGCGTACGCCTTGACGATCTTGTAGGTTCCGCACTGGAGCGAGGGGCGGCGGTCCCGGCCTTCACGTGCTACGACTTCACCACCGCCCTTGCGGTGGTGGCCGCAGCCGAAAAGTCAGGCCGGGGCGTCATTCTGTTGGTAGCGCCCAAGACTGCCGCCGCTCCGTCCGGTCCGCGGCTGATCGCGGCGCTGCGGGCTCTGGCCGACGACGCCAGCGTGCCGGTCTCGGTGCAACTGGATCATGCCTCGGACCTTGGCGTCATCCGTGACTCCGTGGCTGCTGGTGCCGACGCCGTCCTGGCCGACGGTTCATCCCTCCCGTTCGACGAGAACATCGCCCTGGTTCGCGAGGTCCGGGCGGTCCTGGCAGCCGCCGGCGCGTCCGACGTCGTAATTGAAGCCGAACTTGGCGGACTGGCCGGTGACGAAGACAAGGCTTTCGGCGTTGACACCAGTGCCCATCCCGCAGGCTTGACCGATCCGGACCAGGTGCTGGAATTCGTATACCGCACGGGTGCCCAGCTCCTGGCCGTCGCCGTGGGGAATGCACATGGCCGCTATACCGGCGAACCCAAGCTGCACTGGGAGGTGCTGCAGGATATTGCCTCGCGCATGGAGCTTCCGCTGGTCCTCCACGGCGCGTCGGGCATCCCCGCTGCGGACCTGGTCAAGGCCACGTCCATGCGCGTGGGCAAGGTGAACTTCAATACGGAGCTCCGCACCGGCATCCTCGCCACGCTCGAGGCCGAGACAACTGCGCTCCGGGCCGACGGCGAGAACCTGCAGGGCCTGCTGGGCCGCTGGGACTCCTCGGCCTCGGCCTTCGCCGGAGCAACACTGGACATGCTCAGCCGCTAGGTGGGGGTGGCGCGGCTCGCGGGGGCGGCCGGCGGCCGCGGCGTCGCAGGGAGGCTAGGATCAGCACATGATCCTGGCCTCCCTGCTTTTTGCCCTCATTGCCGGTTTACTGCACGTCTACATCTTCAGCATGGAGTCCATCACCTGGACCCGTCCGGCCACGTGGAAGCGTTTCAGCGTCACTTCCCAAGCCGACGCCGAAACCACCAAGCCCCTCGCCTACAACCAGGGTTTCTACAACTTTTTCCTCGCCATTGGCGCGCTCGCCGGGATCGTCTTTGTCGCGCTCGGTCACCCACAGGTGGGTTGGACCCTCGTCTTCAGTTCGTGCGGCTCCATGCTGCTGGCGGCAATCGTGCTTGCCTTGAGCGGCAAAAAGTACCTCCGCCCCGCGGTTCTTCAGGGCACGACGCCGCTACTCGCCGTCGTGCTCGGCATTCTGGCCGTCGCGCTCGGCTAAACGGAACCCCCGCTCACGTATGTGCCCTCCAGGCCCGTCGCTCGCTCACTTAGGTGGGCTTTTGGAGCGACCCTAGCTCACCTCATGTGCGCGAGCGTCGACAGTATTTGCCCTAAAAGTGATGGAGGGTCGGTGGATTGGGTTGAAGTCTGCAGGAGCGTTTCATGAAGTACGACGGCGGTTGGCGGGCTAACGCTTGACCCGTGCCGGCCGTCGTCGACGTTGCCCGCTAAGTGCCATCTGGTTACGAGGGTTTGCCCGTCAGGACCCTGAATCCCAGCTCGGCATTGAATCCGTGGATCTCCCTCGTATCCAGAGCTGACATGAAGGCCAGGATTTCCTCCGTGATGACCTGTCCGGGAACCAAAACAGGGAATCCGGGCGGGTAGGGGGTGACGAAGGACGCCGAGACCATTTCTTCGTCCGCAGCGACCTTGCGTGCGAGTTCGGCCGCATTGAAGTATTCGCATGATCCGGCTTTGTAGCTCTCGAAGTAGGCTGCACGCATGTTGCCATCGGGAGTTTCTGCGTCTTTGCGGAATCGCTCGGCGAAGCGACTGAAGTCCGGCAGCGGTGGCGGCGTGCTGGTCAGCGCGGCAACGCGGGCATTGCGGGCCCGTTGCCCCAATCCGCTCAATCCGGATTGCTCGTCTTCAAAGGTTTCGGCCAGCTTGACCAGAACCTCGACGAGGTAGGCAACGGCACTCCGCGAGGTACCAATGTTGGTCATAAAGAGCACGCTGTTCCTCGACGTCTTGTTGACCTGGATCCCGTACTTGTCCATCAGGTAGTCGTGCTTGAAAGTGTCCCCGTCCACGCCGGTGAGGCCGATGTGCAGGGTCAAACGGCTCGGATCAACAACGAACTCGTCCCGCTCCCAGGCCTCCGACATCGCGGCCAGTCCGTCCCGCAGGGGCATTTGCCGGCTGGTCTCGCGGTATTGCGCCGGAATGAGGTCTCTGGTGCCGAGCACGCGGAAGTACTTCTTCAGCAGGGGATGCCTGGCCACGGCCTGGGCGATGCTGACGGCGAGGTCGGCCTGCCGTTGCACCAGTTCGTAGCCTTCGAACTCGACCTGCCGCCGTCCCATGTCCAGCGAGGCCAGGATCTGGTAGTTGGGCGAGGTGGAGGTGTGCGTCATGTACGCCTCCCGGAAGCTCTCCTCATTCAACTGGCCGAAATCCTGGTCATGGATGTGGATCATGGACCCTTGGCGGAGCGACGTCAGGGTCTTGTGGGTCGACTGGGTCGAGTAGACCCTCAGGCGGGCCTTAGACGGATCGGGCAGGAGCCGCGTCTTCAAGAGCAACTCATCACATACTGAATCCAGGCCGTCAGCCTCGCCATCCTGCCCGCCGGCCGCCCCAAGCTCACGCAGTTGCTGGGCGTAGCGCCGCGCGTAGGCCGGATCCGCGAACGACTTTTCGAGTGAACGCGCCGAGGCCATGGCAGTGCGACGGCGGTAGATGTGGTGGAAGCCCGCGAACGCGAACCACGCCTCGTCCCACAGGAATACCAAGTCCGGCTTAATGGCCAGGCACTCTTCCATGACCCGTTCAACGTCGTAGACGATGCCGTCGAAGGTGCAGTTGGTGAGGGCGAGCATCTTGACCTCGTGAAGCCTGCCGGCCCGGCGGTAGTCCAAGAGCATCCGTTTGATGCTCTCCAAGGGAACTGCGCCGTAGAACGAGAAATCGTTCAACGGGTATGCATCCAAATAGGAGACCTGCGCGCCAGCCAGCATGAGGGCATAGTGATGCGATTTGTGGCAGTTCCGGTCCACCAGGACAACATCCCCAGGCGCAAGAATCGATTGGTGCACGATCTTGTTAGCCGTTGAGGTTCCGTTGGTGACAAACAGCGATTTTTGGGCACCGAATGCCCGGGCAGCCAGCTTCTGTGCCTGCTTGAGGGACCCGTGGGGATCCAACAACGAATCGAGCCCGCCGGACGTGGCGGAGGTTTCGGCCAGCAGCAGGTTGAGGCCATAGAACTCGCCCAGGTCGTTGATCCACTTGGAATGGATAACTGATCCTCCCCGGGACACCGGCAGCGCATGGAAGACACCGGCGGGTTTGCGGCTGTATTGCTGGACCGCGTGGAAGAACGGCGCCTCATATCGTTCAGCGACGCCCGCCAGCAAGGACAAATGGAGTTCCAGCCCATCCTGGCGGCGGAATATCCGGCGGAATCGGCGGCTCAAGGAACCTGCGAGTCCTTCGATCCCCACTCCCGCTACCAAGTAGAGGTCAAGTTCGGGGCGGAGTTGGCCCAGTTTCTCCGCCAGGCTCAGGATGCGGTCCAAGGGGCGCTCGGGGAGCGAACGGCCTAAGAACCCGTCCAGGAAACCGCGCATGTCCCGGCCCAGGCGTTGCCGGCTGTTCAGGACAAATCCAGGCCGCAGGACACACGCTTGGATATCAGGGTTGAGGAGGACGGCCACGATGGCGTCCTCGAAACTCGGGACGAACACGAGCTCGTAGTTGAAGACGTCGGCGGGGCGCCGCTGGTTGAGAAGTTCTGCTTGAAGGGCTTCACGGTCCACGTTGGAGACGTCGTCGATCACCAGGACCTCGAACCGCTTGCGCGATTCGGCGGGTTCTTCAATCCTGTCCGCCTCGCGTTCGGTGTCCGTGGACGGTTCCGGGGCGTGCTGGTTATGGCCCGCAACGCGCCGCGCGACCGGCTCTATGAGGCCCAATGCTTCAGAGTATTCCCCGGCTTCCAAGCTTCGCCGCAGTTCCGTGACATATTGCGGCCCCGGAGCCGCCCAATACATTTCGAGCGATTCCAGCAACGGCAGCAACCTTCGAACTTCCCGTGGCAGATCCCGGGGCCCCTGCGCAAGGCGGGCGCCCGCCGCTGGCCTCGCGCTTGCGGCAGCCAACTGCTTGACGGCGTAGCCAAGGAACTCCCAAGCATCTGCCCGTACCCGCCAGGCACTGCTCGGGACCTCGCCGCCGGTCTCTGAATCGTCGGAGGCATGTGGTTTTGCCCTCGGCTCAGGGCCGAGGCCAATCGCCGTGCCATGGGCAATGGAGGAGGCTGAAGCGAGGGGAAATGGGGCTGATTGCACTGTCGCTAAATCGGCGCGTGCCACGATGACTCCTTTGTCATGGATTGATAGCACTCTCTACTAAACGCCGGGATTCGCCGCACCGCAGGGCAATTGTTGGGGTTGCCGTCTGGGTTTCCAGATGCAGGCGAACCAGACCCTCGCTCACTTTTGGGGCAAAAAGACGAAACCCTCCTGCAGATCATCATCTGCAGGAGGGTTGCGGCCTTTCCGGTTACAGGTGAGTGAGCGTCAGGGGATTTCGCGTCATAGGTGAGCGAGCGTGTGTGGTGCCGACTCCCCGTCCGCCCCTCTGGTTCCCGCGGTCGAGCGGGCGGACAATGGACTCAGCAGTTCGCAGAGGAGTGCAATGGGATTCTTGAGGCAACAGAAGGTATCCGCAGGCCGGGCAGCACTCGGCCGCTCACGGGATCCCGTGATCGATCTGGCCCGGTTCTTCTGCCTCATCCTGGTGGTCCTCTCGCACTGCATGATGGTCAGCCCGGTCCTGCACCCCGATGGCACCGTCACCACCGAAAATACGCTCATGGAACAGCACTGGTTCGAACCCGTCCTATGGGTGTTCCAAGTGATGCCGCTGTTCTTCGTCCTCGGCGGCATCACGGGACTGGAGTCATGGCGTCGGCTGCGTGCGCGCGGCGGCTCCGGCGTCGATTATGCGCAACTGCGGCTCTTGCGCCTCATCCGGCCGGCAACTGCGCTGCTGGCCTCGATGTTCGTGGGGCTGTGGGCAGCACTCCTCCTGGGCGTCGACCCCCAGGTGGTCCAGCTCATCGGCACCGGCGCCGGCATGCCCCTGTGGTTCCTAGCCGCCTACCTTGCTACTCAACTCAGTGTTCCCTTGCTGGCCCGCCTGCACGGGCATTCCCCCTGGCTGACCCTCAGCGCATTGGTGGCCGCGGTGATCACCCTCGACTCATTGCGCGGCGCTTTTCCGATGCTCGCCTTCGTCAACATGCTCTTTGTCTGGTGCGCTGTCCAGCAATTCGGCTTCTTCATTGCCGACGGCATCTTCGCTGGACGGAGCCGGGGCTGGTTCGTGGGGTTGATTGTCGGCAGCAACCTGCTGCTGGGATTCGTGACCGGAATTGGGGTCTACTCCGGGAACATGATCGTGGATCTGAATCCGCCCAACTTCTGCATGCTGCTCCTTGGCCTGTCGCAGGCGGCTACACTGCAGTTGCTGCGCCCGGGCCTGAAATGGGTGGCGCAGGTGCGTTGGATTCGCTGGGTGGTGGCCGTGGCGGGCCGGCGGTCCATGACGGTTTATCTGTGGCATTTGCCACTGCTTGCAGCTTTGTCCGGGCTGCTTCTGCTCACGGATTTCCCCAAGCCGGTGGCCGGCACGGCCGAATGGTGGTGGGCCCGCCCTCTGGTGCTGCTCGCCGTCGTCGTACTTTTGTTGCCGGTCCTACTGCTGTGCGGCAGGCTCGAAGAGCGCCCGACGGCGGCCGTCCACGCGCGCGGCAGGGCGCACGCCGCGGTGGTGACTTCCGGCGTCGTGGTCTTCATCCCCGTGGTGGACGCCGTTGTTAACGGACTGACCCTGACCCTGCTCGGTGGGGGAGCGGCGTGCTTCGCGCTCGCGGTGCTGCTGCTGGGACGGGTGCCGGCCGGAGTCCCTTCCCCGGCTGTTCCCGATGCCTCCACGGTGCCATTGCCAGAGCACGGTTTACGTGCGAATCTCGACTCATGACTGAGTTCACGGATTCAACCGCAGAGTCGTTCAGCCCGGACGTCACAACGGTCAGGAACGACAAATTCCACCGCTACGAGCTTCTGGTTGATGGTGAAGTGGCCGTGATCTCCCAGTTCATGGACAAGCCGGGCCACATCGACTTCCTGCACACCGAGACGCGCTCGCAGTTCAAAGGACGCGGGCTGGCCAAGGTTCTGGCGCACTTTGCCTTGGACGACGTCGTGGCCTCCGGCAAGCGGATCATTCCGCATTGCCCGTTCATCGCCGCCTATCTGCGCAAGCATGAGGGCTACGAACTCGACGTCGATTGGCCGCCGGAGCCGCCTGTGGGGGAACCGGACAACGAATAGTCAGGGCATAGCCCGGGACCAACGCAAGTTTCGAGTCACATGCGATCTGGTGTCACACTAGATTGCCATGGAGCAGGATTCTGACTTGCCGGCCTGCATCCGGGCCGTTGACCATGCGGTGGGGCTCGTAAGAGACGAGCCGGACATACCGGTCTTCTTCCGGGATCTTGAACGCGGAGACCAGGCTCGCGTGGACGGCGTCCATGATGGCGACCTCTTCTTCCGGGGTGTAATACCGGCGAACTTCAACAAGCGAACTAGGCATGCTCCAAAGTAGCACTGGGGACGGTGTTACGCGGCACATCATTTGTACGGACGCCACGATATGGGGAAATTGCTACTAAGTCTGAAATTCCAGACATAAAGGTGCTTCCCGAAAGGGTCGCTTGATCTAGAGATAATTTAGTGATTCGGGCGACTTCATCCCGACGGGTCCCTTAATATCCATATTCATTCTGTAATTCGAGACAGCATCACCAATGGAGCCCTGTTGCGTACCCGGGAAGGGGATGGAGTAGTAATGCCAGGCGATAGAAAACTTCACCCGCGTTACATATCTGATTACATGTCCAGGACCCTCGTGGGGGATTAACATTTGTCGTTCTGCTGTCACACTGGATTGTTATGGAGAGGGATTCTGACTTTGGGTCGAATAGTGTGCGGGTGGCCTTGGTCGGTGAATCCGGCAGTGACCTCAAGATTATGGCGATGGTGCGCGGGGGTGACGCGTCGGCGTTCGACGTCCTCTACCGGCGACATGGGGCAGCCGCCCAGTATGTTGCCCGCGCCCAAACGGACAATGTCAGTGACGCCGACGACGTCGTGTCCGAGGCATTCGCTTCGATTTTCCAGGCCCTCACGGAGGGCAAGGGCCCGGCCCAGTTCTTCCGTTCCTATCTCCTGACTGCCGTGCGGCGAATTGCCCACGACCGGAACCGGAAGGCCAAGCGAACGCTGGCTGTGGGCGACGAATCCAGTTTGGACACGGTTGCCGTTGACGCGGACAGGGTCCTTGAGGCCTTTGAGTCCAGCACCATGGTGAAGGCCTTTACATCCCTTCCGGAGCGCTGGCAGGCGGTGCTCTGGCACGTGGACATCGAAGGACTGAAGCCTGCCGCGGCCGCGCTTTTCATTGGCTTGAGCCCCAACGGCGTCTCGTCGCTGGCGATCAGGGCGCGTGAGGGACTTCGGCAGGCCTATTTGCAGAACCACATCAGCATGGCCAATGACGACTCATGCTTCGAGTATTCAAGCCAGCTCGGAAAGTATGCGCGCGACGGCTTGAAACGTACGTCGCGCGAAAAGGTCGAGGCCCATTTGGAGACCTGTTCGAAGTGCACGGCCGTGCTGGTGGAACTGAACGACGTCCAGGCAGGCATGCGGGCAGTTGTCTTCCCGCTGGTTGCCGGGGTGGCCTTCACACCGGCGGCGGCCGCTGGTTACCTTCCCCCGGAGGCTCTCGCTCCCGGAGTCGGCGGTCCGACCGCAGCCGGACAGCGGTCGGGGAATGTCATCTGGAAGATGGCAATCGCCGCGCTGGTCCTGTCGGGCCTCGCGACTGGAGGGGTTCTCATCCGGCTCGGACAGGCCGCGCCTATCGTCACGGCCGATGCTACGAGCAGCGCGACGGCGGCCCCTCGGACCGTGCCGGAAGCCGCGCCGATACGGTCGGTACCCTCACCAAGCCCGGTTCCGACGTCGGACCCGCCCGCCATAGCGGCCCCCGAGCCGCCCGCGGCCGAGCCTCCTGCGCCCGTTGCTGCGCCGATCGCTTACAGGACGGCACCCGCGGCGGTTCCTGTGCCACAGAAGACGGCCAAGGCGATCAACTCCGCAGCGGTTGTCACACCCCCTGTTCTACGACCCTCCGCAACGGTCGCCACTACCCCGGTTCCGCAACCTTCCCCCACGACGGCGCCACCCCCGCAAACCGTCTCGGCTTCCTTCGGCAGTCAGCCAGGCACAGGGCAGCCCGAACGTCAGATCGACGTGGCCTTCTCGCTCCACGGCGATGGCACGCCGACCACGGGCGAAACGCTCTTCAGCCTTTCACCCGAGGCAGCATTCGTCCCCGGGAAACTCCTTGCGCCAGCCGGCTGGACTTGCCCGGACCAGTCGTCTGGCTATATCCGCTGCACTACGTCATCCATCGACCCCCACAGCCTCGACTTCAGGCTGGACGCCATGATCTCCAGCGGTGCCGATCACGCCACGCTGAGCTATCAATTCAGCGGACAGCGCATCGCCCCGACGACATTCACCAACACTTTCCACTAGACACGCCGGGCGCTGCGGTCAAAGGCGGGCCGCTGGACCTGAACGATCCGAAAGTCGCCGAGCAAGACGCGAAGATCCGCGCCGCTGGAGTCTAGGTGCTTTCCGCTTCAACCACCCCTTACGCTCCGGTGGGCGCCAAGGGAAGCAAGTGTCAGGACCACTGGTTGCTCCCATGCTGTACCCGTCGGGCTGCGGACTGTCGGTATGGGTGTACCAGGATGGCGGTGCGATCATCTCAAGCAGCCAGACCTCGTGTCCGTACAACTTCTCAACCGCTGACATGGATTCGTGGTTGGGGTTTTACGCGTGGTTCAGTTACAACAACCAGGTGGCGGCCAAGACGGCGTATTCGGGTCCGGCGAGCTCGTTCACAAACACCTACGGTTACTGGTGCGCCAACGGAAACAACACCTCATAAAGGAGTGAAACGTACGGTGAGCTGTTCCTTGGCAATACCCGTTACACCGCAGCGGCATACGACGAACTCCACGACGTCCCCTGTGGAACCTGAGTCCGCCAGTTGACCGTGGAGGGTATACGCTGCTGGGGAGCGCATACTCCTCACGGATTTCGCGTCGGGTTTGTTCCCGAACGCTTCGCTCCGCCGTGGGGGCGGAAGACATTCACCAACACTTTCCACTAGACACGCCGAAGGGCGGGAAAGTCATGGGCCGGTGGGGAACTTGCCTGTGGTGGTGTGCTGCGCCGCTTCCTCTGCACTCTCCGCCATCGTCGGCTTGCCCAGGAGGAGCGACTGGTACGTATCCGCCGCTCCAGCCACGGGCGAGAAGGCTTCACGGATCTTGTGTCCACGCCTGGCGCGGATCAGCTTGACCGTGATCCCGGCGGCGATAGCGAGCCAGAACGCGACCACAGCGAAACTGATGAGATTTCTGTAGCCATCGGCTTCAAAGTACGAATAGATTGCCACTGCAGTCAGCGCCAGCGTGCAGCCAAGTGCAATTAGGACCTTAAGCTTCACTGCCCCACCCCCTGTGACTGCTATGAGACTGCGGGCTGAATCTAGTCGAAACTGTTTGCGGATGGCTCCTGCCCTGAGCCACAATGCCGAGAAATGATTTTGCAGCTATTGTAAGACCGCGTCCTCTGGAATATCCTCATTCCATATCTCACATCTGAAGGAGATATAAGGGGGAATTGAGGGGGAAATGATTCGGGCATTGAAGCCGGCCAAGCGCGTGCGTTTGGCGGCAATCACTGGCTTGATGATCACGGTTGTCTCACCGAGAGCATAAGTTTAGAGACATATTCCCTCCGCATGGGAAGGCCTTCTACCGGGCGCGATTCTGGATATTGCAAAGCGCGCGCCGGGGCCTTATGGGGGATTGTTTGGCAAATTCCGTGAGAGGTTTTGTCCTTTGCGGGGTGCAGTGCCATCCGCCCGCCATACGTAGAACCCGCAACGACCCATTCCTATTACGGAAGGGAAGTAGCGCTCATGACAATCAGAAACAGGCGTCGACTTGGGCAAAGTTCGCTGACCGCGGGGTTGGTGATACTGCTGATATCAGCACTTGGTACGAGCCCTGCAGAGGCTTACACCCTCGAAGGGGTCCGGTGGGAAAACACCCCAACCAGCGGGTGCTGCGCAAGCATCACCGTCCAATACCAGGCGAACATGTACGGCATCAACATCACCGGATGGAATAACGGGCGTTCGGTGTGGAATGCCGCCCCGGACAACATCTATCTACCCAGCGGCGGCGGGGCGCTCACCGTCGATGACGCGTACGCTTCCACGGTCGACTGGGACGGCATCACCTATTACGCGTGGCACGGCTGCTCGACCGGAAACTGCTTCAGCTATGCCAACGCGTACCTGAATTACTACTACACGTCCGGATACTCAGCGGCCACCATCCAAGGGGTTGCCGCGCACGAGTTGGGCCACGCCATCGGGCTGTCCCACAGCAATGGCTGCGTCCTGATGACCCCGAACACCGGCACGCGGAACAGCTGCGGAATCTATGTTCCTACACAAGATGACGCCAACGGCGCCGTCGCCCTGTACTAGCGGCGTTGATCAGAGAGGATGATGAAAATGAAGACTCATTCCATGAGGAGGCAGCTGGTGCACGGTGCGGTTTCGGCGATGATCGCTGGTGCCGCGGTTGCCGGCCTTTCCGGTTGCTCCAGCTCCGCGAGTCCGGCGGACACCCCGGCCACCACGGTAGGCATGGATGCCAGTTGGGCCGAAGGCTACAACAATCTTGCGGACTTGAAGGCCCACAGTAAGTTGGCGGTTCAGGGAACATTCACTCGGGTAATAGCGCAATCCAGCATCAAAACCATTCCGGTCACCGATTTTGAATTCACCGTCGACAAGGTCCTCCACGACCCGGGCCACCTTGTGACGGCCGGAGCCAGGCTGACCGTGCGCCAGACGGGCGGCACCGTGGACGGCGTTCTCCACCAGATCGCCGATGACCCGCTGTTCAAGATCTCCGAGAATGCTGTGTTGTTCCTGAAACAACCCGAACCCGGCCTGTTCTATGTGGTCGGCGGCCCTTCCGGCCGTTTTGAGGTTGCCAACGGCAAGGTCAGTCCTTTCGCTCCCGACGGTGCCAAGTTCAGCGGTTCCCCGGCAGACTTCGCGACAGCCGTGAAAAACTCCTGACCTCTCAAATGGGAGACCAGCAACCAAATATGCTAAAGGGCCCTGCCAACGGCAGGGCCCTTTATCTTTCGGATGGATCGTCATCGATTACGAACTGCCGAATGGGTGGACAACATCTTGCTCCGCGCCACGTTCTGACGGTGACGGGGTTGGGTTTGCGCGCGTCCGGCCCGTCAAGCTCGTCAAGGACGTTTGCCAACACTTTCCACTAGGAACATTTGGTGCCAATCGGGCCCCTCGAAAATTAGTTTCACTTTTCGCGTCATGAATTGCGAACAACACCCATTTAATTAAGTGGGTGGCCGTTTCTCAACACTCACCGGAAAACTGAATCCCTCTTGTGCGAGAGGCGCCGGGGCAGGCGTTCTTGGAGCATCATGAACCCCACGGCGAAGTCAGCCCAGGGCGCGACCCACTCGGGGGCCCGACGGGACTAGTCTGGGCGCATGACAACTCGTGCCAACGAACTCACAGCCTTGGTCACCGGTGCTACCGCCGGTCTTGGGGCGGAATTCGCCCGCCAACTGGCCGAATCCGGCCACCACCTCGTCCTCGTAGCCCGCGACGAAGGCCGACTGCGGGCCGCCGCGGAGATGCTTGAACGGGACTTCAGTATCTCGGTGGAGGTTCTGCCCGCCGACCTGACCTCCGACGTCGGGGTTGCGGCTGTGGCGGACCGGTTGCGGGACGCTTCGCGGCCGGTGGACGTTCTGGTCAACAATGCCGGTATAGGTCTCCTGAAGTCTTTCGAGAAGAACGATCTGGAAGACGAAAAGCGGCATTTGCGCCTGCATGTCCAGACGCCTCTGGAGCTGTGCCACGCGGCCCTCCAAGTGATGCTGGCCCGCAAGACTGGCCGGATCATCAACGTCGCGAGCGTTGCAGCCTTCGCGAACCGCGGCAGTTACTCGGCGGCCAAGGCCTGGCAGGTCAGCTTCAGCCGCTGGGCCAACCTTGCCTATGCAGGCAACGGGGTGAAAGTCACGGCGGTGTGCCCGGGCTTCACCCACACGGAATTCCACGATCGCATGGGCATGGACAAATCGGTCGCTCCGCGCTTTCTGTGGCTGAAGGCAGAACGCGTTGTCCGGGAAGGTCTGGAAGACAATGAGCGGGGTAAGGGGATATCTATCCCGACTAAGCGCTACAAGGTGATCACCGCCGTCGCGCGCGTCCTGCCAGCGAAGCTTACGGCAGGTCCGCCGCGCCGCCCCGCGAAGTAGTCCTCCGCGGCTGGACCAGCACCGCCACAGCAATCCCGATCACCGCGCCCACGAAAGTCTCCACCCCACGTTCCAAGACGAGCACCTCAGGATCTGCAGGGGCCGCCAGTTGGGTCATGAGCAGGATGACCGGGGTGAAGAACACCATGGCCCAGCCGTAGTGCCGAGCCATGAACAACTCGGTGGGGAACTGGAAGCCGATCACCAGCAGGGCCAGGATAAGTGCGGTTTGTCCCGGGAAATACTGCAGTGGGGACAGTGGTCCGGGAAAGAGTACGACGGCGACAATCGCCAATCCGAGGAACGTCCCCACGATGCGGTGGATGCCGCGGTGTAGCCGGCTGGGCATGTCGGCCCCGGCAAGTGGTACTGCGGCGGCAGCCATGGCCCAGTGCGGGTGGCCGCTGCCTGTGAGCACTCCGCAGGCGCCTGCCGCGCCGACCGCGAGCACATACCGGGCCGCGTGGACGCCGGCTGCTTGGCGCAGCTGCGCGCTAAATGCCGGAATGTCCCGGATGGCGCCGCGTTCCCAGGCCCGGTGCCGGAGCCATCCGGCAAAACCAACTACCATCGAGAACGCTGCCGAGGCTGCGCAGATCAGGACCGCAGCAAAGAAGGGTATGGCCGCTGGGACCGACGCACATGCCCCCAACGCCAGGATTCCGAAGAAAGGGCCGTTGGGCTTGAGCCCTACCTTGTCCGAGAACAGCGAACCTACGCCCGCCAGGAGCGCCTCCACCGCTACCAATCCCCATGAATGGATATGGGAGACAGACAAAAACGTGCCCACCGAGACGCCGGCCACGAGCACTGCGCCTGCCTGGGCCTGGTGCTTGAGCCGCAGTTGGTGTGACTCGGCACGGCCGTACATGCCAGTAAGGGCGCCGAACACGGCGTAGATGATGAGGTCCGGCCGGCCGAGAGCCAGGAGCACGAGTGCAGGCACGGCAACGCTCAGTGCGACCCGGACGGCAGCAAGGTGATCGTTGCTTACCGGCGGAACGGTGTGAAGCGCGCGGGCATGGGACATGATTGATCGCAACGGGACACCACCAATCATTTCAGCCGACCATCGGAAGTTACCAGCGCCTCAAGATCCGCGCCATTAGCTGGGTCACAACGTTGCTGAGTGTTTCCCTTCCAACTGTGAGTCAGTTGGGTCGGCTGAAAGGCGCGTCAGGCCGGAAAGCATGCCAGTGCTGTCGAGTAGGCGGATTCCAGCGCTTCGCGAACAGGTAGTGTGCGGTGTTGTTTGGAGAGGATTTCCACGCCCCACGGCCCGTTGAAACCGATGGCCTGGAGCGTTTTGATGAACCCGGTGACGTCCTGGTCCCCCTCTCCGCAAAGACGGCGATTGTCCCGGGTGTCCTCAAAGAGGGTCCCCTTGATTTCCGCGTTGGCGTCATTAAGTTCGACGCCGAAAATCTGCTCGGCGGTGAGGCTGCGTGACAGCTCATCCAAGCTCGTTCCAGCACGGAAGACATGCCAGTAGTCAACCACCAAGCCGCAATCCGGCATATCAACGGATCGCATGAGCTCGGCGGCAGCCGGCATCGAGCCGACCATAGAAAAAGGCATGGGCTCGAGGGCAATGCGCGTCCCTCTCGTTGAGGCCTCCGTTGTCAGGCGTCGCAGCGGCTCCACGAGGAAAGCGAGATCATTCAAGGGCTCGCTGAACGCCGTTCCGATCTTGATGAAGCGCGCCCCCAGTGTTTCAGCAGCGTCGAGGAGCAGTTCAAGCTGCGGCTTCCACTCGTGGGAGCGGGACTCGTCCCACCAGTTACTGAGCAACTCGACTTCAACATGGCGGAAGCCTGCTTGGTCGACGAGTTTCCGGAGTCCGGAGAAACCGATCGCGTCCCTCGCGGCGACGAGGTCATCGTACGCCAATCCGAACCCTGCCCATCCGGTAGAGGCGATTGCTTCCAAACGCTCGACGATTGGGACGGGGCTCGTCTCGGGGTTGCTCAAAGGCGCGACATTTCCTGCGCTGGTCCAGCAGGTCGCGATCAGTTCGGGGGTGCTTGAGTACGTCATCGTTCTCCTCGCGACGGTGCGCGGCTAGTTAAGGCGGTGGGTGGGAACACCCATCGATCATCTAATTGGAACGGTCTATTGACATCTGGTCAAGTCTTGATTTAGCGTTGGAGCGTTCCACAAAGCGATGTGGATCACATCCGTTCACAGCTAGATGGTTCCGTCCTCCCACCATGTCTTCGAAGGCACAGCAACGGGGTCGACGGTCGAAGTACGCGACATCAAAGGAGATCTCACGTGGCAAAGTTCAATTGGCGGCGGGGCGCAGTAGCGCTGGCCGTAGTACCGCTTCTGGCCCTGGCGGCATGCTCAAGCGGAGGCGGTAAGCCGGCCGACACCGCCAACGCCGCCGCTGCCGGCCAAGCAGTAAGCACTCCCCGGATGAAGGTGGCCCTCATCACCCACGCCGAGGCTGGCGACACGTTCTGGGACATCGTCCGCAAGGGCGCCGAGGAGGCCGCGGCGAAAGACAACGTCGAGGTCCTCTATACGAACGATTCCGACGCCGGCCGTCAGGCCCAGCTTGTACAGCAGGCGATCGACCAGAAGGTCGACGGCATCGCGGTCACCATCGCCAACCCAGGCGCGATGAAGGACGTGTTGAAGAAGGCCACTGACGCCGGTATCCCGCTGGTGAGCTTCAACGCAGGCGGCGATGTCTCCGCGCAGATGGGCGCCTTCACCCACTTCGGCTCCAACGAGACATTGGCCGGTGAAGCGGTAGGCTCCAAGCTCGCGTCCCAAGGCTACAAGCACCCCATCTGCGTGATCATGGCACAGGGGCAGGTGCAACTCGAACAGCGGTGCGCCGGCGTTAAGGCGAAGGTCCCGGCCACGGAGATTCTTTACGTTGACGGCAAAGACATGACCGCAGTGCAGTCCACGGCGACGGCGAAGCTGCAGGCTTCCAAGGACGCCGACGTGATTATTGGCCTCGGCGCCCCGTACACGGTCACCATCCTGAAGGCGGTGGCTGATGCGAACAGCTCGATCAAAGTAGCGAGCTTCGACCTCAACCCTGCCCTCGCCCAAGCCATCAACGACGGCAAAGTCCTCTTCACGGTGGATCAGCAACCGTACCTGCAGGGTTACCTGGCGGTGGATGGGTTGTGGCAGAACAAGCGCGGTGGCTTCAAGGTCGGTGGCGGCCAGCCGGTCCTGACCGGCCCGGCCATTGTGGACAAGTCCAACATCTCTGACGTGCTGAAGTACGTCCAGCAGGGTATCCGCTAGACAGAAGAGTTCGGGCCGCGCGACGCGCAGGCGGCGCGCGGCCCCGATCATCAAGGAGTTATTCCTCATGACTACTACAACTGCTCCGGCGCCGACGCCGATTTCTGATGAGCGGGTCGGACGGCGCAGTCCCGTCCAGAAGCTCTTGGCTCGTCCCGAGGTCGGTGCCCTGGTGGGCGCGATCGTGCTGTTCGTGTTTTTCTCGGTGGTCGCACCCACCTTCACGCAGCCGAATGCGCTTGCGACCGTCCTGTATGGTTCCTCGACGATCGGGATCATGGCGGTGGGGGTGTCGTTGCTGATGATCGGTGGCGAGTTTGACCTTTCCACCGGTGTGGCCGTGATTTCCTCGGCACTGACCGCTTCCCTGTTCAGCTGGTATTTCTCGATGAACGCGTGGGTGGGTGTGGTAATCGCCCTGCTGGTTTCCCTGGCGATCGGTTTCATCAACGGCTGGATCCTGGTCAAGACGAAGCTGCCCAGCTTCATCGTCACGCTGGCGACGTTCCTGATGCTCACGGGCCTGAACCTGGCCCTGACCCGGCTCATCGGCGGCAGCGTATCTTCCCCGTCCATTTCCAAGCTGGACGGGTTTGATTCGGCCCACGCGGTGTTCGCGTCCTCGATCAGCATCGGCGGGGTCGAGGTGAAGATCACGGTGTTCTTCTGGATCATCCTGGTCGCCATTGCTTCCTGGGTGCTGTTGCGCACCAAGGTGGGCAACTGGATCTTCGCCGTGGGCGGTGACGCGAACGCTGCCCGCGCCGTGGGCGTCCCGGTGACCAAGACCAAGATCGGGTTGTTCATGGCGGTCGGCTTCTGCGGCTGGATCCTGGGCATGCACAACCTCTTCGCCTTCGATACCGTGCAGTCCGGTGAAGGCGTGGGCAACGAGTTCCTCTACATCATCGCGGCCGTGATCGGCGGCTGCCTGCTCACGGGTGGTTACGGTTCTGCAGTCGGCGGGGCCATTGGCGCCTTCATCTTCGGCATGGCCAACAAGGGCATCGTGTACGCGCAGTGGAATCCGGACTGGTTCAAGTTCTTCCTGGGCCTGATGCTGCTGCTGGCCACCATCGTGAACCTCATCGTCAAACGCCGCGCAGAGCTCAAGTAAAGGGGCGGACCAATGAATGCCAAACAGATCGACCAGCAGACCCTGCTCAAGGATGAAAAGGATCCGCTGACCCACACCCCCGTGCACCTGCTCTCCCTGGACGGGGTCGGCAAGCACTACGGCAACATCATCGCCTTGCGCGATGTGACCATGGCCGTGGACAACGGCCGCGTCACCTGCGTCCTTGGCGACAACGGCGCGGGCAAGTCCACCCTGATCAAGATCATCGCCGGCCTCCACCAGCACGACGACGGCGTGCTGCACATCATGGGCGATGTGCGGAAGTTCAATTCGCCCAGGGACGCCCTGGACGCCGGCATCGCCACCGTCTACCAGGACCTCGCCGTGGTCCCGCTGATGCCCATCTGGCGGAACTTCTTCCTCGGCTCGGAACTGACCACCGGGTTCGGGCCGTTCAAGAGCATGGATGTCCAGAAAATGAAGGACATCACCCTGAAGGAACTGGCCGAGATGGGCATCGACCTGCGCGATGTGGAACAGCCCATCGGCCAGCTCTCCGGCGGTGAGCGCCAGTGTGTGGCGATCGCCCGGGCCGTGTACTTCGGCGCGAAGGTGCTGATCCTGGACGAACCGACGGCCGCGCTGGGCGTCAAGCAGTCCGGCGTCGTGCTCCGCTACATCCTGCAGGCCCGCGACCGGGGCCTGGGTGTCATCTTCATCACCCACAACCCGCACCACGCCTTCCCCGTGGGTGACCGCTTCCTGCTGCTCAAGCGCGGCAAGTCCATCGGCTACTACAACAAGAAGGACATCACCCTGGACGAACTGACCGCCCAGATGGCCGGCGGCGCCGAACTGGCCGAACTCGCCCACGAACTCGAACAACTCGGCGGACACTCAGAGGCCCTCAAGGAAGTCCAAGCCGAAGTGGCCGAAGTATCCGAGGCCGCCGAAGCCGTGCTCGAAAGCAACGCCAAGCGCCACTAAGCGCGAACGTACACAACCTGATGGAGCAACCATGGAAATGCTAATAGCCGGAAACTGGCGCGGCGCCGCCGACGGAAGGACCGAGGAAGTCCGCTCGCCCTTCGACGGACGCACGATCGACACAGTCCCCGTAGCGACGGTCCAGGACGCCCAAGCCGCTCTTGACCGCGCCGAGATCGGCGCCCACCTGCAAAGGACCACACCGGCCCACGTGCGCGTCGACATCCTCCTGCGTGCCGCCGCGCTGGCCGATGAACGCGCCGAGGACATCGCCCAGACCATCAGCGCCGAAACCGGGAAGCCCATCACCGAAGCACGGGGCGAGGCCAGCCGCTCCGGCAACATCATCCGCTTGGCCGCCTACGAAGGGAGCCAGCTGTACGGCTCCACCCTTCCGTTGGATGCAAACGCCGGGACGGGGCTGGACAAGATCGGGTTCACGCTCCGGCAACCGTGCGGCATCGTCGTGGCCATCACACCGTTCAACTACCCCGCCCTGCTCGTGCTGCACAAAATTGCACCCGCGCTGGCAGCCGGTAACGCCGTCGTGCTCAAACCCGCCCGCGCAACGCCGCTGACGGCGCTGAAGCTGGCGCTGTGCTTCGTCGACGCCGGGCTGCCGCCTGAGGCGCTGTCCGTGATCACCGGACCCGGCAGCTCCCTGGGCGACGTGCTGGTGACGGACCCGCGGGTCCGCAAGGTGTCCTTCACCGGTTCCACCAGCATCGGAACGCACATCAGCTCCATCGCCGGTGTGAAGAAGCTCTCCCTCGAGTTGGGCGCTTCGTGCCCGGTGATCATCCTGCCGGACGCCGACCTCGAACTCGCCTCCACCGCGGTGGCGGCCGGCGGCTACGTCAACGCCGGTCAGGTGTGCATTTCGGTACAGCGGGTCATTGTTGACCGCCGTGTCGAGAGGGACTTCCTGGATGCGCTGGTCCCGAAGGTCGAAGCGATCGTCGTGGGCAACCCCAAGGAAGAGGCCACACGTCTTGGTTCGCTGATTTCCGTGGAGGAAGCATCACGCGTCCACGCATCGATCACCGAGGCCCGCCATTCCGGAGCGAGGGTCCTCACCGGTGGTGACCGTGACGGCGCCGTGGTGACTCCCGCCGTCGTCGCCGGCGTCGACCCACAGTCGCCGCTGAGCCGGAACGAACTGTTCGGACCAGCCGTCGCCGTCTCCTCCGCGCAGGACATGGAATCCGCCATCGCCATGGCCAACGACAACGAGTACGGCCTGGGCGCAGGCATCTTCACGAACGATGTCGCCGGAGCGGTGCAAGCCATGCGGCAGATCGACGCCGGCAACATCCACATCAACTGGTCGCCCCTGTGGCGGGCCGACCTCATGCCCTACGGCGGGTTGAAAGGCAGCGGGATCGGCAAGGAAGGCGTCCGCTCTGCTGTTCAGGAAATGACCGAAGAGAAGACGGTCGTCCTGCACGGACGCCCCTGGTAACGACGACAACTGGAATAAGGCAATGACCACACCATCGCAGACCATCAGGCTCACCACAGCCCAAGCGGTCATCAAGTATCTTTCAGCACAGTATTCGCTGGCCGACGGCGTCCGCCGCCGCCTGGTCCCGGCAGCACTCGGGATCTTCGGCCACGGCAACGTGGCCGGCCTGGGACAGGCATTGGACGAGCTGGCCGACGATATGCCGTTCATCCAAGGCCGGCACGAGCAGTATCTGGCCCACATCTCCACCGCGTATGCCAAGGCGAGCCGCCGCCGGGCAGTCCTCGCCGTGACGGCCTCCATTGGCCCGGGCGCCCTCAACCTCGTCACCGCCGCCGGCCTGGCAACGGTAAACAGGGTTCCCCTGCTGCTCCTGCCCGGTGACACCTACGCCACCCGGCATCAGGGCCCGGTGCTGCAGCAACTGGAGCACCCCACCGAGGCTGATGCCACGGTCAACGACGCGTTCCGGCCCGTATCGCGCTTCTTCGACAGGATCAACCGCCCGGAGCAGCTCCTGACCGCCCTTCCGCAGGCAATGCGCGTACTCACCAGCCCCACTGATACCGGCGCAGTGGTCATCTCGCTGCCCCAGGACGTGCAATCCCACGCCTACGACTTCCCGGCCGAATTCTTCGAGCCACGGGACTGGAAGATCCGGCGGCCGCTGCCGGACCTGGAAGAGGTCGACGACGTCGCCCGGCTCATCCGCTCGGCCGAGCGTCCGGTAATTATCGCCGGCGGCGGCATCCACTACTCCGACGCCCACGCGGCCCTCGAGGCGCTGGCAGGACAGGCCGGAATTCCCGTGGTCGAGACGTTCGGCGGCAAGGGCGCCGTGACCAAGGACGAATGGTGGCAAGTGGGCGGCGTCGGGCTCGAGGGCAACTTCGCGTCCAACACCCTGGTCAAGCAAGCCGACCTGGTCCTCAGCGTCGGCACGCGCCTCACCGACTTCGCTACCGGTTCCCAGTCGATCTTCGAAAACCCGGACGTCCGTTTCGCGTCCTTGAACATCGTGGACGCCGATACCCGTAAGCAAGGCGCCACCGGGATCCTGGCGGACGCCCGCCTGGGGCTGGAAGCACTTGCCCGGGCATTGGAGGGCCACAACACCAGCGAGGCGTGGCAGGAAACCGTCCACTCCGAGAAGGCAAAGTGGGCCCCCATCCGGTCCCAATGGCTCGACGCCGACACTCCCTACCGCGCGGAGGACCACCCGGACGCGCCGGTCACAGGAGCCGTCCTGACCCAGCCGCAGCTGATCGGACTGATGCAGGAACACGCCCGCTCCGGCGACACCATCATCGCCGCGGCCGGAGGACCTCCCGGTGACCTGCAAAAGGTCTGGGATGCTACGGGCAACCGGAATTGCCATTTGGAATTCGGATTCTCCTGCATGGGCTACGAAATCGCAGCCGGCATGGGCGTCCGCTTGGCCGAGGGCAATAACGACAACCGCGTGGTCACCTTCATAGGCGACGGCACGTTCCTCATGGCACCCACCGAAATCCTCACCGCGGCCCAGGAAGGCCTCAACGTCACGGTGGTCGTCTCCGAGAACCACGGCTACCAGGTCATCCACCGCCTGCAGATGAACCGCAGCGGCAAGGAATTCGGAAACGAGTTCCGGTACCGCACCACAGGAGGCAGCGTCGCCGCAGAGGACGCCCCCAAGGCGCGACTGGACGGCGACTACCTCAAGGTGGACCTGAGGCAGATCGCCGAAGGCCTGGGCGCCCTCGCCATCCGCGCCACCACCGCGGCAGAGGTCCGGGAAGCGCTGGCCTCCACTCGCGACACGGAAGGACCGGTGGTCATCGTGGTGCCAACCGTTCCGCACGTGGACCTGCCCGGGGGCGACGTTTGGTGGGATGTGGCTCCGGCCGAGGTTTCCGGTCAAGAGTGGGTCCGCACCCTCCGCGCCGATTACGATCAGGCACGCAACCGCCAGCGGTGGTTCGGATGAGCGCCGAAGCGCTGAAAAGCGGTCCGCTCGACGGCGGTCAGCTGCGGCGCCGCTTGGCCGCCGGAGAGGTGACCCTGGGAACCTTCGTTGGCATGGCTTCGGCAACCGCAGTGGAAGTGTGCGCCGTTGCCGGAGCGGACTGGGTTCTGATCGATCTTGAGCACGGTTCTGGCGGTGAGGATGCCGTCCGCGACGGTGTCCTTGCTGCCGGAAGCTACGGCGTCCCCACCATCGTTCGCGTGGAGAGCGGGGAACGGATCCGCATCGGTCGGGTCCTGGACCAAGGCGCGGCAGGCATCATGGTTCCCCGACTGAAATCCGTTGAGGAAGCCGGCCAGACCGTGAAGCACATGCTGTATCCGCCCTACGGGGACCGCGGCGTGGCAACGTACAACCGCTCGTGCCGCTGGGGCATGGACCGGGCTCCGTTGAGCGCGGACCAGCAGTCAACCGTGGGAATCATCCAGATCGAAACTCTGGACGCACTGGAGCGCGTGGAGGAGATCGCGGCGCAGGACGGCGTGGATGTCCTCTTCGTCGGCCCAATGGACTTGTCCTTCGCTTTGGGTGTGCCGATGCAACTGGATAGCAGTGCCTTCCAAGAGGCGTTGCAGCGGGTGGTCGGGGCCGCGCAACTGCACAACAAAGCGGCCGGCATCCTCGCGGTGGACGGCATGGCGGCGGCCAAGTACGTCCGTCAGGGCTTCCGGTTCGTGGCCATCGGCTCGGACTCCACCATCATGGCGGCGGCGTTCCGTGACGCCTTTGCCACCGCCCGCAACTGACAAGAATTTTCAACGAGAAAGGCATGAACGTGAGCCCAGAATCCCGCACAGTCGGTGTAGGCCTTATCAGCGTAGGGTGGATGGGAAAGCTCCACTCGCGCGCCTACCAGACGGTCCCGTACGCCTACCCGGAGCTTGGCTTGACCACCAAGCTCGTGATTGCAGCAGACACTGCGCCGGACCGGGTGGACTACGCCCGCGACGTCCTTGGCTTCGCGGAAGGCACCACTGACTACCACGATGTCCTGAACCACCCGGACGTGGACGTGGTCTCCATCTGCGCCCCCAACTTCCTGCACGCTGAAATCGGCATCGCAGCAGCCAAGGCGGGTAAGCACTTCTGGATCGAAAAGCCTGTTGGACGCGGCTATGAGGAAACCGCAGCCGTGCAGCAAGCCGCCGTGGAGGCCGGCGTCGTGACGTCCATCGGATACAACTACCGCCACGCACCGGCGGTAGAGCACGCCAGGAAGCTCATTGCCGATGGCCGATTGGGCCGCATCACCAACGTCCGCGCCGTGTTCTTCTCCGGGTACGCGTCCGAACCCAACGGCGCGTTGTCCTGGCGCTTTGACCGGAAGCTCGCCGGGACCGGCGTGCTGGCCGATCTGTTCAGCCACGCAACGGACCTGTGCCAATATGTAGTTGGGCCCATCGCCGAAGTAACCGCGCTCACAAGCACGGTCTACACGCAGCGCCCCAAGCTGGCAATGGGGTCCGGAACGCACTTCGCAGTGATCGAAAACGGTGAAATGGGAGAGGTCGAGAATGAGGACTACGCAGCAGCGCTGGTCCGCTTCGGCCCGTCCGCCATCGGAGCAGGGGCCGTCGGCACCATCGAATCCTCCCGCGTTGCCGTTGGGCCCGAATGCGGTTACCAGATCGAGATCTACGGAACCGAAGGCTCGCTCAAATGGGACTTCGAGCGCATGAACGAACTCAAAGTCTGCCTGGGCCGAAACAACGACGAGCAGGGCTACACCACGGTCAACGCCAGCCCCCGCCACGGGGACTACTCGCACTTCCAGCCCGGCCCCGGCAACAGCATGGGCTTTGACGACCTCAAGGTCATCGAAGCCAAAAAGTTCCTGGTCGCCGTCACTGGAGGAGCGCAGGAAAACTCCAACATCCACGATGCCGCTTCAGCCGCCGCCATTGTCAGCGCTGCAGAAGCATCCTCGCTGTCCGGTCAATGGCAGAAGATCGAGGAAATCCACGGCACCACGGCAGCGCGAGCCTAACCATGGCAACTCCATCCGCCCGGCGGCCAACGATCATGGACGTGGCAGAACGTGCCGGCGTTTCCAAATCCTTGGTCTCACTCGTGCTGCGCGACTCGCCGCGCGTCAGTGACGAACGCCGCCAGCGGGTGCTCAAAGTTGTCGAGGAGATGGGATACGAGATGAACCTCGCTGCCCGGTCCCTGGCAACGCGGGACAGCGGAACCATCGGTGTGCTGGTCAGCGACATGCACAACCCGTGGGCCTTTGACGTAGCCGACGCCGCACGGACCGTACTTGAAGAGGCCGGGCACACCGTGCTCTTCAGTGCGGTCACGGCGGCGGACAGGGGGGTGGACCAATCCATCCTCCAGGCCTTCCGGGACTTGCGTGTCGCGGGCCTGCTCGTCGTCGGAACGGTGCCTGACCAGCACCCGTTCAGCCGTGCCGTCTCCGGCGGGGCTGTGGTCTTTGCCGGCGGCGGGCCGGACTACCTCGATACCGCCGATATTGTGCGAAGCGACGACGCCCACGGCATGGCCATGGTTGTTGAGCACTTGATCGCCCAAGGACACGAGAACATCGTGCACCTAGGCGGCCTTGGTGGCTCGGTTGGCCGGGAACGCGTGGACGGGTATTCGGCAGCCATGGAAGAACACGGACTGGGCCGCCACATCCGCGTGGTCGATGCCGACTTCTTCCAGGAGTCCGGCTATGTTGCCGCCCAAAGGGCCCTGAGCTCCCGCTCCAAGCACCAGCGCCCCACAGCGCTGGCCTGCATCAACGACCTCGCCGCTTTTGGTGCCATGACAGCTGCCGATGAACGCGGCGTCGAAATAGCCATCACCGGTTACGACAACATCGCCCTGGGTGCCATGCCGCGCCTGGGACTGACCACTGTTGACCCGAACAGCTCCACCATTGGCGTCACAGGGGCCAAAACCCTCCTGGAACGCATCCATGGTGAAGGCGGCGGCTTCGTCCACCATACCGTCACGCCCCAGTTGGTCGTGCGGAAATCCAGCCTCCTGGGTCTTTAGAACACAGGCCTCTAGAACACCACGTCGCAGCGCCACACCTGGCGCAGCCCCCATAACCCCACATCTTCAAGGATGACGATGGCTTCTTTAACCACACCCCAAATATTTGTCGCCCTCGGCAGCGTCGAACCCGACTTGGTGGAACCGCTCCTCTCCGAACACCAGCGACTCATCCAGGACCCCACCGACGAGGACCTGGCCAACGCCGATGCCGCGATCGTCAGGGCCGCCTACCGCGTGGACCGGGAACTGCTGGACCGCATGCCGGCCCTCAAAGTCATCGCCAGGACCGGCGTCGGAACGGACCTGGTCGACGTCGCCGAGGCCAACCGCCGCGGAATCCCGGTGGTCATCACACCCGGAAGCAACACGGCATCAGTGGCTGAAGGCGTGTTCGCCCACCTGCTCGCGCTCGTCAAGAAGCTCTCTCCGCTGACCGCGCTGGTCCGCGAGGGACGCTGGGAGCACCGCGCCGCCGTTGATGTCGGAGACCTGGAGGGATTCACGCTGGGCATCATCGGCTATGGCCGGATTGGCCGCCGGGTGGCGCGCATCGCCGAAGCCTTCGAGCTGAAGGTCCTGGCATACGATCCGTTCGCCGAGATCCCGGCGGAGATCCGTTGTGACACCGTTGAGGAGCTCCTCGCGGGCAGCGACTTCACCACCCTGCACGTGCCGCTGACGCCCGAAAACCACAACCTCATCAGCGCGGCCCGCCTCAAGACCATGCGGGCCGGAGCGATCCTCATCAACTGCAGCCGTGGCGGCCTCATCGACCTGGACGCTGCCTACGAGGCACTGCAGTCCGGGCGCCTTTCCGGGCTCGGCCTGGATGTGTACGATCCCGAGCCGCCTGCGCACCACCCGCTGTTCGACCATGAAAGCGTGGTCCTGACCCCGCACTTGATGGGCTTCACCCGTCAAGGCATGGCGCACACCGTCAGGGACGCCGCCCAAGGTGCGGTTGACGTCCTCGCCGGGCGCACCCCCGCAGCAGTGGCGGCTCCATGACATCCCGTGCAGTTGAGCATGTCCCCGCCAACCGGCCAGAACCAACCCAAGCCCCCGGTCTTCTCCGGGCAGCCCCCTAGAAAGGACCTCCACATGTCTACTGATCGCCCCCTCAAAGTTGCGCTGTTCGGATCGGGCCGCATCGGCCAAGTCCACGCCCGGAACATCGCTGCCCACCCAGACCTGGAACTGGCATGGATCGCCGACCCCTTCATTGACGGAGCACGGAAGTTGGCGGCTGAGACGGGCGCTGTCGCTGTCGAGTCGGCCGACGAAGTTTTCGCGAACCGTGACCTTGACGCCGTCGTGATCGGCTCGCCCACCAGCACGCATGTGGACCTGATTTCGCGCGCCATGGCGCAAGGCGTGGCGGCCCTCTGCGAGAAGCCAATCGACCTCGACATCGAACGTGCGCTCGCTTGCCGCGATGCGATCAAGGGCAACAACACGCCCCTCATGCTGGGGTTCAACCGACGCTTCGATCCCCACTTTGCGGCCATTCAGTCCCGTGTCGTAGCGGGTGAAATCGGGCGCCTCGAACAGCTGACCATTATCAGCCGCGATCCCGCACCTGCGCCGGCGGCCTACATTGCCACCTCTGGCGGGATCTTCCGGGACATGAGTATCCACGACCTGGACATGGCTAGGTTCTTCGTGCCTGACATCATCGAAGTGTCAGCCACCGGCGCCAACGTGTTCTGCGACTACATCGAGGAAGCCGGGGACTTCGACTCGGTAACCATCATCCTCAGGGGACGTGACGGCGAGCTGATCAGCATCACCAACTCCCGCCACAGCGCCTACGGTTACGATCAGCGATTGGAGGCGTTCGGTAGCGAGGGAATGCTCAATGCCAGCAATGTCAGCCCGACGACGGTCCGCAAGTTCGGGGCGGCCGGCACCGAAGAGGCGGATGCTTACCTGCCGTTCTTCCTGGAGCGTTACGCCGAGGCTTACCGGAACGAGCTGGACAGTTTCGCGAAGGCGATCCGCGCGGGTGCGGCTTGCAGCCCGGGATTCGACGACGGTCTGCAGGCACTCGTGCTGGCCAACGCGGCCGAAGAGTCCGCCCGTTCCGGCCGCGTCGTCAAGATCGGGCAGCCGTAGCCATGCCACTTCTCCAGGACAAGGTGATTCTCATCAGCGGAGGCACCCAGGGTTTGGGGGCCGGAGTCGCGAGACGTGCGGCGGCCGAGGGTGCAGCCGGGATCGCCGTCACAGGCCGCAACGCCGAAACGGGTGAAAAGCTCGCCGCGGAAATTTCAGCCACCGGCGTCGAGACACGGTTCATCAAAACCGACCTCGCCGACGTCGAACAAGCCCGGAACTCGGTGCTCGAAACTATCTCGGCCTTCGGGCGCCTCGACTGCACCGTCAACGCCGCCGGCCTGACCACCCGCGGCACCATGCTGGACACCACGCCCGAGCTCTTCGATGCGCATATCGCGGTGAACCTGAAATCGCCGTTCTTCATCATGGCCGAAACCATCAAGCATCTTCGTAGCAGGGGTGTGCCAGGAAGCATCGTGAATGTCATCTCCATCGCCGAACTCGGCGGCCAGCCGTACTTGGCGGCGTATGTGGCGGCCAAGGCGGGCCTGGCCGGGGCGACCCGCAATGCCGCGCACGCCCACCGCTGGGACAAGATCCGCATCAACGGCCTAGACATCGGCTGGACCGCCACGGACGGCGAAGCCGAAACCCAAAAGAAATTCCACGGCGCGGGGGAGGACTGGCTGGAGAAGGCCAACGCGTCCGTCCCCATGGGAAAGCTCGGACAAGTGGACGAGATCGCCGAATTCATTGTCTTTCTCCTCTCCGGCAGGAGCGGAGTCGTCACCGGCTCGGTCATCGACTGGGACCAAAACGTATACGGAGGATCAGATTGAGCACTATCACCAAGCGCCTAGCCGCAGCACCCATTTCCTGGGGTGTCTGTGAAGTCCCCGGGTGGGGCCACCAGCTTGAGGCCGACAGGGTCTTGTCCGAAATGACGGCGCTGGGCATCAGCGCCACCGAATTCGGCCCGGCCGGGTTCCTGCCCGAACAGGCCGCCCAACGCGCGGCCGTGCTGAAGCAGCACAACCTCCAGGCCATCGGCGGTTTCTTCCCGGTCATCCTTCACGACCCGTCCAAGAACCCCTTGGACGTTGTGTCCGCTGAGCTGGATGCATATGAAGCTGCCGGGGCCAGCATCATGGTCCTCGCAGCGGAGACCGGCGTTGCGGGTTACGACCAGCGGCACGAGCTCGACGCCCAGGGCTGGGAGCTGTTCGGCAAGAACCTCGACGCCGTGGTCAAGGCCGCCGCAGACAAAGGCATCCAGGCCGTGGTCCACCCGCACGTGGGAACCATGATTGAAAGCACCTCGGACGTCAACCGGGTCCTGAATGACACCGCCGCGAACCTGTGCCTGGACACCGGCCACCTGCTCATCGGCGGCACCGACCCGGCGCTACTGGTTCGCGACTACGCGGCGCGCATTGGCCACACCCACCTGAAGGACGTGCGCAAGGCTATCGCGCAGCGCGTCCAGGCCGGCGAGATCTCCTACACGGACGCCGTCAAGGCAGGCATGTACGTGCCGCTGGGGCAAGGCGACGTCGGCATTGCCGGTATCGTCAGGGACCTGCTGGACGCCGGCTACCCGGGGTGGTTCACCATGGAGCAGGACACTATCCTCGAATCCGAACCCACCGATGAAGGCCCGGTCCGGGACGTCCGTCAGTCCGTGGCCTTCCTGCGTCAACTGGAAACGGAAATCAACCGATGAGCGCTGTCCGCTGGGGAGTGCTGACCACGGCACGGATCGCCCAAGGTAGGTTCCTGCCCGCCATGAGCCGGGCTCGGAACGCCGTGGCGTCGGCCATCAGCAGTCCGAACGGAAAGGCAGCCGAAGTTGCAGAGCGCTTCGGCATTCCGGCAGCCTATTCGTCACACGAGGAATTGCTGGCCGATCCAAGCATCGAAGCCGTCTACCTGCCGTTCCCTAACTCGCTGCACGCCGATTGGATCGTGGCCGCCGCCGAGGCAGGGAAAGACATCCTTTGCGAGAAGCCACTCGTCGCCAACACCCACGACTACCGCCGGGTCCTGGAAGCCTGCGAACGCAACGGGGTGAACCTGATGGAAGCATTCATGTACCGCTTCCACCCTCAGCACCAGAAGGTGCGTGAGTTCATTGACTCGGGCAAGATCGGCGGGTTGGTGTCCATGCACGCCCGCTTCCACTTCGTCATGGATCGAAGCGAAGGCGAGGTCCGCCTCCAGCCGGGAATGGACGGAGGTGCACTCAACGACGTCGGATGCTACGCCGTCGACATTATGAACATGGTCATGGGCCGTGCGCCGCAAACCGTCTTCGGCAAAGGCACAAGCCGCACGGACCAGGTGGAAACGACTGTGGCCGCGATCCTGGACTATGGGGACGTCTTGGGGACGCTGGACTGCGGCTTCGAAGGCCCGCGCACCAACACTTTCCAAATCATCGGTACGAAAGGCCATATCACCCTGGACAAGGCCTTCGACCCGGATCCGGGCGAAATTGCCCGCGTTACCGTGTCATTCCGCGACGGCGGGGCCGAGTCTGTCGACATCGGAGAAGACCCGTTCAAGACGGAAATCGAACGGTTCAGCGCGTGGGTGCGCAACTCCGGACCCGAACTCGTCCACAGGGAATTGACCGAACAGAACCTGGCCGTCCGTCTGGCCCTCCAGGAATCACTCGCCACCGGCTTGCCACGCGATGTCCGCGACGTACATGCCGTGGAGCACCACCTACTACAGGAGCAGTAATGACCATCATCAACCACTTCATCAGCGGAGCCGAGACTGCCGGCAGCGGAACGGGCACCAAGCCCGTCTACAACCCGGCCACGGGTGCCGTAACGGCCGAGTTGCGGTTGGCGAACCGTTCGGATTTGGACGCCACGGTTGCCATCGCCAAGGAGGCCGCGGCGTCCTGGGGCGACATTTCGCTGGCCAAGCGCACAGCAGTGCTGTTCAAGTTCCGTGAACTCGTCGCCGCCCACGTTGACGAGCTCGCCCAGCTCATCACTGCCGAGCACGGCAAGGTCATTTCCGATGCCAAGGGCGAGATCGGCCGCGGCCTGGAAGTCATCGAGTTCGCGTGCGGCATCCCACAACTGCTCAAGGGCGAGTATTCGGACCAGGTCTCCACCGGGATCGATGTGTTCTCCTTCCGGGAGCCGGTCGGCGTCGTTGCCGGGATCACCCCGTTCAACTTCCCGGTCATGGTCCCGCTGTGGATGGCTCCGATGGCGATTGCGACGGGCAACGCCTTCATCCTCAAGCCTTCCCACCGCGTGCCCTCGGCTGCGATGCTGCTGGCCAAGCTGTGGAAGCAGGCCGGCCTGCCGGACGGCGTGTTCCAGGTCCTGCACGGTGACCGCGAAGTGGTCTCCGGGCTGCTGACCCACCCGGACGTGGATGCCATCTCATTCGTCGGCTCCACCCCCGTTGCAAAGCACATCCTCGAAGTGGCCACCGCGCACGGCAAGCGGGTCCAGGCCCTGGGCGGCGCGAAGAACCATGCGATCATCATGCCCGACGCCGACCTGGACAACGCCGCCGACCACCTGGCTGCAGCCGCGTTCGGTTCCGCCGGGCAGCGGTGCATGGCCATCTCCGTTGCGGTCGCCGTCGGCGATGCAGCCGATCTGCTGGTCAAGAAAGTCGAAGAGCGTGCGCTCGATGTGAAGGTCAAGAACGGCACCGAGCCTGACGCGGACATGGGTCCCGTGATCAGCCCCGAATCGCGTGCGTTCATCGTCAAGACTGTCACCGAAGCAGAACAGGCTGGTGCTGCGATGGTGGTGGATGGCCGTGACCTGGTGGTTCCCGGCCATGAAGAAGGCTTCTGGGTCGGCCCCACCGTGATCGATCACGTCAACACTGAAATGAGCGCTTACCGGGAGGAGATCTTCGGTCCGGTCCTGGTGGTGGTGCGCGTGGAGGAGCTGGATGAGGGCATCAAACTGATCAACGCCAATCCGTACGGCAACGGCACGGCGATCTTCACGTCCTCGGGAGCCAACGCCCGCAAGTTCCAGCGCTCCGTGGACGTCGGCATGATCGGCATCAACGTTCCCCTGCCGGTTCCCGTGGCGTACTACTCCTTCGGCGGGTGGAAGGCGTCCCTGTTCGGTGACAAGCACATCTACGGACCCGAAGGCGTGTCGTTCTACACCCGCGGCAAGGTCATTACGTCCCGCTGGCCTGAGTCGGCCCACGCCTCCGGAGCTTCGTACAACTTCCCGTCCAACTAGCATGATCTGCCCAAGTTACGGCTGCGCTGACTCCAGCGCAGCCGTAACTTGGGTAGGGCGAAACAGTGGCAGGATCGAAGCATGACCGTGTCGTTCACCTGCCACACCCACGTCGAACTTGAGCCGGGCGAGCTATTTGACCTCGCGCGGAACGTCGAAGCGCATGTCGGCTCCATGGCCAAATCCCGGGAACGTGCCGTGGCCGGCGTCGTGTCCGGACTGCTGTCCGAAGGGGACGAGGTCACCTGGCAGGCTTGGCATTTCGCCGTACCCTTGCGGATGAGCAGCCGCATCACCCAGTTTCACTTCCCCGAATCCTTCACTGATGAGCAGGTGCGTGGTCCCTTCCGTTTCTTCCGGCACGTCCATGAGTTCATTCCCGACGACGCCGGGACGCTCATGATCGATCGCGTCGAGTTCGCGGCGCCTTTCGGCGTCGTGGGCCGGCTTGCGGAGAAAGCGGTTCTGGGCAGATATCTGCGGAACCTCATTGAGCAGCGCAATCGATATCTTGCCGGCAACGGGGCCGCCGCATGATCAGGGCAGCCCGCCCGGACGAGCTGGAACGCCTGCGCGGCATCGAATTCGCGGCGGGCGAGATCTTCCGCTCATGCGGAATGGACGCCATCGCTGATGACGAGCCGTTGACCGTCACTGAGCTGGCACTCTTCCAAGCGCGCAGCGGTGCCTTGGTGTTTACCGACGCATCGGACGTTCCCGTGGCCTATCTCCTGCTTGAGCACCTGGATGGCAACGCGCATGTGGAGCAATTGAGTGTCCATCCTTCGCATGCGCGGCGAGGCCTCGGGAGTGAGTTGCTTGACGCCGCCGAAAAGTGGGCACACGCCGAGGGGTTGGCGTGGCTGACCCTGACTACCTTCCGCGATGTTCCGTGGAATGCGCCCTACTATCGCCGGCTGGGTTTCGAAGAGCTGGCTCCGGACATGCTCGACGACGGGCTGCGCGGCATCGTGGAGTGCGAGGGCTTGGTGGGCTTGAGCCGGTGGCCGAGGATCGCCATGCGTCGGCGGGTCAGGTCAATTCTCACCTACGAAGATTCCGTCAGTCTGTATTGACAGAATCTTGGTGTCAGTTCAAACTGACACCATGAATGGTGATGAGCTGACTTCCCACATCCCGGCGGCGGACCCAGCAATTGGTCTCCGCGCCGTCGGTGCCCTGCATCGTCTGGCCGAAAAGGTGGAGGCCACCAACGTGGCCCTCGCACGGGAGCAGGGCTGGTCGTGGGAGCAGATTGGCGATGCCTTGGGCGTCTCCCGGCAGTCGGTCCACGCCAAATACGGAAAGTGAGCCTGCCATGTTTGAACGATTTGCCGGCGAAGCGAGAACCGCTGTCCACGCCGGCGCCGAGGAAGCCAAATGCCGAGGGGACCGGAGAATCGGCACGGACCATTTGCTGCTGGGATTGCTCCACGACCCCGGGAGCTGCCGGACTCTCGAGACCGACCTGGAGTCGGCCCGTGCCCAGCTCGATGCCCTCGACCAGGAAGCCCTGGAAGCCGTCGGCATCACGCTGGAGGACTTCGGGCCGCTAAATGCGCCGAAGGGAAGCAGCCGGACCACCTTCACCTCGGCCGCCCGCTCCGTCATTCAGGACTCCTTGATGCTGACCACCCGGGAGAAAGCCCGCAGAATCACCACGCGGCACCTGCTGCTCGCACTGCTGGAGCGGCAGCAACCCGATCCGGCCGCCGTCCTGCTCAATAAGCTGGGCGTGGACACGGCGGCACTGAAGTCAAGGCTGCGGGAACAAGGGTCTTAGGCGGGCGTGTTTGGGCGCCTAGGCTGGCTGCCGTTGCCTGCGCCAGTAGTGCAGGTCCCCGAAACGGTGTGCCGTCGTAGCGGGCGGGTCCGCGCCGGGTGGATTGCTGGCCGCGTGGCCGGTTCCCGGCGGTCCTGTGCCGGGCGGGGGCGGGGCTGTTGATCGGTAGTGGTGTCCGGTGGGGGTGCGGATGTCGATGACGTGCCTGCTCCCGGGGCCTGCTGTTGCTGCGGGTCGTGCTGTCCAGCCGGGGAGTTCTTTGGTGTGGTTGCAGGCTTCGCATAGGCCGGCCCCGTTCGTCAGGTTCGTTGTGCCGCCGTGGTGCCAGGGGATGATGTGGTCGAAGTGCCGGATGGGTGCGTCGCAGTATGGGGTGCGGCAGGTGTCGTCGCGGGCCTGGATGAAGCGCCGCAGCCCGGCCGGGAAGAACCGCGCCCGGGAATCGGCGGCGACGAGTTCCCCGGTTCCGGGGGTGGTGTAGAGGCGCCGGAGCCAGACCTTCAGCTTCCGGTCCTGACCGGTCTGACCGTGTGGCGACCGGTTGTCTTCGCCCTGATTTTGGTTCCCGGTGAGCAGTGTCCGGGCCCAGGCGGCGGGGATGATGCCGTAGCCGGGGAGGCGGGCCGGTTCGCTGTCGCTTTGGATGAGGGTGCGGTCGGTCATGACGAGCTGGATCTCTACCCCGGTGATGCCGCCGGGGGTGCCGGTGGTGCGTTCGGCCAGGGTGTCGGCCATGATCTGGTCCCGGGTCCGGGCGTCCCCGGCGTTGCGGAGGGTGTCGGCGTGGCGGGACAGGGCCGCGTGCACGGCCACGCCTTGGGCGACGGGGAGCAGGGCGGTCAGGTAGGTCATGGTGTCCGGTGCCGGGCGCAGGCTGACGTGCCGTTCGGTGGCGGCGTGGCTGGCGCGCTGCGTGACGGAGCGGGGGTCCCGCCGGTAGGCAGCGGTCCGGGCCGCGGCGGTGATGGTCCGGTCTCCGGCGCCGTCGAAGGTTCCGGTGTCGGCGGCGAGTTCTTCGTCCACGGCGCAGCGGTCTTCGGTGGCCAGGCAGGCTGTTTCCTTCACGAGCAGGGTGGCGCGCCATTCGTTCAGCTGTCCGGTGTCCAGGGCGGCGAGGGTGCGGGGCATTTCGGTCACGAGGGCCTTGGCGAGTCCGAGGAGGCGGGATCCGCGGGCGGGGGATTCCCGCCGGGCCAGAGCAATTTGGGCTCCGACGCCGCGTCCCTGGTCGTCGGCCGGTACGCCCAGAGCTTTCTCGGCGCTGCGCTGGGCGGCGTCGAACGCGACGGCGATCCGGGCCTGTGCCCCGGCGATCGCCGACTTGAGATCCTCAAGACCGCGCAACTGCTCGATCAACTCGGCGCTGTCGGTAAGGTCGGCGCCGTCAGTACGTTCGGTGCCGCTGGCGTCCGGGCGAAGCGAGTTCACGGCACCGATCAGGTCCTCCACACGAAGGCACGGCACCGAGGCGCTCTGGACGGCAGCATCCGGGACTTGGCTGCCCGAAGGCGGGCCTACTCCGATCAGCTGTTTTTCCCGAATGCCGGCCATGACCAAAGCATTCCAGAGGGCACCGACATTAATAGGCCGAAGAATACCTGCCGAGGAAAACCCGGAGATCAGCAGAGCGCCGGGCTCCCTACCCAGCAACCAGTTCGACCTCGTAGCCGTCGGTGTTGACCAGATATGCGGCATAGAGGTCTGCCCCGCCCGCGTGGGGATATTTGCTCTCGAACATCTCGTACCAGCCGGAATCGGCGCCGAGCTCCCGGAGCCTGTCCACGTTCTCCCTTGTGCCCGCATGGAAGGCGAGATGGTTGAGCCCGGGCTCCGTCCTGCGGTGCGTGCTTCCGGTGAGCGCCGTGGACTGCTCAATCACGATGTACGTGGCTCCGAGTTTCCAACTGCAGCCGTCGGGCCACTCCTGGAATTGTGCATAGCCCAGTTCGGCCAGCAGCCAGCCCCACTCTTCCTGGGCGCGGCCGATGTGCGGTACCCAAATCTCAACGTGGTGCAGCGAACCTACTGGAACTTCAGCCATGCCGTGAGTCTACGTTTGCTTGGAGCCCGCCGGAATGCCGGGCAACTCCACCACGAATGCCGCGCCGCCCTCGGGCGCTGTCCGCACGCTGATGCGCCCACCAAGCCGCTGCACGATCCTTGCGGCAATCGACAAGCCCAGGCCGCTGCCCACAGGCCGTTCGCCGCTGTATCTGGCAAAGAGCGCACCGCGTTCAAATGCGACGGCGGCATCCGCCTCCGAAAGCCCCGGTCCGCCGTCGCGCACTTCCACGGTGAGCGCGCCGCTGGCGGGGTATGCCGCGAGCACAACGGGGGATCCCTCGGGAGTCACTCGCAGGGCGTTTTCCAGCAGCCCGTCCACCACTTGGCGCAACCGCTGGCCATCGCTACGGACCGGCAAAGGCCCGGAGGGCAGTTCGAGCCGTCCCGCGATCCCGTTTTGCACACAGACCGCCTGCCAGGCCTGCCAGCTCTCGTGCAGGATCAAGGATGCGTCCACGGGCTGCAGTTCCACACGGAAATCGTCGGATTCAAGCCGTGCCAATTCCAGGAGATCGCGGACGAATCGGTCCAGTCGATTGGTCTCGGCAACTAAGGTCCGCCCGACGCCGTTCACGTCGTCTCCGCTGACCACACCGTCGGCCAGGGCTTCGGCGTAGCCTCGAAGCGCCGTGAGGGGCGTCCGGATTTCGTGCGAAATGGAGAGCAGGAATTCGCGTTGGCGCCCCTCGCTGGTCCGGAGCGCGGCGTCGAGGGCGGCCAAGGCCTGCGAGACCTCCGCCACTTCGGCCGGTCCGCCGGGCGCTACAGGCACGGAACGTTCACCGGCTGCGAGCCGGTGGGCCGATCGCGCCGTGCGCACCAAGGGCCGGCTCAACCATTGCGCCAACAGGCCGCCCGCCACAATGGAGAACACGAGGCAGGCCACGAGGGCAATCAGCATGCGGCTCAGCAGGGGAGCGGCGGCAGCCCGGATTTCGGACACGGGCTGCGCCAGCACTACACCGCCGCCGGCCGCCAAGGGCCGGGCCTCGAGGACCACAGTGTTCTGCGGACCGTCCACGGAGGTGGACACCGATTTTCCGGCCAGCACATCCGCCACGGTCTTCGCATCCACCAGCCTGGCCCCACCGCCTGTCACACGGCCGTCAGAGCCAATCTGGGCGAGCCTCGCGCCGTGAGTGAGTAGATCGGCACGGAGGTCCTTGAGGCTTCCTAGGCTCGTTTGTTTGCTGAGGGAATCGGCCTCAACCGCGAGATACTTCTTTGCTTCGTCCACGGCTGTCGCGTTCACCAGTTGCGCGGCCAGAAGGCCAGCGAGCACGACGGCGACGGTCGCGACGGCGGCGATCACCGCCGTCGTGCGCCCGGCCAGTGTGCCGAACCAGCGCCTCACCGGGCGCCCCCGGCGATTGGGCGATCCCCGGCGACCGCTGAGTACCCGACGCCCCGGCTGGTCGCGATGGGGGAGTGCTCGCCGAGCTTGGCGCGGAGCTGCTCGATGTGCACGTCCACGGTCCGGCCAGCGGCATAACTGGCCTGGCCCCACACGGCAGAAAGCAGTTGCTCACGGGAAAAGACGCGGCCGGGCTGGGCCATGAGGTAGGCGAGGAGGTCGAACTCCGTGGCGGTCAGGGTGAGTTCCGTGGTGCCCGCGCGAGCGGTCCGGTTCAACGGATCCAATTCGATGCTGCCCAGCACCAGCGGTTTGGGCCGTAGGGTGCCTTCCGTCCGACGGAGCACTGCCTTGACCCGGGCGACGAGTTCGGAGGGTGAGAACGGCTTGGTGAGATAGTCGTCGGCGCCCAATTCCAGGCCAAGGACGCGGTCCACTTCTTCGTCGCGTGCGGTCACGAACAGGACCGGCGTCCAGTCCTCGGCCTGCCGCAGCTGCCTGCAGAGCTCGATCCCGTCCATTCCCGGCAGTCCGACGTCGAGGATCACCGCGACCGGCTTGAGCCGCCTGATCTGTGCCAGCGCAGACGTCCCATCGCGCTCCACGTGCACGCCGAAACCCGCGCGGCTCAAGTACAGGCGCTGGATATCGGCGATTGCCTGTTCATCTTCGGCAATCAGCACCAATCCTCGGCTGTCCTCCATGCGTCCATTCAACAGCACGCGCGGACTCCCGGAGTGTCCTTGGCCGCTGACGGCGACGGTTTTACATTCCTCGAACATTGGCCGAACAATCAGTTCATGCCGTCGGACAAGAGTGTTCTGAAGAGAGCTGGTGGATGGGCCGCCGGCCGGAACAAAGGACCTGACCATGGATAACAACACCGCATTCTCCAGCACCCCAACTCAGCGGCGCAAGGGCAGCAAGGCCCGGACCGCCATCGTCGGCGTTCTTGCCGCTGGCCTGTTGCTGGGCGGCGGGGTGCTTGCCGCAAACGCGGCCACCTCCACAAACACGCCAAGCACGACGGCGGCAGCCACCTCCCAGCCCAACGCGACGGCTGCGTCGGCAGCCAAGACGGCCGTGGCGCGGCACCCTTTGGCGGCCGCCCTGCGTTTCTTCGTGAACGGTGACAGCACCAAGCCGAACTACGGCCAACGCGCCGCGAAGGTTGCCACGGTCATCCTGGACAAGCGTCCGAAACTCGCAGCAAAGCTTCCGGCTGCATTGCAGACGGACCTGAAGGCGTTGAAGGACGCCGCGGACGGCGACCGGGTCGCGAAAGCCACCCACATCAAGGACACTGCACTGAACGGCGGCTACGGCCCGAAGATCCAGGCAGAGGCAAAGCGGATGCAAGAGCAGAAAGCTGACCGCAAGGCCTGAACGACAAACAAGGCTGGTTATTTGTAGCGGGATCGCTACAAATAACCAGCCTTGTTCTGCCTGCGCGGGCCGCCCGCAGCCCGCGTCCGCCCTGTGCTAGGCCGGCACGGGGTCCCGGTCCGGCTCCGCCGCTACGAGGGTGCCGTCGTCGAACGGCATTTCGTCCAGATCGATCAACGGGTTGGTGTCCTGAGTCGCCACCAGTTCGCGAGCCTCCGCCGGGGTGTCCACGCTGGGCATGGAACCGGGGAGTGGGCGCTGCGCGGATTCACGCAGGAAGTAGATGGCGATTGCGCCAACCACGGACGTGCCCATGAGGTAGTACGCCGGCATCATGTCGTAGCCGGATGCCTTGATCAAGGCAGCGACAATGAACGGCGTCGTACCACCGAAGATCGCCACGGAGAAGTTGTAGGCGATACCCATGCCGCCGTAACGGCTCGACGTCGGGAACAGTGCCGGCAGTGCCGAGGCGAGGTTGGCCACGTAGAACGTGACGGGGAACGCGACCAGGGCCAAACCGGCAAGGGTGGACCAAATGCCACCGAGCCCGATCAGCAGGAACGCCGGAACCGCGAAGACGACCGTGCTGATGGCGCCGATCCACAGCACAGGCCGGCGGCCAATGCGGTCAGAGAGCTTGCCGGTCAGCGGGATGCAGACGGCCATGATGACCAACACAGGGATGGTCAGCAGAGTGCCGTGAACGGGGTCGTAGCCCTTCGACTCGGTCAGGTAGGTGGGCATGTAGGAAGTCAACATGTAGCCCACGGTGTTGGCGGCTGCGGCGAGGATCATGGCGAGGATAATCTGGGGCCAGTAAGCCTTGACGATGCCGATGGGGCCCTTGGCTACTGCGGCATCGCCCGCTGCTGCGTCCGCGGCGAGGGCTTCCTGGGCATCCAAAGTGGCTTGGAACTGGGGGGATTCTTCGATCTTGCTACGGAAGTACACGGCAATGACGCCGAGGGGTCCCGCGAGGAGGAACGGCAAGCGCCAGCCCCAGTCCTCCATGGCCGATTGGCCGATGGTGAGCTGCAGGATGGACACGAGGGCCGCGCCAAGGGCGAAGCCGATGTATGAGCCCATGTCCAGGAAGCTCGCGAAGAAGCCGCGGCGCTTGTCCGGAGCGTATTCGCTCACGAACGTGGTGGCGCCGGCGTATTCGCCGCCCGTGGAGAAACCCTGGACGAGCTTCAGGATGACGAGCAGTACGGCTGCCCAGATGCCGATTTGTGCGTATCCAGGCAGGAGTCCGACGGCGAAGGTACTCGCCGCCATCAACAGGAGTGTTGTGGCGAGCACCTTTTGGCGGCCCACCTTGTCACCCAGCCAGCCGAAGATTACGCCGCCGAGGGGACGGGCCACGAAAGTTGCGGCGAATGTTCCCAGCAGGAACAGGGTCTGCACGGACTTGTCGGCCTCGGGCAGGAAGACGGGCCCCATGGTGGTGATGAGGTAGCCGAACACGCCGACGTCGTACCACTCCATGGTGTTACCGACGATCGTGCCGCCGAGTGCTTTTTTCAGCATGGGCTGGTTTACGACGTTGACGTCGGATACCTTGAGTCGACGGCGTGTTGGAAGTTTCAATTTTGAGACACCGCGTGGTGAGGTCTTGCTCGTTGCAGCGGCGTTCCTAGCGCCTGCTGAAGAGTCGGTAATGCTTCGGTCTGTGGGCATTTGGGTTTCTCCTAGGGAGATCATTTGCTTGCGACATACAGCTGCTCCGCTCTGGGCAGGGTTTCAATTTTACGCGAGATTGGCCGAAGCGGAGAGCCGGACTCCGAATTTCGAGGCCATTCTGGTCGATTTTCGGCACAAATGCCTGACATCCATTTGCCCTCTACAGCCCCGGAATCACGCGGATTTGGCGTGTTCCGGGACCTCGTTACCAAATTGTTTGGGCCAGGACCATGAAAAGCACAGTTTGCTGATCATTTCCGGTGAGATTGCTGTAGTTTTCCGAGCACCACCGTGGCGTCGAATTCGTCGGAATGGACTACTTCGGCGGACAATCCGGCGAGCTCAAACAAGGCCGCCGTCGACGGGGCTTGCCGGACGCTCGTTTCGATCAGCAGGTGACCCCCAGGAGCCAGCCACAACGGCGCCTCCCCAGCGATCCGGCGCTGCACGTCCAGACCGTCTGGTCCGCCGTCGAGCGCTACGAGCGGTTCGTGCAACCGGGCCTCCGGTGGCATCATCCCGATCGCGTCCGTGGGCACATAGGGGGCGTTGGCCACCAGGACGTCCACGCGACCGCGAAGAGAGACCGGCAGGGCCGAATAGAGATCGCCTTCATGCACTTCTCCGCCTTCCGGCCCGACGTTGCGAGCGGCGCAGCGGACTGCAGCGGGGTCGACGTCGGCTGCGTGCAGTTCGACGCCGCCCACCGCGGCGGCCACGGCAGTACCCACGGCACCCGAACCACAGCAAAGGTCGACGACGACGGCGTCCGGCCGGGCGATGCGGGCCGCCTCCTGGACGAGGTACTCCGTGCGGCGGCGAGGGACGAAGACTCCCGGTTCCACGGCAAGGTGTCGGCCGCAGAATTCAGCCCAGCCGAGGAGGTGTTCGAGGGGCAGGCCGGAAACCCGTTGGTCGACCATCCGGTCGAGTTCCTCGGGAGCGTGCGCGGCGGCGATCAGGAGCTGGGCCTCGTCCTCAGCGAAGACGCAACCGGCGGAACGGAGCCGAGATGTCACGGCGGAGTGGGACGGGTGGAACGTGGGTACTGACATGGGAGAGCCTTTCGGGATACCGAGGGATGCTCTCCGGGCCACCTAGTTCAGGCTCGCCATGGGATCGGGAGGGAGCACCCGTGGATTGCTGCTTTGATGGGTCTCACCTCCTGGCGTAAGGACTCGTCTAAGGACTCGTCGCGAGTCGCTGGAAATGCCATGCTAGCCGAGAGCCGACATGGACGCCATGCGTGAAACGCGCGCCGGGAAAGTCAGGGTTCACAAACCCGGCCCAGAGTGTTTAGGGTGGGTGCATGGGAACACTGATTTTTGAATAGACCAGCGGGTCCTGGTTCGTCGCAGATGCTGGCTAGCCACTGCTGACGTTGATCCGACGCCGTTGAGTTTGAACCGACAAAAATCCACGCCTGTTGAGGCTTCGCCTCCGCGCCGTTCCTGTCACTGTTGCTATTTGGACCCCGCAGCGGACGTCGCGTCCCGAGACCTCCTCCGGCAAATCAAGAGCTTTAAGGAGTCCACTGCATGACACCCAACACACCCGAAACCAACCCCGAGCAGGAACCCGTCGAGCAGGAAACTGACACCCCGGATGCCGGTGTCAGATCGAAACTGACTGACGCCCAGAAGGAAATGCTGGCCAGCAAGTCCCGTGGCGGGGCGGGGAACAGCTGGCAGAGCACCGGGAAAGGGCACAAGCCCACACAGGCAAGTGGCAAGCTGGCCAAGTCCGAGAAGAAAGTCCGTTGGTAGATCCTGCAGACAAGCGGACCACTCCCACCTAGTATGGAAAATCCCTTCGTTTCAATGCGGAAAGGAAGAACAATGGCTGCGAAGCACGTTGCGCAACAAATCAACTCCGAGGTAGCCAGCCACCTGGTCGAGGCCATGGATATGGCGCCCATGCCGGCCCCGGCAACTGTGGCCATGACGCTGGGATCGACCCAAGGACCGGCCTGGCCGGACGGTAGCGGCAAGACCAAGCACCCCAAGGACCGGGGCGCCAGCCACGGTCGCGTCGGCCAACAAGCGGCGGTCACTGCGGTTCACCGCACCAGCCGTCCCCAGATGCCGCACTCCTCTTAGAAATATTCGTCCGCGACACGGAAAATGCCCTGCGACACCGGAATTCCGGTGGCGCAGGGCATTTTCCGTGTCATGGCTGGCCTAGCCGCGCCTAGCTCCGCTGCACGTCACCCGGGGACTTGTCCGGGCGCCACCCGCGCCAGACGGGATGCCGCATCCTTTCGGTGCCGGTCCAATCCCCGAATGTCACCTCTCCCACGAGCTCGGGGGCAACCCAATGGGCGGTGGCGGCGTCCTCGGCCGGGATGTCATGGAAGGGGGAGTCCGGGCGGTCGAGCCGCTCCAAGCGCTGCAGGATGTCGCGGAGTTGCCAGTCCTTGAAGCCGGTGCCGACGCGGCCGGCGTAGCGCAGCTTGTCGCCGTCGGGGATCCCCACCAGCAATGCACCAATGGTCCCGAGCCTCGCCCCGGCGCCGGGCCGCCAGCCACCCACCACCACCTCCTGCGTGCGTTCCAACTTGAGCTTGATCCAGGACCTGCTGCGCCGCCCCGGCTGGTACCGGCTATCCGCGCGCTTGGCCATGACGCCCTCCAAGCCAAGCTCTTTGGCGCTGGCCAGAATGTCGGCAAGATCGTGCTCCAACACTTCGGATACATGGATGGGGGAGCCCTGGGCCGGCAGTCCGGCATGGAAGGCCGCCAGCCGGTCCCGGCGCTCGCCGAGCGGCAGGGAGGTGAGGTCGGCGCCGCTTTTTCGGCGCCGCCGCGGGATCCGGTGTCGTACAGGAGATCGAAAAGCATGAGCTGCACGGGGACCGCGGCCCGGGCGCGTTCGACGTCGCCAGGTTTGAAGAGGTTCATCCGCTTCTGGAGCAACTCGAAACTGGGCCGGCCGTTCTTGCTGAGTGCCACGATTTCGCCGTCTGCCACGAAGTCGTGGTCCGGCCAGTACCGCGGATCCGATAGTTCGGGATACGTGGGCGTCATGTCGATGCCGGAGCGGCTGGTCAGCCTGATCTTCCCGCCCGAACCTGAAACGATGGTGCGGAAGCCATCCCATTTGAGCTCAAACAACCAGTCGCCGGAGGAAACATCGGCCGTGGTCCCGGAGGTTGCGAGCATGGGCGCGTAGCTGGGGGTGCCGCTCGAACGCGACGGGGCATCAGGCAACAGCACGGTCCGATGGCCCGGTTTGTCCTTCATCAGGTGGATCAGCCATTGCGACGCCGACTCCCCAGTGTGGATGAGCGCAAAACGGCGGGTGCCGTGCAATCCGCCGCCGGGCTTGCCGGTGAGGGTAGCGATCACTTCTTTGCCGTCGCGCCATTTTTCGCATTCGAACTCGCCGCTGTCCCAGATGCTGACCGTCCCGGCACCGTATTCGCCCTTTGGAATGATGCCCGCGAATTGCGCATACTCCATCGGGTGGTCTTCCGTGCGCACCGCGAGGTGGTTCTTGGCCGGAGTGTCCGGCACGCCACGTGGCAAGGCCCACGACGCCAGGACGCCGTTGTGTTCCAGCCGGAAATCCAAGTGGAAGCGGCGGGCGTGGTGTTCCTGGATGACGAAGATTCCGCCGGGCGGGTTGGGTTCCGCGTCGGCCTGGAGTGGGCGCCGCCCCGGTTGGTGTTCGACGGCGGGAAACGGTTCCGGTGTCCGCTGCGGATCACGCTTGTCCACGTAGCTGGCCAACCGCGGGTTCACAGCGGTGCCTCCGACGGCGGTGCCTCCGGTCGCGGTTCTGGCGCCGGCGGTACCCGCGACCGCGGTACTGGCGCGGGCCGCGCCGGGGGAGCCGTCGTCGTCGTTCTTGTTCCTGGGTCCACCGTTCGCATGCACGGGCGAGTGCCCTGAGCGCCAGGCCGCCACCGCGGCGAAGGGATCCTTCCCCTCTTTGACGCGCTTCATGACAGCTGTGAAGTCCAGATGTTCAAGCTTTGGTGAGGTGAGTTCCCGCCATGTCCTCGGTGCGGCCACCATGGGGTGTGCGCGTCCGCGAAGGGAGTACGGGACGATTGTGGTCTTGTTTCCGCTGTTCTGGCTCCAGTCCACCAGGACCTTGCCGTTGCGCAGGGTCTTCTTCATATCGCTGACCACCAGGTCAGGATGGTCCGCCTCGAGCGATCGCGCCAATTCGTGTGCGAACGCTGAAACCTGCTCCCATTTGCGCGTGCCATCCAGCCCGGCGTAGAGGTGGATCCCTTTGCTGCCGCTCGTCACAGGGACCGGATCAAGCCCGATGTCCTGCAGGATGCTGCGCGCCAGCTTGGCGACTTCAACGCATTCGGCGAGGCCTGTGCCCGGGCCGGGGTCGAGGTCAAGGACCAGGCGGTCCGGCGGCAACATGGTTCCGTCGGCGTCCACCTGCCATTGCGGCACGTGGATCTCCAAGGCGGCTATCTGGGCCAGCCAGGTCAGTGTGGCGAGGTTGTTGACCAAGGGGTAAACGTTGCTGTGGTCTCGGTGCTGGATGGTGACGCGCGGAACCCAGGACGGGGTGGAATCGTCCAGGTTCTTCTGGAAGAACATCTGCCCGGGGTCCTCCGTGGTCCCTACGCCGTGAACCCAACGCTTGCGCGTGGCGGGCCGGTTGGCTGCGGCGGGGATCAGGAACGGTGCCACGGCTGCGTAGTACTCGAGCACTTCGGCCTTGGTGGTGCCAGTCTCCGGGTAGATGATTTTGCCCAGGTTGGTGAGCGTCAGTTCATGGCCTTCAACGTTGACGCGCTCCTTTTGGCTGGTTGCCACCTCTTCACCTCCGCCGAGTTGTGATGTTCACTTAGTGCATGAGGGCCATATGGAAGGGTTCTATCGCGTTCGGGCTGGTCAACGTGCCCGTCAAGCTCTACAGCGCCACCGAGGACCACGATGTCAGTCTTCACCAGGTCCACAACAAAGACGGAGGCCGCATCCGTTACCAACGGAAGTGCGAAATCTGCGCCTCTGTTGTGGATTACGAGGATATCGACAAGGCCTACGAAGAGGAAGGCCGCACGGTGGTGCTGTCCTCCGCGGATTTGAAGTCCCTGCCCGCGGAGAACAGCCGCGAAATCGAGGTAGTGGAGTTCGTCCCGGCCGAGCAGCTGGATCCCATCATGTACGAGCGGCCCTACTATCTGGAGCCGGATTCCAAATCGCCCAAGGCCTACATGCTGCTTTTGCGCACCCTCCAGGACACCGAGCGCGTGGCCATTGTGCAGTACGCCCTCCGGCAGAAGACCAGGCTGGGGGCCCTGCGCGTACGTGGGGACGTCTTGATGCTGCAATCCCTGCTCTGGGACGACGAGATACGTGAAGCCAACTTCCCGTCGCTGGAGACCGACGTCAAGATCTCGGACAAGGAGCTGGAGATGTCCTCGGCCTTGGTGGACTCCATGGCGCGCGACTTCGAGCCCGAGCAATACACCGACAATTACCAAGTGCAATTGCGCCAGCTCATCGCGGCCAAGTTCGAAAAGGGCGACTCCATCGACACCGAGGAGACGTTCGGCGTGACAGCAAGCGAAGGCGAGGGCGGCGAGGTCATCGACCTCATGGAGGCCCTCAAACGGAGCCTCGAGAAGAAGCGCGGCAAAGCGTCCACCGCAAGCGAGGAGTCCGACGACGCCGGGACGGCCAAAGCGGCCAGCAAGCCCAGGGCGCGGGTCAAGAAAGCCTGACGCGCCGCCGTCGTGCGCTTCAGCGAGAGCATGTCCGGCCGGGCCCTCCCTGGAACACTGGACATGTCCCTCGTGGCCCTCCCGGGACACTCGACATGTCCCTCGTGCAAACCGAGGAGTGGACATAATGCGAATATGTCCATTCCTGGGCCAGGGCGGAGAGCATGTCCGGTGGATGGCTTAGTGGTTTCGCAGGGCCGAGATGAGTTCGGCTTTCTTCTTGCTTGAGTAGCCTGTGAGGCCCAGTTCCTTGGCTCGGGACTTGAGTTGGGGCACTGTCCAGTCCTCATAGTCGCCCGAGGTGCCGCCGCGCCGGCCGATTTCCTTGCGGCCCACCTTGGCAGCGGCATTCGAGATCCTGGCGGCCTTTTCCTTGGAGGCGCCATCCTTGCGGAGGGTTTCGAAGAGTTCCGGATCTTTGAGGCTGGGATTCTTTTTGCTCGGCATGGGTTTCTCCTTCGGTCGAGGTCCCGGCTATGAGGCGAGTTCCATCCGGAACCCGCAGCGGCATTGCAACACCTTTGTCGCCAGGTACACGTCGAGAAGATCTATCGCGGGGTCCTCAGTGGACATCGGCGCATACACGCTGTGGAATCCGGTTCCCGAAATTTTCATGGGTTCGCCGCAATGGATGTATTCGCCGCCGAATTGGAGCACATCCGATACCGTTCCACGCTGGTTCAGGATCGCCGCGACGTCCTGGAATGTAGCCGAATGGGCATAAGCAGTGTCGCATTCTGCGCAAATGTAGGCGATATCCACGAGCTCTGCCATCGGCGGTTTGAGGGGCTCTATGGAATCAAGAATCACGTGCTCATTGGTGCCGCAAGTGCCGCACCAGATTCGTTCAGCCCGGGGACGCGGTGCGCCGGCGGGGACAATCGGGTCAGAGATAGTCGGCATTGACCTAACCCCTTGGACCGGGAAATGCGGCTCCCGCCCATGGCAGGAGCCGCACTTCGAGTGGACTAGTCCTTCTTGAAAGCGTCCTTTACCTTTTCGCCGGCTGCCTTCAGGTCGCTCTTGGCTTGATCCGTCTTGCCTTCGGCTTCGAGCCTCTCGTTACCCGTCAGTTTTCCGGCGGTTTCCTTGGATTTGCCCGCAAGCTTCTCCCCGGCGTTCTGGATCTTGTCATCTGCACCCATGGACGTACTCCTTTGGTGGTAATGGTTTACTTCTTCTCGCCTTCTCGCCCAGTGGCGGAAGGCAGGCCACTGTGGGGCCAGCTGTCGTTGGCTAGGCGCGAGACCTGCGGCCGGACATAAAGCTGAGGAGCCAGCCGATGGCCGCGACGATCAGGAGGATCACGCCGACCCAGAGGAGCCAGCTGACGGCCTGCGAGAATCCGCCGACGAGCAGAAGGATGATTGCCACGACGCCTGCAATGATCAGAAGGGTGTTCATAGTCACACATTCCTTACTTGAGCGGGGCCGCCGGCAAAATGCCCGGCCCCTCGCGGTGTATTCGGTTATCAGTTCGCTTCCGAACCGTGGTTCAGCACCAAGCCCCCCGGACTCCGCGCGAACTCTTGTAACAGCGGATGCCGCTCGTTTTCCGGATTTTTTATCCAGTCCGAACCGGTACCGACCTCCTCCATGGTACTACTAAGCACCCTTATCAAATCAAGTGCTAAGTACACTTATCAAAAATTCTGGGTATCGTCATAGGGTGGGCCGAAGGACTGGCGCCGCTGTCTGGCGCTGATCCTGACTCATTGTCAGCAGTCGTCTTGGAGGGGAAACCATGAAAGCATCGCAAGCTCTGGCAGACAATCTTCAGCTTGTCCTGACGGACCTTATTGAACTCCAGCTACAGGGCAAACAGGCCCACTGGAATATCGTTGGCGCCAATTTCCGGGACCTGCATCTGCAACTCGACGAACTCGTGGCCGCGGCGCGGGAGTTCGCTGACGAAACAGCCGAAAGGATGCGGGCGCTTCATGCGCTCCCCGATGGCAGGAGCAGCACCATCGCTGCCTCGACCCGCCTGGAGCAGTTCCCCGCGGGATTGACGAAGACCAAGGACGCCGTGAAGCTAATCACCGATCGCCTGGAACGGACTGTCCAGACCATGCGCGATGTCCACGACCAAGTGGACGAAGAAGATCCTACGACGGCGGACCTCCTGCATGCGTTCATCGCACGTTTGGAGCAGCTCGCCTGGATGATCAGTGCCGAGATCATGTCCGCCGGTGCGTCCGTGGCAGACCCACAGGAAGCTTAGGCACCAGGAAGCAGGAGTAGGGCCAGCGCATGCCGCGCTCCAACGTAGTCATCGGGGCTGCGCGGCTCGGGGTCGCCCTGCCCAAAGCGCGGCGTTTGGCCGCGCGTCATCGGACTATCTGATGTCTTTGCAGTGAAAAATAAAAGAGCATGCTCCCCGTTGGATGCGAGGAATGGACACAGTGCGAATATGTCCATTCCTCGGTGCCAAGTGGGGGCATGCTCAGTGGGTTACTCGGCGTCGTGGTCCGTTTCGAGGATCTTCACGAGGCGGTCCAGGGCTTCGTCGGCGCCGGCGCCCTCGGCACGCAGCACAACGACGTCGCCGTATGAAGCTCCGAGGCTCATAAGGGACAGGATGCTGGCGGCGTCCATGGCGTCGTCGGCGGGCTCGCCTTCGCGGGCGATGGTGACCTCGAGGTCCAGTTCGCCGGCGGCTTCGGCGAAGATGGCTGCCGGGCGGGCGTGCAGGCCGACGCGGCTAGCAATGGTGGCGGTACGTTCGGACATTGTTGCTCCTTCGATTGTGGGCTTGGGGAAAGTCTAGAGACCCAGTTCGTCCAGGATAGGCAGCTGGGCGCGAACGGTTTGGCGCGCGGCGGATGCACTCGGGGCGGACAGCGCCGCCGCCGCGAGCTTTTGGGCATGCGCAACGGTAACGGTGGCCAGCACGGCGGAGACGGCCGCCAGTGCGCGCGCACTCATGGAGAGCGTCGCGACGCCCAGTCCAACGAGTACGACGGCGAGGGCCGGGTCCGCTGCTGCCTCGCCGCAGACTCCCACGGGCCGAGCAGTACCACCCGCGCTGGCGGCAGCAGCGCCGTCGGCAGTCAACTTCACGAGCTGGAGCACGGCAGGCTGCCACGGATCATTGAGCGCGGCGAGCGGGCCGAGTTGGCGGTCCGCGGCCATGGTGTATTGGGTGAGGTCGTTGGTTCCGAGCGATGCGAAGCTGACTTCGCGCAGCAGGTTGGCGGCGGTCAGGGCAGCCGACGGGACCTCCACCATGACGCCGGGGATTTTCAGGCCGGCGGCGGAGCACAGGGATGCGAAGTGCGCGGCTTCCTCGGCCGTGGAGATCATGGGTGCCATGACCCACACTTCGGCCTGGTTGGCGGCCTCCGCGGCGGCGATCGCCTTGAGTTGGCGCTCGAGGACGCCGGGGGAGGTCAGGTCGGTGCGGTACCCGCGGACGCCCAGGGCGGGGTTGGGCTCATCCGCGTTGGTGAGGAACGGCAGCGGCTTGTCAGCGCCGGCGTCGAGCGTTCGGACCACAACTTTCTTGCCCGGGAACGCAGCAAACACGGCACCGTAGGCGGCGATCTGCTCCTCCACGGTGGGCTCGTCGTCGCGATCCAGGAAACAGAATTCGGTTCGCAGCAAACCGACACCCTCGGCACCGGCGTCGGCGGCTTTGACCGCATCGGCACCGGTACCGACGTTGGCGAGCAGCGGAACCCGGAACCCGTCGGCCATCACGCTGCTGCCGCTGAAGGCCGCAACCGTGGACGCCTGGGTGGCCCAGGCCTTGGCCGCAAGGCGGAGTTCTTCACCCGGATCCAGCGTGATGGTGCCGGCAGCGCCATCGATGTAGATCTCGGTGCCGTCCCCGATCTCGTCGACCCCCGGTGCCGCGACGATCGCGGGCAGGCCCAAGGCGCGGGCCAGGATGGCTGTGTGGGATTGCGGGCCGCCGCTTGAGGTGATCAGGGCGATCACCTTGGCGGGGTCCAAGGTCGCGGTGTCTGCCGGGGCAAGGTCCTCGGCGGCCAGGATGAACGGAACATCCGACGCCGGGATGCCCGGCGCAGGCAGCCCGCGCAGTTCCGAGACGAGACGGGCGCGGACGTCCAGGACGTCCGCCACGCGCTCTGCCATGTAGCCGCCGAGGGCCTTCAACGAATCCGCAACCGTGGCACCTGCCTCCCAGATGGCCCGCTCAGCGGTGCGTGCGCCGCCCGGGACCTCGGGGGAGAGGAGCTTGATGGCCGATTTCACCAGCATCGGATCGGCGGCCATCAAGGCGGTTGCTTCCAAGACCTCTTTGCCTTCGCCGGACGCGGTGGCGGCTCGGGCACGGAGTTCCGCCTGCACGGCCTTGGCGGCATCCTTGATGCGCTGGCCTTGCGATTCGACGGTAACGTCCGCAGGAATGTTGACGTTCATGTGCGGTTCCTGCACCGGCTTCGGCATCTGCCGCACCGGCCCCAGAACGCGCCCGGGAGCAACGCCTACGCCTGAAAAGGTCTGCATGGATTAGTCCTCTACTTGCTTGCTAACGGTTGGCGTCAGGCTGCGGCAACGGCCGGAACGGGCTCTGCCTCAACAGGCGTCCGGACTGCCCAGCGCTTGAGTGCCAGCAGGACCACGGCCGTGACGACGACGCCGACAGCGATCGAGCCGAAGAACAACAGGAAGTTGTTCATGGCGAAGAAGACGAAGATTCCGCCGTGCGGAGCCTGCGAGGTGACCCCGAAGGCCATGCTCAGTGCACCGGTCACGGCGCCGCCCACCATGCTGGCCGGGATGACGCGCAGCGGGTCGGCAGCGGCGAACGGAATCGCCCCTTCGGAGATGAACGAAGCACCCAGCAGCCAGGCTGCCTTGCCGTTTTCACGCTCGGCCAGGCTGAAGCCCTTCTTGTTGAGGACGGTTGCCAGTGCCATGGCGAGCGGGGGAACCATGCCGGCCGCCATGACGGCGGCCATGATCTGCCAAGGAGCCTGGTTGGCCACGCTTCCGGCGCCGAGGCCGGCCACGGCGAAGGAGTAGGCCACCTTGTTGACCGGACCACCAAGGTCGAAGCACATCATGAGGCCGAGGATGATGCCGAGAACGATGGCGGAGACGCCGGTCATGCCGGAGAGCCATGTGTTGAGGCCCTTGGTGATTGCAGCGATGGGGCCGCCGAGAACCAGGAACATGAGCCCGGATGCAACGATCGAGGCCGCGAGCGGGATGATGACCACGGGCATGAGGCCACGCAACCAGCGCGGAACCTTGAAGGTGCCGATCCAGTGTGCCGTGACACCAGCCAGCAGGCCGCCCACCAGGCCGCCCAGGAAGCCTGCGCCCATGTAGCCGGCAACAGCGCCGGAGACGAAACCAGGAGCGATGCCGGGCCGGTCCGCGATGCCGTAAGCGATGTAGCCCGCCAAGGCGGGGACGAGGAAGCCAAGGGACAATGCGCCGATCTTGAACAGCACGGCGCCTAGGTATGCGCCCAGTGGGCCCCAAGCGTGCGCGGGGAAATCGGTGGGCAGGCTGCCAAGGGTGTTCGCGCCGAGGATCTTGTCGGCTGCACCGGCGATCTCGTAGCCGCCCAGGAGGAAGCCCAACGCAATGAGTAGGCCGCCACCTGCGACGAACGGGATCATGTAGCTGACACCGGTCAGCAGGACCTTCTTGACCTTGGTGCCGAAGTGCTCGCTGGCGGCCTCTGATGCGTGTTCGGCGTTTTCTTCGGCGCCGAAGTGCGGAACGCGGTGTGCATGCGGATCGCTCGCTGCGGCGAGGGCTTCCTGCACCATCTTGGCCGGCTCATCAATCCCGCGTTTCACGGGGGCGTTGATGACGGGCTTGCCGGCGAAGCGCTCCTTGCCGCGGACGTCAACGTCTACTGCGAAGATTACGGCGTCAGCGGCGGCAATGACTGATGGGTCCAGCGCAGTGAATCCGCCCGAGCCTTGGGTCTCTACCTGAAGATCGACCCCCATTTCCTTGGCAGCAGCCACGAGGGAGTCGGCCGCCATGTAGGTGTGGGCAATGCCGGTGGGGCACGCCGTGACGGCGACGATGCGCTTGGGCGCCATCGCGGAAGCGGCGCGGGCCGAAGCCGGGGCGGCTTCCGGAGCAGCTGCGGCAGGCTCTGCGACGGGCCCTGCTGCGTGTGCAGCTGGCTTGTCGGCCAGTGCGCCGTCAACCAAGTCCACGATGTCCTGCTCGGTGGCAGCCGCACGGAGGGCTGCCGTGAAGTCCTTCTTGATGAGGGACCGGGCTAGCTTGGAGAGCAGTTTCAGGTGCTCCTGATCTGCTCCTTCAGGGGCTGCGATGAAGAAGATGATGTCCGCAGGGCCGTCCTTGGCGCCGAAGTCCACTTTCTCGGAGAGCCGGGCCATCGCCAAGGCGGGCTCGGTCACGGCCACGGAGCGGCAGTGCGGGATAGCGATGCCGCCGGGCACGCCCGTGGCAGTCTTCTGCTCGCGGGCGAAGGCGTCCGCGAAGAGCCCTTCAACCTCGGAGGCGCGCCCTGCTGCGGCAACCTTGCCAGCCAGGAAACGGATGACATCGGCGGGAGAATCGCCGAGGTTCTGGTCAAGGGAGACCAGTTGGGGGGTGATGAGCTGGGTCACTGTTAGTCCTTCTAGAGGGCCGTGATGGTAACGGCGTCGGGAGTTGTTTGGTGGACCGCCGGGACAGTGGAGCCCGGCAGCGAAGCAGCGGCGGCACCGTGTGCCACAGCCTGACGGAGGCAGTCCTGCGCGGAACCGCCGCGAGTGGCGGCCAGCAGGTAGCCAGCAAGGGATGAATCGCCGGCACCAACTGTGCTGACGGCTTGGATCGGCGGATGCGTGGCGAGCCACGCGCCGTCGGCGGTTACCAGGACTGCGCCCTTGGAACCGAGTGTTGCGAGTACTGCACCCACACCGCTGCCGACGACGGCGGCTGCGGCCCTGGCGGCGAGGCCCGGGTCCGCTTCCAGTTCGTCAGCCGTGTGGACGTCTGTGAAGCCGGCCGCGGCGGCCAGCTCGGCCAGCTCTTCAGCGTTGGGCTTCAGGAGGTCGGGCTTGCCGCTGATGGTGCCTGTGGAGTCGCCACTGATGGCGGCCGCCAGCGGGGCTCCGGAGGAGTCGATCGCGATCAAGGGGGCGTCGCCGTCGTGCGTGGAACGGAGCCGGCGGGCGACCGTGGCGTAAAAATCTGCCGGAACTCCTGGTGGGAGCGATCCAGCCAGTACCACCCAGCTCGCGCCACGGGAGCGGTCCAGCAGCAGCCCGATCAGGGCTTCCTGCTCGGCCAGGCTCAACTTCGGGCCGGGTTCGTTGATCTTGGTGGTGACGCCGTCCGGTTCGGTGAGCGTCACGTTGCTGCGCAACGGCTCACTGATGGGGAGCGCTGCGTAGGGGACGCCGTCGTCGAGCAGCCCCGCTAGGACGGGATCGGAATCCCCGCCCGGCAGGACGGCGACGGTGTCCAGGCCCGAGGCGACCAGCGCCCGGGAGACATTGACGCCCTTGCCACCGGAGTGCTGGTGGACGGCGACAGCGCGCTGCACCTCGCCACGGGCCAGCGGGGCCGGGAGCTCCACGGTGCGGTCCAGGCTGGGGTTGGCGGTCAGGGTGACGATCATGCGATCACCACGTCGACGCCAGCCTCGGCCAAAGCGGCAGAGAGCTCCTCGGAGGGGTCCTGGTCAGTAATCACAGTGTCCACATCTTTCAGGGCAGCGAACTGGACAAGCGTTTCCGCGTCCAGCTTGGAGGAGTCCGCGAGGACGACGACGCGCCGTGCGGACGTGACGAAGGCGGCCTTGACGGCGGCTTCTTCGGGGTCAGGTGTGCTGAGCCCGAACGTGGCATGGATACCGTTGGCGCCGACGAAGGCGATGTCCGGGCGGAGCCGGGAAGCCGCTTCGACGGTGGACTGCCCGACTGCGGCCTGCGTGAGGCCGCGGACGCGACCGCCCAGGATCTGGAGGGAGATGTTCGGGTTGCCGGACAGCCGCCCGGCGATGGGGATGGCGTGGGTGATAACCACCAGTTCTTCACGCGCGGCGTTTCCGTTGCCGGAGGCCAGGTGCTGGGCCGTGCGTTGTCCCAGCAGGCGGGCCAGGGCCTCTGTGGTGGAACCGGCGTCGATCAGGATGCTGCCGGCCGCGTTCTCGGGGATGAGCGCAAGGGCGGCCTCGGCGATACGAAGCTTTTCCGGTTGGCGCTGGATGGCGCGCTCAACAACGCTTTCCTCGCGGGTGCTGAGGCGGTCTGAGGGGACAGCCCCGCCATGCACGCGGCGGAGGTTGCCGGCGGATTCAAGCGCAGCGAGGTCACGGCGGACAGTCTCCGTGGTGATGCTGAATCGGTCCGCGAGGTCCGTGACGCTGACCCGTCCGCGCTCGGCGACGAGCTCGGAGATCAGCTGTTGGCGCTCTTCAGCGAACACATACCCTCCATTGCGTACAAGCGATCAAAGTACATCAGTGACAGCCATCACATGATGTGGAATTGCTTGACTCTATCTTTGTTCATGTTGGTCTGTCAACAGAAAAACAACATAAACAAAGATTTTGGGAGTGGGTGGGAATGGCTGAAGTGTGTTGAGGGCTGTGGGGCGGGGCGCAGGCGGGCAAGCGACGGATTTTGCTGGATCATTCGAAGATCCCTGCTCGCGGGCCCCGGAATGGCGGGGGCAACGAGTTTGGATACTGGAGTGATCCAGCAGAATCCGACAGGCGGGCGGGCACGACAGGCCCCAAAAACACGCCGGACCGGAACGTGCCCTACGGCCACTCGGTCTCGCTGCGGCCGGGGTAGTCGACGGGGAGGTTGTCAGGGTCGGGCGGGTCCGGCAAGCGGAGCTGCGGAGAGGAGTCCCCTTCCTTGCGCTGCCTGCTTCTTTGTCTGTCCAGTTGGTCCGACTTTTGCTGGGGGTCGCCTTCGGGGCGTCGGTTCTGTGTACTTTCGAGCTTCATGATGCTTCCCTCGCTAACCCGGGGTTTTCGTGGCCAGCTGGCGCGAGTGGCGCGTTAAAGCAGTGAAAGGGTGCTCTGAGCTGGGAAAATAGTGGTATTCGACGCCATATTTTCCTGATCGTGAGGAGCACCCTTTCGATGCATCATTTTACCCGGCTTTTCCCTGCTGCAGCGGTTGGCTTCACCGGCCAGTCACTGGTGTCCCACGCCGGAACGAAGATTCTGACGGAATTGATCGACGCGCTGGGTTTCCGCGGACTCTGCGAGGACCGGCTTGGCCAGTTCGCTCCTTCCGGCGCCCGACACCGGCCCGGCCGGCTCATCGCTTCCCTGGCCCTGATGCTCGCTGGCGGCGGCGAGCACGTCAGCGACCTGGACATGCTGCGTTCCTCGCCCGGGATCTTCGGGCCGGTGCCCTCGAACGCGACCGTGTCCCGGTTTTTCGAACGCACCGTCGCCAACCCCGAACTGTTCAGCTACGGCTTCGAGACCCTGACCCGGGAACTGCGGTCCAGGGCCTGGGACGCTGCAGGGAACTTCGAACCCGGCGGCCAGGCAACCGCCGCCGATCCCTTGATCGTTGACTTGGATGCCACGTTGGTGACCTCGCACAGTGACAAGGAACTGGCCGCGGGCACGTACAAAGGCGGGTACGGTTTCTCCCCGTTCATCGCCAGCATCGATTACGGCACGGGCAACGGCACCGGGGAAATCCTCGCCTGCGTGTTGCGGCCCGGCAGCGCGGGGGCGAACAGCGCCGATGACCATATCCGTGTCTTCGAGACCGCCACGGCCCAGTTGCCCGAGAGCTTCTTCCCCGATGGGAAGCTGGACGGGCAGAGGATCCTGGTCCGCACCGACAGTGCCGGCGCCTCGCGGAAGTTCCTCTGGCACCTGCACTCCTTGGGCGTGCAGTTCTCCGTCTCGTATCCGGTCCCGGCAGCCAAAGCCCACATGATCGACTGGATCAACGACAAACAGTACTGGCAACCGGCCCTGGACCAGCACGGGACCGACCGCACGAACGCGTGGGTCATCAACGCCACCGAAGTGATCCCGCTGAAGGACTACCCGCCGGGCACGAACATCTACCTGCGGGCCGAGCCGCTGCACCCCGGCGCGGCCCCGACCCTGCTGGATCTGGACGGGCACCGCATCACCGCGTTCCTGACGAACGCACCGCGCTGGCACGGACCGTTCCTGGATGCCCGGCACCGGGCCCGGGGCCGGTGCGAGAACCGGATCAAGACCCTGAAGAACACCGGCCTGGGCAAGCTGCCGTTCTACGATTTCGCCGCGAACCAGGCCTGGGCCAACATCGCCGCCCTGGCATTGAACCTCACCTCCTGGCTGCAGCTCACCGCCCTCCCGGAAGGCCACCACGCCAGGTCCTGGGACATCAAACGCTGGCGCTACCGGCTCTTCGCGACCGCCGGGAAAATCATCACCCGCGCCCGCCGGAGGACCTTGCTCCTGCCAGACAGGGCACCGGAGAAACAGCTCATCACCGTCCTGCTGGACCGGATCAAAGACCTCCCAGCGCGACTGAAAAGCGCCCCGGCAAAGCCTACGTAGCCAGGTCCAAGGTTCCAACCGCCACGACACAGAACAAACACCCAACGGAGAAGTGGAAATCCGCGCCGATCCCGGCGGCACCAGGGCCACTCCAGCCCCGCCAAAATCCAGATCACAGCCGATCAGCGATCAACGCCGCCCCCGGCCGGCCCACCAGCGGCAGATGAAAAATCTGGGCTAATGCTGCAATGCGGCTAGGCAGGTATTTCCAACTCGAAGCCGCATCTGCATCTCAAGATCTTGGTGTGGAGAAGGGTTTCCGAACTCCAGGGGGCCATCCTGAATCCCCCGACGATTCAGGATGGCCCCCGCCTGCTGGACAGTGGCTGGGTGGCTGTAGGAAAACCCGCAAGACATACACGTGTAGAACACGGCGAGCCGTTGGGAAGACCGCGGAGTCTGGGCCTGGATGGATTCGATGTGCAGGTGCGTGTCTGTGCCACAACCGCTACACCACAAGGGAAGGACGCCGGACTGACGAGGCTCGCGAGGTACCGGGGATTCTGAGATAGTCGACATCGACTAGCTCCGCCTCGGTATCAGGCATTTGCTCATGGGGCAGCACCTTCATGTTGAATGAAAATGGCGCCCGGCTGCTTGAGCGAAATAGGCCGAAGACTCGACCCTGTCCGGCGGTCTGCGCGGACTGTAGAAGAATTGTGCACTCCACATCCCTGGTGCGCAACCCCGACGGAAAGTTTGTCCAAGCGGTGGACACTGAATTGGGAAGCACTTTTCCTCCATTGCTGCCCCGCTGCTCCTAGACTGAGCCATGGACGAAATGAGCCTGGACGCCTCGGTGGTGGGGCAGCTCCAGGATTTGGTCATCGACAGTGAGGACGTCAGTGGCTTCCTCGAAGACCTTGCGGTGTTCACGGCGTCGTCAGTGTCTGCTGCGCGGGGCCGGGACGTCCTGTGCGGGGTCACCCTGAGCCGACGACGCCGTTCGATGACGGTCGCCGGAAGCAGCCACGAAGCCCGCCTCATTGACGAGGTGCAGCAAGCTTACGGAGACGGACCGTGTTTGGAGGCGATGAGGACCGGGAAGACCGTCCTCGTTTCGGACACGTCCGCAGACTCGCAGTGGCCTGAATACTGCACCACCATCGCGGAGCGCGGGCATTTTGCTGTGCTCTGCGTCCCATTGGGACTGGAAGAGGGTGCGACGGCGGCGATCAACCTGTTCGCCCGGCAGCGCGATGCCTTCGATAAAGCCTCCATCCGCAGCTGCGAACTATTCGCAAGCCAAGCGGAAAAGGCTTTGAGGCTGGCGGTTCGGATCGGTGCCAGGCAACAACGTGCAGAGGACCTCGAGCAGGCCATGCGTTCCCGGACCGCCATCGATCTGGCAACTGGCGTCATCATGGGCCAGAACAGGTGCAGCCAGGAAGAGGCCTTCAGGATTCTGACCAAGGCCTCAAACGGCAGGAACCAGAAGTTGAGGGATGTTGCGGAATCTCTTGTCAAATCTTTGACGAGCGAAACGCCAGTTTCGCATTTCCAGCCGTAAGCGCCCAGACCCTTAGGCGGCCTGAGCCCCCGGCCGGCCTGGTTCGGGGCTGTGCTTAGCTTCGCTCAGCGATATTCTTGACGCTCGCAACGAGGTTGTCCCACATGCCCTTCGAATGTGCGGCTTCATCGGGGCTGGCGTTGTTGTCCTGGGTCAGGGTCAGCTTGGTAGCCTCTCCTTCAGGCTCCAGCGTCCACGTCAGGGTGTGATAGTTTCCAGGCTCGTCGTCTTGGCCGGACAGCGGGCTGAAATGGGTGTTTACCAGCCGCCTCCCCGGCTCGAATTCGAGGATGACGCCCTTGTCTTCATACGCCTTGCCCTTCCAGATGCCGCGCCAAGCAATGGGGCCGCCCACTGTCCAGTCGGTGAAAACATCGGTTCCGAACATGAACTCCTTGATGGCCGGGGGTCGGTGAGTACGGACCACACGCGATCGGCGCTCGCGTGGATCACGATGGATGAGCTCGCAATGAAATTGCCCGTCATGCCCTTCTCCTTCTTTGCGTTTTGACCTTGCTATGCCTCTCTCCGCTGTGTGATGCGTGACGTCGAATCACGAATCACGAGAACGGGCTCCACAACGTAGTGCGGAGCCCGTTCTCCCGTGAGGATCTGATGGTGGAGCATCTTGAAAGTTGCGATGCCCAGCGCCCGGAAGTCAAGTCGCATAGTGGTCAACGGAGGTGAGAAGTAAGCGGCAGCAGGCATGTCGTCAACCCCCACGATTGAAAAGTCCCGAGGTGCTCGATTGCCCCGTCTTTCCAGGGCGCTCATGAAGCCGAGCGCAATTTCGTCGTTGCTTGCGAAGACAGCCGTGAACGTGGTCGGATCTGCGAGTTCTCCGGCGCGATATCCGGAAACCGAGGACCAGTCCTTTGCGACATCGAGCACTCGGGGTGTGAGGCCGACGCTCTGCATTGCGTCGCGATAGCCGCGCTCACGCTCGAATGCTTCATTGCGAGTCGAAGGGCCGGCGACATGCAAGATTTCCCGGTGTCCCAACTCGATCAGGTGGTGGGTCGCATCCCAGCCGGCAGCGTGCGAATGGGTGCCTGCGGAGCCTTCGTCCGCAAATGGCAGTTCGGAAACCGTGATCAAGGGCGTTGATTGGTCCCAACCGGTGAGCAGCTTCTCGAGGCCCGGCAGCGGCGTAGACAGCACTATCCCGTCAACTTGTACCGACTTGAAGTGGGAGAGAGCCCGCCGCGCCTCGACTTCCCAGTTCTTCGCTTCGAAGTCGAGATCGAGCTGAGCGATAGTGAGCGTGACATCGGCTTCGCGAGCAGCGAACCCCAGCCCTGTGAGCACACTTGCGCTCCCGTAGTTGAATGCGCCCATAGTCAAGACGCCTACAGAGTTCGTCCTGCTCGTGCGAAGAGTGCGGGCGGATTGATTTGGTACGTATCCCAATTCTTCGATGGCAGCTGCGATGCGCTCCCGCGTTTCGGCCCGCACATGACCGACCCCTGTGAAATAGCGGGACACAGTCTGGGTTGAGACGTTGGCCAGTCTACCGACGTCCGCCATGCTGGGCCGTGTCGCCGTCCTTGCTTTCGCCAAGTGTCCACAAACTTTCGCGCAGTCTGTCACCTGACGCCGTGGGGCCGCCGGTTATCGTCCACGAGGTTTGGGGCGACAGGAACCGATTGGATAAGTGCTCCCATCCACTGCAAGTTTACGATCACCTGCGTAGGCGCCCGGGACAACACCCATTAAGGCTTGGAGCAAGACGAAGGGTAAGCAGTTCCCGGCATCTCGGGGGTCTAGCTCGTATATCACTAAATAAATTGGTCAACCGGTTGACGTGAGTTATCGATAACCCACATACTCGTTATGGGCCACGTCACACCCGAGTGCTCTGAGGAAGGCTTCGGTCGAGGTATCCCGTGACGAAAGAGCCCTCAACTAACCTACGAAAGGACGCGACGATGCGTTTGCTAGCCAAAGGCGTAGCCGCACTGGCCGCCCTTGCCCTGTTGGCCGGTTGCGGGGCCGGAGTGAGCTCCAGCGCCGCCGACAGCTCGGGCAAGACGGTTGTTACCTGGTGGACCCTGAACCAGTCGGCGCCGAGCGCTGACGACCAGATCAACAAGCTTATTTCGGACTTTGAAGCCGCTAACCCGACGATCAAGATCGAGCGGACGTCGCGGGCGGTCGACGCCCACAAGGACGCCCTCCGTACAGCCATTGGAACGTCTGCGGCTCCAGATATCTACAACTACTGGGCCGGTCCGGGCCTTGGCGGGGAGCTCGTGAAGGCCAACGCCAGCGCAGATCTCGCGGATTACTACAAGCAGTACAACTGGGAAAGCCGATTCACTTCCGCCGCGTTGAACCCGGTCAAGCAGTATGGCGGATTCCAGGGAGTCCCGTGGAAGCTCAACGGTGAGGGCATCTACTACAACAAGACCCTCTTCGCCAAGGCCGGAATCACCGAGCTGCCAACCACCATCGATGAACTCAACGGCGCGGCAGCAAAGCTCAAGTCCGCAGGGATCACCCCGATCGAGTTCGGCGGTACGGTCAACTGGCACGTGATGCGCCTGCTTGACACTTTCCTGGAGGGCTACTGCGGTTCGGCCAAGTTCGACCAGCTTGTCAGCAACAAGGCCAATTGGGGGCAGGAAGACTGCGTGACGAAGTCCTTCACCAACCTCGCAAAATGGTCCAAGGACTACCTGAACCCGGGTTTCATCGGCATAAACAACGACGAATCCTCGGCACTGTTCTACACCGGCAGGGCAGCCATGGCGCTGGAAGGCGACTGGTTCAACAAGAACATTTCCGACCAGAAGGTCAACATGGATGACTTCGGCGTCTTCCCGCTCCCGTCCGGAACCGGGCGGCTGTACGGGTTTGAAGAAGCCGAGTACATCGGCAAGGACAGCCCGCACAAGGATGCCGCCGCGAAGTTCCTGGACTACCTCACTTCCACCAAGGTCCAGCAGCAGGTTCTCGGAACATTTGGCACCCAGTCCGTCAACAAAGACGTCACTCCGTCGACGACGGCGAACGCCTTGGGTAAGTCCTGGGACGGCATCTTCAAGGACGCCAAGGGCCTGTACATGAACAACGATCAAAACCTCTCCCAGTCGGCAACGACCGAGTATTGGAGGATCCAGAACCTCGTCGCCACGGGCGGGTTGGATCCTGCCAAGGCGGGCTCGGAGTTCCAGAAGTTCCTGGATTCGAGCAACTAGCCGTTGCTGTCGGCTGCGGACGCGGTGTCCGTGTCCGCAGCCGGCACCCCTGACCGCACCAAAGACCAAAGGCGACCTCTCTTGACCAAGCTCACAGCTACGCGCCTCTCCGACATACCGGAGCAGAAACCGCGGCGATCTCCCAAAAGACCAATGTGGAAGCGCATTGCCAGCGGCGGATTCGTGGCCGCACTTCCCTTCCTCGCCCCAGCCTTGGCGGCTTATGTGGTCTTCGTTATCGGCCCCATGTTCAGCGCCATTCGCCTTAGCCTGTACAAATGGTCCGGCTTCACTACCGACCAGCAGGTCTTCGTCGGATTCCAGAACTACGTCCGGCTCTTCACCAAAGATCCGGTGTTCTGGACAGCCGTACAAAACAGCATCGTCTGGGTACTCCTCTCACTGGTCATCCCCACCACGCTTGGTCTCGTGATGGCCCTCGCGCTGAACCGTCCCGTCTTCGGGCGGAATGTGTTCCGCTCAGTGTTTTACATTCCGGGCGTCCTGGCCCCTATTGCCATCGCGAACATGTGGCGCTGGATGTACAACCCCAACTACGGCGTGTTCTCGGACATTTCCAAGGCGCTGCATATTGGAGACGGCTCGGGGACGACATTCCTTAGTGACCCCAAAGTCGCGATCTACGCCATTTTCGCGGCCTTCGTCTGGCAGATCGCCGGCCTGAATATGGTGTTGTTCCTTGCCGGGTTGCAAAGTGTGTCCAAGGAACTCGTTGAATCGGCCCGCCTTGACGGGGCAAACGCCTGGGGCGTCTTCCGGCACGTCACCTTCCCGGCACTGCGTCCGACTGTGGTAGTCGTCTTGGTCCTGACGATTGTGAACTCCATCAAGGTCTTCGACCTGGTGGTAGGCATGACCGGCGGCGGCCCGGCCCAGAAGTCCCAGGTCTTGGCTCTCTGGTCCTACACGCAGTCCTTCCTCAACCACGACTTCGGACTCGGCAACGCCACCGCGACGATCCTCCTCCTCATAACGCTGGCCCTCGTCGTCCCCTACATGATCTGGTCGACCAAAGGAAACGAAGACTAATGAGCACCCTGACACTCAGCCGCGCCAAGCGCTCCGAAAGGAGCCACAGTCCCCGTCGCAACGCCGATTACATCCGCGCCGGACTGTGGATCGCCCTGTTCGTGGCGATGCTTGCCTGGGCCATGCCGCTTGTCTTCGTGATCTTCACATCCCTGAAATCCGAGGACCAGATCTTCTCGACTTCCTCGTTTTCCTTCCCCTCCAGTGCCGAATGGGCGAACTACGCCAAGGCCCTGCAGACAGGCAACCTGCTCACCGCCGGCGGGAACAGCCTGCTGATCGCCCTCATCAAGGTTCCGATCGGCCTGTTGATATCCGCGGCCGCAGCTTTCGCTCTCTCACGCATCAAGTTCAAGTACAGCCGAGCGCTCCTCGCCGCCTTCGCCATGGGTTCCATGGTGCCAATCCAGGTGGCCCTCGGCCCGTTGTTCCGCGTCATTCTGGACTTGGGCTTGCTCAACAATCCGATCGGCGTGATCCTTCCTTACATCGGCTTCGGCCTGCCCTATCAGATCTTCATTTTGTACGGGTTCTTCAGCGCCGTCCCAAAGGAAATCGACGAGAGTGTGCGGGTCGACGGAGGCGGAAACTGGCGGCTGTTCTTACAGATCATCCTGCCCTTGTCCAAACCGGCCCTTGCCGCCTTGTTCATCTTGGATTTCGTCTCGACCTGGAATGAATACGCCATCGCGCTGGTCATCCTGCAGAACAAGGCATCGCAGACGGTACCCCTGGCAATCCAGGGATTCCAGTCCCAGTTCACCAGCTCCTACGGGCCACTGAACGCCTTCACCATCATGTCGATCCTCCCGGTGGTCATCATCTATCTGCTGTTCCAGCGCTACTTCGTCCAAGGCACGTTCACCGGAGCCGTCAAGGGCTGACCCTGCCGTCCGTCCCAGAAATTTCACCGAAGAAAGGCCATCATGGCGACCTTCACCGCTTCAACCCCGCTCTTTGAGGTCATGCGAGACCCGGCCGGACACGAGATCCTTGCCCGCCACGTGCCCGAACTTCCAGCCAACCCGCTGCTGCACACCCTCTACCATTACCAGCTTGGTCTGATCCTTGGAACCGAGGAGTCCGTGCGCAACGACCCGGCGAAAAAGGCCGAGATCCTTGCAAAAATAGAGGCCTTGCACCCTTCCCCCGTGCCGGACCGATCCGTCCGCCACCGTGAGCCGGTAGCCGATTACGAGCCTGCGTCGGTGGAGCACGGCAGCGCCCGGGCTGACTTCGCAACCGAGACGCGGAAATGGCAAAGGTATGAGATCGCCTTGCAAGGCCCCTCTCACGGCAATCCGTTCACGGACGTCGACCTCGCAGCCGACTTCACCTCCAGCGGCGGGACTCTGACGGTTCCCGGTTTCTACGACGGCGAAGGCACGTACCGGATCCGACTGCTGGTTCCGGCCGAGGGGGAGTGGTCCTTCACGACCAGCAGCAACGCTGCGTCCCTGGATGCCATCACGGGACGCTTCACCGCGGAGCCCGCGGGTCCGGATGTCCGCGGGGTGGTCCGGGTAGCCGACACTTTCCACTTCGCTTACGAGGACGGGACACCGTATCTTCCCGTTGGTACGACTTCCTACGCCTGGACGCACCAAGGCGAAGCACTTGAGGAACAGACACTGCATACCCTGGAGGGCGGGCCCTTCAACAAGATGCGCATGTGCGTCTTCCCGAAGTCCTACTTGTTCAACGAAAACGAGCCCGAGATCTACCCCTTCGAGGGGAGCCCTGAGGGCGGTTTCGACTACAACCGGCCGAACCCCGTCTACTACCGGCATCTCGAGAAGCGGATCGGACAGTTGGACGATCTCGGGATCGAGGCCGACCTGATCCTCTTCCATGCCTACGACCGCTGGGGTTTTTCGACCATGAACGCGGCGGCCGATGACCTATACGTCAAGTACGTCACCGCGCGTCTGGCATCCCATCGGAACATTTGGTGGTCGCTGGCCAACGAGTTCGACCTCATGTTCGAGAAGACTATCGAGGACTGGGAACGCTTCGCCGCGATCGTTCAGGAGAACGATCCGAACAAGCACCTGCTTTCCATCCACAACTGCCGCGAGGTGTATGACCACTCCCGTCCGTGGATCACGCACTGCAGCATCCAGCGGCTGGACATCTACAAGACCGCTGAAATGATAACCGAGTGGCGGCAGGAATGGCGGAAGCCCATCGTCATCGACGAGTGCGCGTACGAAGGGAACATCGACCAAGGGTGGGGCAACATCACCGGCGAGGAAATGACCCGCCGGTTCTGGGAAGGCGCCGTCCGCGGCGGGTACGTCGGACACGGCGAGACCTATGTCCATCCCGGGGACATCCTCTGGTGGGCCAAGGGCGGGAAGCTGCGCGGCACCAGCCCGGACCGTATCGGATTCCTGCGACGCATCCTGAAGAAAAGCCCCGAAGGCCACCTCGAACCCCTGCCCGGCCACTGGGACGCCCCGAGTGCGGGCATCAAGGACGAATACGAGCTGATCTACTTCGGCTTCAACCAGCCCACGTACCGGCGGTTCGTCATGCCCCCGGGTATCCGGTTCCAGATCGACATCATCGACACATGGAACATGACGGTGGAGACGCTTCCGGACACCTTCGAAGGCCGCTTCCGCATTGAACTGCCCGGCCGGCAATACATCGCCGTGCGCCTGCGAGCAGCGGCCTAAACGCGGACAACGGAGGCAGGACTTCCTGCCTCCGTTGCGGTGGGGCAACCCAGCGAGGCCAGGCGAAGATGGGGCCGCCGACTGCGCGAGCTCGCCGGAACCGTGCCGGCTCGCCCGAGCCTTTCGGCGACCCGGGCGCGTTCCGGCGATTTCGACGGCGCCGGCGGGCCCATCAACATAGGCTCTTTCCATGGAAACAGTCGCCTGGTCCAAACCGGAAAGTGAGCGCGCCGGGACTCCGCTGCTTGTGATGATGCACGGATACGGTACGGACGAGCAACGAATGGTGAATCTCTTCCCACAGCTCCCTAAAGAATTCACCTGCGCCGCGCTCCGTGGGCCCATGCCGATCGGCGACCACTATGGCTGGTTCCTGCTGGATTACTTCCTGGCCAACGACTTCGCCGACGTCATCACCGCCACCAACAAGGTGTTCGCCTGGATTGACTCGGTCAAACGCAACCACAGCAGCGTCAGCCTCCTGGGCTATTCCCAGGGCATGGCCATGGCCAGTACCCTCCTGCGGCTTCGTCCGGAAGGCTTCAAGGCGACCGTGGGCCTCTCCGGATTCGTCCTGGAAAACGAGCTTCTGGCCCTCAGTGAATCCTTCGACTCGCCGCCGCCGTTCTTCTGGGGCAGGGACAAGGCTGATCCGGTGATCTTCAGTGATGCAATTGAGCACACGGCGGAATGGCTCGACAAAAACACCGCCCTCACCGCGCGAACCTACCCCGGTATGGGGCATCGGATCGAGGCCCCGGAAATGGCTGATGTCAGCGCGTTTCTGAAGTACTACGTTCTCCACTGAGGTGAGGTCCGCGTCACATTCAGTGACGCTGCAAAACAACTCTTGATTGCCAAAATTGTAAGCGCTTACACTCTTCTTCGGCGGTGCACGGATGTCCCGCCTAATCCAGAAGATGAAAGGGTTGAGGCCGTGTTGAATGGTTAAGGCTCAACGCGTGACAATTCAGGACGTCGCCGTCCTCTCAGGCTTGTCCATCTGCACCGTTTCACGCGCTCTGCGGAACCTGCCGAACGTGTCCGAAAAAGCACAAGCAAAAGTGGCCGACGCCGGCGCCAAACTCGGCTACAAGGCATCCTCCGCCGCAGCCCGCTTGGCCGGCGGAAGTACTGGTTCCATCGCGATCATCGCCCCCACAGCCACGGCTTGGTTCTTCGCCCAGGCCGTCGAGGCAGCCGAGGAAGTGTTCGGAGACAGCGGTTTCGACACTGTTTTGATCAGCCTGCGGGGCAAGTCGAGCGTCAAACGTAAGATCTTCGGCGACCTCCTTGGCCTCTCCCAACGCGTGGACGGCGTGTTGCTCCTCAACGTTGACTTGAGCGAATACGAGGTTGCCCTCCTTGCCGCATCCGGCCTTGCAGTTGCAAGCGTAGGGATGACTTCCGTACCGTGGGACAACGTAGGGATCGACGACGAACTTGCGGCTTGGCAGGCCACCTCGCACCTTTTGGGGCTGGGGCATTGGGATTTGGCGGTCCTTTCCGGTCGCGAAACCCGGGAGAATTCCGTGCTGACGTCCAGCGACAGGCTCAAGGGATTCGGCCGGGCATTGAAAGACCATCACCTGACCGTTCATCCGGACTTGGTCATCAACTCGGATTCCACCATCGACGGCGGCCGCAAAGCCATGAACGAACTCATTGCCCACAGAAGCCTTCCCACGGCGGTCTTCGCGGATTGTGATGAGGCGGCCTTCGGAGCCCTGATGGCCATGCGGGAGCACGGACTGTCCGCGCCGAAGAATGTCTCCGTGATTGGAATCGACAACCACCCCATGAGTTGGTTCCTTGGACTGAGCACAGTGGCGCAGCCGGTGGCGGACCAAGGTGCTTTCGCTGCCAACCTACTCGTTGACCGCCTCCAGAACGCCGACGCCCCCAACGAACCCTCCAACCATTTCCTCGACACCAAGCTCATTGAACGCAAAACCACGCGCCGCCAGCGCTGAACGGACCACTGCACACCATGACTGATACCCGAGCAACCCAGAAAACTGCCTGGACCGGCGCTGCCGCGCTCCTTTTCGACCTCGACGGCGTGCTGACGCCCACCGCCGTCGTGCATGAACAGGCCTGGCAGGAGCTCTTCGACGGCTACCTGACGGAAGCCGGCCACCCGGACGCCTACCAGGAGAGTGACTACTTCGACCACATCGATGGCAAGCCGCGCTTCGACGGTGTTCGGGATTTCCTCACCTCCCGTGGAATCAGCTTGCCGGAAGGACCCACCGACGACGATCCCGCCAACACCAGCGTGCAGGGCCTGGGCAACCGCAAGAACCGAATCTTCAACGAGATCGTGGATTCGCGCGGCGTCGAGCCCTACGCGGGCTCCGTCCGCTTCATCCACGCCGCATTGGAGCTGGGACTCAAGCTCGCCGTCGTATCCTCATCCCGGAACGCGCCCGCCGTCCTGAAGGCGGCCGGACTGGATGGCTACTTCCCAGTGGTGGTCGACGGCCAGGTGGCGGCCGCCGTCGGGCTTCCCGGCAAGCCGGACCCCGCCACTTTCCGTTACGCCGCCGCGCTGCTGGACGTTCCCGCCGCGGGCTGCGTGGTCGTCGAGGACGCAGTGTCCGGCGTGCAGGCCGGCAGCGCCGGTAACTTCCGCGCGGTGATCGGGGTGGACCGCGGGGCCGGCCACCAGACCCTGCTCGACGCCGGTGCAACGTTCGTGGTCGACGACCTCGACGATCTCCTCTAACCAAGCCGTTTCCCCAGAAACAGAAGGAACCCAACAGTCCATGGCACTCATCAGCTCTGATCGGCTGCGCTTCCCTTGTGAACCGTGGAAGCTCGTGGAGAGCATCCACGTTCCCGGTGACGCCGGCACGCTCGAAACCCTTTTCAGCCTCGGCAACGGCCACCTGGGCATCCGCGGCGCCCACTGGGCGGGGGCGGACGCCGGACTCCCCGGCACGTTCATCAACGGTTTCCACGAAACCTGGGATATCAAGCACGCCGAGAACGCCTACGGCTTCGCGCGCACCGGACAAAGGATTGTCTACGTTCCCGATGCCAACAACTTCAACGTTGTGGTCGACGGTGAGCAACTGAGCCTCGCCGAGTCCACGGTGCAGAACTACCGGCGCAGCATCGACTTCGCCACGGGCGTGTACGAATGCGGCATCACTTGGGAATGCCGTTCCGGGGCCACCGTCACCACGGTGGAGCGTCGCGCCGTCGGGATCGAATCCAGGGGTTCCCTTGGCATCGAGCTGAGCCTCTCCGCGGACCGCCTGGTGTCTGCGGACATCACGTCCTTGGTGATCAACCGGCAGGACCAGCCTGTGGACGACCACTCGGCCCACGACCCCCGCCGCGCAGGCCGCCACGCCGGCCGGGTATTGCGCCCGCTCCACCTCCAGGGTTCGGACGGTTCCCTGCGCCTGGCGTGGGAAACCGCGGAATCCCGGCAGCGCATCGGCATGGCCGTGGACCACTGGATCTCCGCAGAAGGCCAACCGTTCGAAACCGTGGTGGGGGAGGACGAGTCCACGGTCCGTTACGTCATGGCAGTGAGCGAGGGCGAGACCTTCCGCCTGGAGAAGATCGTCAGCTACGTCGTGAACGGCGCAGACGCAAGCGTGGCAGAGCCAGGCGAGATGCTGGCATCGGATGCTGAACTGGGGCTCGTGCCGTTCAACACGATCCTGGCCGAAGGCGCTGCGCACTACCGCGACTACTGGTCTACCGCGGACATCACTATTGGTGGCCAGCCCGAACTGCAGCAGGCCGTGCGCTGGAGCTTGTTCCAGCTTGCCCAGGCCACCGCGCGTGCCGGCGTCGCGGGCATCCCCGCCAAGGGAGTCAGCGGCTCCGGCTACGAAGGTCATTACTTCTGGGACCAGGAGGTGTACCTGCTGCCGTATCTGACGTACACCAACCCGTCAGCTGCCCGGCAGGTCCTGGAGTCGCGCCATGCCATGCTGCCCGACGCCCGGATCCGGGCCAAGGAACTGAGCGTGGACGGAGCTCTCTTCCCGTGGCGCACCATCAACGGGCTCGAGGCCAGCGCCTACTACGCCGCCGGCACCGCGCAGTTCCACATCGCCGCCGCCATCTCCTTCGCCGCCAACCGCTACCAATGGGCCAGTGGCGACGCCGGCTTCCGCACCGAGGTGGGCGCCGACCTGTTGATCGAGACGGCACGCATGTGGGCTTCGCTGGGCTTCTTCGGCAAGGACGGGATGTTCCACATCCACGGCGTCACCGGCCCGGATGAGTACACGGCTGTGGTCAACGACAACCTCTACACCAACGTCATGGCCCGCTTTAACCTGCGTGCTGCCGCGGCCCTGGAACATCCTGACGTCCCGGAAACCGAGCGGATGGTGTGGCAACAGGCCGCCGCTCGCATGTCCCTTCCCTACGATCCGCACATGGAGATCTACAGCCAGGACAACGACTTCATGACCCTGGAGCCGTGGGACTGGTCCACGCCGCGGTCCAAGTACCCGCTGCTGCTCAACTTCCACCCGCTGGTGATCTACCGGCACCAAGTCCTCAAGCAGGCGGACACCGTGCTGGCGATGTTTCTTCAATGGCAGGACTTCACGGCCGAGGAAAAGCAGCGCGCCTTCGACTTCTACGATCCGATCACCACCGGCGACTCCACTTTGTCCGCCTGCGTGCAGGGCATCATGGCGGCCGAGGTGGGCTATTCCGACGTCGCGCTCAAGCACTTCACCGAGGCCTTGTTCATCGACCTGGACAACACACACCACAACACGGTCGACGGCGTGCACATTGCGTCCACCGGTGGCATCTGGAGTTCCTTGGTGTGCGGTTTCGCGGGCATGCGGGACCAGGGCCAGGTCCTGCACTTCGATCCGCGGCTGCCAGCCGAGTGGGACAGCCTGTCCTTCCGGCTCAAGATCCGTGGACGGCTGTTGTCCGTCGAGCTGCGCCCGGGGTCCATCAGCCTTGCGCTGGTTGCGGATTCAGGTTCAGCGCCCGACGCCGGTGCCGCGCCTTTGGAGGTCCCCGCACCTTTGGAGCTCAGCGTGCGCGGGCAGCGGGTCGTCGTCGGCGTCGAAAGCGTCACCGTGCCGCTCGACGCGGTGCCGGTCCCTGCGCCGTCGGTCTTCCCGAGCCTCTTCCCGACGGCGGGACTCCCTGTGATCGGAGGCGCGCGGGTTTAGCCCATCAATTGCTCCGTAACCGCCGTTTTCAGGCTGGAAACGGCGGTTACTTGGAGCAGTTCTGATGGCATTGATGTGGATCGCTATTCGTGAGTGGTTCATTCCTGATTCACGGGACGTCGATACGGTTCCGGGGACCTCTCTGGAAAGGACCCCTCCCATGGATCGACGGACATTTGCCTCCGCTGCCTTGCTGACCGCCGCAGCACCCCTGATCAGCGCTGCCCCCGCCCTCGCGGACTCTTCCGAGCAAGAAAAGGATGCCAAGCTCACGCGGACCATGTTGGCCGCGCTGGAACGTGAGCTAGACGACCGGGCCACCGCGGCGATCATGGAGCCTCACATTGAGGACATCGGGTTCAACTGGCATCCGCCCACCAAGCCCGTGGACGGCATCGACTTCATCATTGCCTATGGCTTCGGCAACCGTCGGCCGGCAGGTGGCGGAGATCCCAGCCGGGTGCTTTACGAGCCGGGTCCCGTCAACGAAGCCCTTGCGGACACCGTGGCCAAACTGCGGGCTCAACGCAACGTTCCGGTCTACGCCCAGTGGGAAATCGCCCGGTTCCTCGACTCCAAGTACCACATGAGCGATGTCACCTCGATTGAGCCGGTCATTTCGGCTGATGGAACCATCGTCTACCTGAGCACGGACGGGGTCGCCGCCCAGGTCAAGAGCCGGCGTGCAGGCCTTCCCGCCGGGATCGCCGGGGTCGTCGGATTCCGGGACCATATCAAGCGCTGTGTCCAGACGACCCGGGATCGCGGCATGGACGCTTTCGCTCCCGAGGACATCGACATGCCGGGCACCTACGATCCCGAGTCCGGCCAGTCGTGGACCCGGCGTCGTGATCTCTACCTGGTCCACGACATGTACGCCCAGATGGCTGTGCTCCGCGGGAAGCTGATCGCGCAGGCCTATCCCAACGGCTGAATTCCAAATGGCGCAGCAGCGCACAGTCCAGAGAGTGCAGGGATGGATCGAACTCGATTCTGGTAAATTGTCGCAAAAATGACGGTGATCCATGCCGTCGGGGCAAATTGGGGGTCTCTTGCGCGTGCGCGGATTAAAGTTCTTGGCTGTTTTCGCTGTCCTGCTTGGACTGCTCGCCTCCATCGGGATTTCAGCTCTCCCAGCTTCCGCTCACGTTCCAGAGAATTCCCCGGCATCTGTTGCAATGCGCGGTCCAACGGAACCGGTGGACCCTGGCACATTTGTGTCGCTTTCACCGTTCCGCGCCCTGGATACCCGTGGCGGTTCGGCTGTGGGTGCTGATGCGCCTGTGTCGTTCCAGGTTGACGGTGACGGGGCCGCGGTCGTTCGGGTTCACCAGTGCGTTTGCTTCCGGGACTGAGCGTCCGAATGCGTCGAATGTGAATTTTGGTGTTGGTCAGACGGTGGCGAATTCTGTGACGGTGCCGGTGGGCGCTGACGGGAAGGTGACGTTGTTCAACCGGTCCGGCGGTTCCACCGACCTGATTGCGGATGTTTCGGGCTGCTTCATGGGCCAACTCATGCCGCCGGCGACGCCGGTCATCACGCCGCCCACGACCATCACGACCTTCGCTGGGAGTGACTGGGGTACGGTCAATGGCGGAGGGACTGTTGGTGTCGGTCAATACGAGTTCACTATCAATGAGCCGGGCACGTATCCGGCGAAGGGCTTTATTTACTCGGTTTCCAGCGCTCCGGTCTCCTCATACCCAGTCAACGTCAGCTGCGATACCCCACGGGTCGCGCAATTTGTGGTGGTCTGTCCGGCCGATGGACGGAAAGCGACAGCGACGGTGGGATCTGTTGATTACTTCACTTTTATCAGCGTTTGGGCGTTCGACTACGCCGGCAATGTTAGTTATCCGACCTCCTACCGGTTCAGCGTGGCAAACGCCATGCCCACTCCCACTACCGTGCTGCCGATCACCGCACCGAGCGGAGGGAGTTGGGTGCCTGTTGCTACCCAAACCCGCGGCACGCCCATTGCCACCGGTTCTTGTCAGGGAGATGTGAGCTCGGGGTACCCCGGGAGTACCAAGATGAATGCCCTTCAACTGAATGGGGCACCAGGCCAGTTCGGGGAGACGGCGTCGCCCGCAGTGAATACGGTGGAGAGCTTCAGCGTCTCAGGATGGTTCTGCCCCGCAAAAATAGCAGGTGGAACAACCCAGTCGCTGATAGCGCAGGTTGCCGATAGCGGGGCCCTGGGCGGGGCACTGCGGCTGGATCCAAAGGGCTCGCCCGAACTGGATACCTGGACCACGGCCAACACGCTGGAACAGGTCCAGACCTGGCCACAGTCGGACAATGCCTGGATGTTCATTTGCGCTGTTTATGACAAGGTCAACCAACAGTTGCGCATTACCGTGACCTCGGGAGGTACCACTACAACCTGGACCACGGCCGCAACCTCGACCCAAAGCCGCCTTCCCTCCACTTCCGGGGCTGTGCGTCTCGGAGAGGGCTTCACAGGTCAGATCCTCAACCCCGTCATGACCCAGGGAATCCTTACAAACGATCAGTTCAGCAACGTACAAAACGTTTTCACGCCCACCTCCCAAGGGGTGCTCAGGTGAGCCAAACTGCGGCCAAGCCGCGCGTTCGGAAGGCCACATGCTGGGGTACCCGTCGGGCGGGTCCTCTGCGAAGCAGGCTCGGCGGAAAGCTGATCGCGCGGGGCTATCGCAACGGATGATTCGCCGGGAGCTCACTCGGCGACATAGCCTGGGAGCGTGCACGACGACGGCGGCCCTGCGCCGTCGTCGAACCCCGCCTGAGTTGCTCCCTACTAACGTGCTATGCCCCGCATGCTGTTGTTCCGTTTCTCATGGGTCAGTTCGGCGAGGCCAAGAGCCTCCAGGAGCGGTGGCATGTACATGCCAAAACGGCCTTCCGCGGCAGGCTTGTTCTCGTCGGCGGCCCCGAGTGGCACCCAATCTCCTTGCTGGAGTAGCCACGCATGCAGGTCTTCGATGGCGCTCAAATGGTATTTGAGGGTGGTGGAGCCCACTTGGCAGACGAGTGCCGGCGGGTCTCCCGCCTCATCCCGATACATCGTGTAGTCGGAGGAACCGGGCGGTGTGGTGAGCGTCCAGGGGTCTTCCTTGGATCCAGCGGCCATGTGAGGGTGTCCTTCCTGGCGTGCGTTGCGCGGGTGTTGGCTACACGCTACACAGGGCTGGGCGACGCCGGAAGGCGGACCGCGGGGCCGCGCAGGAAGTCCTCGATTGCGTCGGCAGCTGCGGGTGCTCCTCCGGAACCGCGGACGCGCGCCCCCATTGCGTCGAGGTTGCCCCGAATCGCCGGATCCTCGCTGACTTCAATGACCGTTTCCCGAATCAGTTCGGGAGTAAGCCCTTCAAGAGGGAGGCGGCGGCCGAGTCCCAAGTCCTCCACCCGGCGCGCGTTGGCCTGCTGTTCCGGCTGCAGCGGGAAGGCCACCAACGGCACCGCAAAGTACAGCGCCTCCATGGTCGAATTCATCCCGGTGTGGGAGAGGAATGCGTTGGCATGGCTCAGGACTTGCAACTGCGGAAAGACGGGCCGTACCTCAAAGTTTTCCGGGATATCCCCAAGCTCGGACTTCTCGACCCGGTCTCCGATCGCCATGGCTACCTGCCATGGGGTGCCCGCAAATCCTTCGATGCACATCCTGAAAAAATCCGGCCGGTCATTCAACGGGGTGGTGCCCAATGAGACAAACAGCAGCGGCGAGTCCTCGGCCCGGGGCCGCCAGGCCTCCTCGTTTCCCCGCGGACCGAGGCAGGGGCCCACGAAGTGGAACCTGGCATCGAAAGTCTCTCCCGAGGGCTGGAATTCCCTCGGGATGAAGGAGATGTTCAACGATGCAGGGGGACCTCCCATGAATTGCAGATGGCCCACCCCCTGTTCGGCGGCGAAATCATGGATCCGCTGGCCCACCTGTTTCCAGGCTTCGAGCATGTCAGCCGACGGCGGAGCCGGCATAAGGTCCCTCATCGAGAAATGCTCATTGGTGGCATAGCTCGGAAGCAACGCAATATCTGGCAAGGCCAGCTTCGCGGCCGCCATCTTGCCCGACAAGGTCATGGAGTCGTAGCAGACCCCGTCGGGCGGGTCCTCCTCGAGGCGGGCCAGCAGCGTGGGGAATTCCTTCTTCGCGCCCTCAAGAATCCGCTCCAGCAGTCCCGACATCATCCCGGACCCCATTCCGGCAAACATCCCCGCCATGGGTGACGGTGCCGGACCGTCATCAGCGGAACCTACGCGTCGGGGGAGGAACGTCGCAAGATCTTCTCCGCTGGGAAAGAATGCGGCGCCGGCAGATTCAACCGCCTTCGCGTACTTCGGCGACGTGGCATAGGTGACCCGGTGGCCACGCTGGACCAGCTCTGCAACCACTGGCAAGGTCGGGTTCACATGGCCCGACGCCGGCAAACAGATGAAGGCTATATGCATGGCCGCCATCCCCTCCGGCTCCCACCCTTCGCAAGCTCAGGCCGGGGCCCTCGCCGGAGTGGGCCCACCAACCGGTCACGGAACAGTGGACGCTTCATTTGGAAAGATCAGTGCCATGGACGCTGCGCCGGCGCGATTTCAGTCCAGTCTCGAGCTTGGTCCGCACCTCGCGCTTCACTCGGGCGGCGAGCTCGGTCTCATGCGATTCCAGGAAGGTTCGGACGGCGCGCGGATCCCACGGCACCAAGGACCGCAACGCCCAGCTGACCGCCTTGACCACTGGGTCGTCGCGATCATTGATCAAGATGCCGACGACGGCGAGCGTGCGTTGCGTATCACCGGTTCCCCACCGCGACCTGGTGTTGAGCACAGTGGTGGAAACAAGCGCTAGGCGCCGCCACCAATGGTCCGGGCTACGTGCCCAGCGGTCGACATCGGCGTCCGAGATGAGCCCTTCGCGCCACGCGGGTCCCACCAAGACGGTGGCGAAGGCATCGGCCTGGCCCCAAGTGGCGATGCCTTCTCCTAGGTGTTCAAGCCGGGCCGCCGTGAGTTCGGCGAAAGCCGCCCGATGGGCATTGATGAACTCCCATCCCTCCCACTCAAAGCCGGCTTCCACTAGGCCTTCGGCGAGACCGAAGACGACGGCGGCGTCCAAAGTGGAGATTTCTGCGGAGACTTTGCGGCGGACGGCACGGAAGCTCGCGGCGTCGTGCTTCTCCAAAGCGCGCAGTTCCTCAAGGACACGCGCCAACAATTGTCCCGGTTGGGTATCCCCCGGAGAGACGAGCACTCCGTGCGAAACCATTTTGCGCCCCGGATTTCGCGGGCTGAACGCGGTTACGCCGGGGCGTCGTCAGTATCCGGCCCTTCGGCAGGTTCCTGGCTATGAAGGCCGGTATCGTGGGACACCCAGCCCTCCGTTTCCCCTTCGGCAGGGGCGTCGCTGTGGTGGCGGACGTCGTTCGGATCTGCTGACTTCTTCATTCCGGATACTTCCTGTCCTTCGGTGGACTGTTCCCGCGAACGCCTTAAAGTCTACGCCGGGGAGGGGATGCGTGGCCTAGGCTAGGCCAAGGAACTACCGCAAGAATCCAACGGCTGAATGCAGAGGTGAAGAATGGCCAAGCGACCCAATCCAGCAGTGAAGATTGCGCAGGAAACCGCCCATAACGCCGTGTTCGACGCCAACGGCAAAGCCAAGCCCGGTGTCCACAATGTGCTGCTTCGCGCCGTCGAGGTGCAGCGTCCCCTTGTCTTGGCGAACCTGCGCCGTCTGCAGCGCAAGCACCCGCAGGCCACCGCGGCGCAGCTGGCCGCCAAACTGGAGCGCGACTACCTCGCCGCGGTCACTGGCGGGGGTGCCGCCGTGGGGGCAACCGCCGTCGTGCCCGGCATCGGTACGGCAGCCTCACTGGGCCTGTCCGCGGTGGCAACTATCGGCTTCCTGGAAGGCACCGCGCTTTACGCCGCCTCCCTGGCGGAACTCCACGGCATCCGCCTGACCGATCCGGACCGTGCCCGCACCATGGTCATGGCCATCATGCTCGGCGAGGAGGGCACCGCCCTGCTGGGTGCGCTCAGCGGACAATCGCTTGGTAAAGGCAAAGGCGTGACCCAGGCCTGGGGCAAGACACTCACCAAGAAGCTGCCCGGCGGAGGATTCGGAGTGGTTCGCGACGCCATCCAGCGCGCCTTCCTCAAGCGGCTCGTCAGGCGCCAAGGCGCCGCTTTCCTCGGCCGCGCGCTGCCTTTCGGCGTGGGAGCCGTGGTGGGCGGAGTCGGGAACCGCGTCATGGGGCGTGCTGTGGCAGCAGCGGCGCGGGAAGCATTCGGTCCCATGCCGGACACCATCCCGGGCGAGCTGGTCCCAGCCGCCCACCAGAACGCGCTGGAAGGCGGAAAATAGTGGATCTCAATGCTGATTCGGGGGAGTCGTTCGGCTCCTGGACCATGGGGAACGATGCTCCCATGTTCCGGATTGTCAGTAGCGCCAACGTCGCTTGCGGCTTCCACGCCGGCGACCCGGTGACCATGCTGGACAGCTGCCGTGCGGCCTTCGAGCTAGACGTCCGTGTCGGCGCCCATGTGGGCTACCGCGACCTGCATGGCTTCGGCCGTCGTGCCATGGACATGTCCTTCGATGAGCTCTTCGGCGACGTCCTCTACCAGCTCGGCGCCCTGGACGGCATGGCCCACGCGGTGGGCGCCTCCGTGGACTACGTGAAACCGCACGGCGCCCTCTACAACAGGATCGTCCACGACGTGGAGCAGGCAGAAGCCGTGGTTGCCGCCGTTCACGCCTACGATCCCGGGCTTCCCGTCCTTGGCCTGCCGGGTTCTGCGTTCCTGCGCCTCGCCGAAGAATCCGGTCACCCGGTGTTCCGGGAGGCTTTCGTAGACCGCGGCTACATGCCGGACGGCACCCTGGTGCCGCGCTCGCAGGAAGGCGCAATGGTGCACGACGCCGCCACGGTAGTCGAGCGGGCCGTGCGCTTTGCCGTGCGGGGCGAGGTGCTGGCCGTGGACGGAACCGTGGTGCGGGTAAAGCCCGACTCGCTGTGCATCCATGGCGATACCCCTGGTGCTGTTGAGCTCGCTGCGGCGGTGCGCGCCGGCCTTGAGGAAGCTGGTGTGGAGATTGAATCCTTCGCCTGAGGTTCTTGGTTCGCGCGGCGCCGGTACGCCCGACGCAGGTTCGGGCGGCGCCGGCGTCCGGGCCCTTTTGCCCTGCGGGGACAGCGCATTCCTGGTGGAACTGCCGGACCTCAATGCCGTCGTCGCGTACTACCGCGGGCTGACCGGGGCCGGCGCAGCCGCGAGCCTTTCCGTACCGCGGGGGATCATCGACGTCGTGCCCGCCGCCCGGACTGTCCTGGTCACCTTCGATCCCGGGGCGATCCGTCCCGCGGAGGTCTGCGACTGGCTGGAATCCGCCGAGCCGGCACAGGACGGCGTCAGCTCGGGCCGGGAAGTGACCATCGAGGTGTCCTATGGAGGACCCGACCTTGCCGAAACGGCGCAATTCCTCAGGATGAGCGAGGCCGACGTGGTCAAGCTTCACACGTCCTCGGAATGGACGGCCGCTTTTTCCGGCTTTGCGCCCGGCTTCGTGTACCTGGTCACGACGCATGAGCGGCTCCGCGTCCCGCGTCGGAACACCCCGCGCACCGCTGTGCCGGCCGGCGCTGTTGGTCTTGCCGGCGAGTTCAGCGGCGTCTACCCACGATCTTCGCCGGGCGGCTGGCAACTGATCGGAACCACGACGGCGGCATTGTGGGATGCGTCCAAAGCGGACCCCGCGCTGATCCGGCCGGGCGACGTGGTGCGGTTCGTGGAGGCCTGATGGCGATTGTGGTGGTGAATCCCGGCCCGCTTACCTTGGTGGAAGATCTCGGCAGGCAGGGCTGGGCTTCGTTGGGGCTGAGCCCTTCCGGTGCCTTGGACAGGCAATCTCTTCGCCTCGCCAATCTGCTGGTGGGAAATCCTGTGGAGGCGGCCGGGTTGGAAATATTGCTGGGCGGGCTGCGCTTGCGGTTCGTCACGGCGTCGACTGTTGCGGTGACGGGCGCGGAGGGGCTCGTCACACTCAATGGTGCCGAGATTCCGCTCAACCAAGCCGTCCGCGTGGCTCCGGGCGCGGTGCTGGATTTCGGGGTCCCGCTGTTCGGGCTGCGGTACTACATGGCTGTGCAGGGCGGGATCGATGCGAGCAAACTCCTCGGCTCAAGCAGCACGGACATGCTCTCCGGCGAAGGCCCGGCGCCGTTGACATCGGGGGAGCAGTTGGGGATCGGCCGTGTTTCGGTGGGCAACGGTTCGGGGACTTGGCCGGTCAACAACGTAGCCGCCGTCCCCGCTATCCGGCGAGCCCCAGATCCCGGGCGCGCCATCACTGCCCGCGTGGACCCCGGCCCCCGTGCAGACTGGTTCGACCACGACTCATGGCGCCGCCTCGTCAGCCAGGACTGGACCCTGTCGCCTGATTCCAACAGGATCGGCGCTCGACTGGTGGGCCGTCCCCTCACCCAGACCCGGCACGAGGAACTGCCCAGCGAAGGCATGGTGCTCGGCGCACTGCAGGTGCCGCCGTCGGGCCTTCCCACCGTTTTCCTGGCTGATCATCCCGTGACGGGTGGCTATCCCGTGATCGCCGTGGTGCGCCGCACGGATCTTGACTTGTTGGGCCAAGCCCGCCCGGGCCAGCGGATCCGTTTCCTGGGCTGAGGGTCGCTCTCCCGTGGACATGCGCCTCGGGGCCACTAAAAAGTGGACATGTCCCTTCCTACTGCACACGCCGCGTGGGACATGTCCCTTCGTGGCTGCGTGGAGTGGACATGTTGGCATTATGTCCATCGCTTGCTGCTAGGGGTGGACATGTCCCCTTCCTGCAGCTGGCTACGCCGCGTAGGACATGTCCCTTCGTGGCTGAGTGGAGTGGACATGTTGGCATTATGTCCATCGCTTGCCGCTAGGGGTGGACATGTCCCCTGGTGTGAGCTGAACGCCCGTCAGCCGAATGCCAGGTGCGCCACGGTGAAGATCGCCAGACCGGCCAATGATCCGACCACAGTGCCGTTGATTCGGATGTACTGCAGGTCCTTGCCCACTTGGAGCTCGATCTTTTGCGACGTTTCTTCGGCATCCCAGCGCGCCACGGTGTCCGTGATGACCCCGGCGATGTCCGAGCGGTACGTTTTCACGAGGTACCCCGCGGCATCACCGATCCAGGCATTGACCTTTCCCGCCAGCTCGTCGTCGCTGACAAGCCGCGCACCGAAGTCCCGCACGGCGCTCTTGAAACGCTGTGTCAGTTCGCTGTCGGGATCGTCGACGGCGGTGAGCAGCGCGTTCTTGATAGTGCCCCACGTGCGGGAGGCAAGCTCGCGGACCTCGGGATCACCGAGGACTTGGGTCTTGATTGCCTCGGCCCGGGCAATCATTGCGGGATCGTGCTGAAGATCCTGGGCAAGATCGCCGAGGTATGTATCGATCGATTGGCGTACTTGATGATCGGGATCCTGCTGTACCGCCCGGACGAACTTGGCGATTTCGTTGTAGACCCGGTCGCCCACGATGTCGTCCACGAAGGACGGAACCCAGAGGGGAGAACGGTCGGACACGAGCCGGTTCACTGTCGAGTGGTTCGCTTCCACCCAATCCGCCGCGCGGTCAACCAGCAGATCGACGAGCTTGTGGTGGTGGCCGTCGGCAAAGATCCGCTCGGCCATCCGGCCCACGGGCGGTCCCCATGGCGGAGTGAGCAGGTGCTTGCGGACCATGCCCTCGATCACTGCCTGGACGTCGTCGTCGTTCAGCACGGTGAACGCGCCACGGATCAGCGCTGAACCCTCCTTGGCGACGCGCTCGGCGCCGCCCGGCGAAGCGAGCCACGTGCCGGCTTTCCGGGCGATGTCCACGCTCGCGAGCTTCTCCTGGACCACCTGCTCGGACAGGAAATTTGTCTCCACGAACTCCCCGAGTGAGGCGCCGATCTGGTCCTTACGACGAGGAATGATGGCCGTGTGCGGGATTTTGAGGCCCATGGGGTACTTGAACAGCGCAGTGACGGCGAACCAGTCGGCCAGCGCTCCCACCATGCCGCCCTCGGCAGCCGCCCGCACATATTCCATCCACGGATACTGCTTTTGCAAGGCGAAAGCGGCTGTGAAAACTACCGCCATGACGATCAGGAGCGCCAGCGCCACCGACTTCATCCGACGCAGGGCGGCCGCCTTTTCGGCGTCACCGTTCCGTTGCCCGACGCCGGCCGCAACCGTTGAGGCGGTCTTGACGCCTGCGTGCCGGGGGGCCTCTCCCGGGAGGGCGCTGCCTGTTACCGGGATTTGTTCAGAGTTCACCTGCATGTGCCCAGCGTAGCCCCGTGGCTGTCATCGGCGTGGGCTACCGTGTCCCCATGACGAATGACAAGCCTGGTCGCCCAGACCAAAGCACGGAGCAAAGCCAGCGGCCCATGGTCTACGCCCACCGGGGAGCCAGTGCCGCCTTCGCGGAGCACACGCGCGCCGCGTACCTGAAGGCAATCGCCGACGGCGCCGACGGGGTCGAGTGCGATGTCCACCTGACCCGGGACCAGCACGTTGTCCTGCTCCACGATGCAAACCTGGACCGTACCTCTGACGGAACAGGCCCGGTGGCTGAAAAGACGCTGGAAGAGCTGCGCCAACTCGACTTCTCCTCCTGGAAGGGGGCCAGGATTCCGGAGCAGTTTGGCGCAAAGTCGGAGCAGCTGCTGACGCTCGCTGAACTGCTGGAAATCCTGCGCGGGGCCGGCAGGGACATCGGCCTGGCCATTGAGCTCAAACACCCCAGCCCATACCAGCTCAAGCTTGAAGACCGCGTGCTGGAGCTCCTGAGCAGCGAAGGGTGGAACGCGGAGACGTCCATGCTGGACAACATCCACGTTTCCTTCATGAGTTTCAGCCCGGATTCCGTCAAGCACTTGCTCCAGTTCGTTCCCGCGGAGCACATTTGCCAGCTGGTGGATGACGTCACGGTGGAAGAAGTCCGCGACGAACTTGGCTTGGGCGTCATCACCGGGGGAGCAGTGGCCAACGTCATGAAGGCTGCCCAGCAGGAAGGCGAACGGATCCTGGACGACTGCGAAGTCGGACTGGCCGGCCCCGGTATCGACTACGTCCGCAAACACGCCCGCACCGTACAGCGTTGGCTGGAATCAGGCCGACGCTTCCGGGTGTGGACCGTTGATTCGGAAAACGATGTTGCCCTCTGCCAAGGCCTGGGAATCCACGAGATCACCACCAACAAGCCGGCGCAGGTTCTCGCTCAGCTTTAAGTCCCAACTGACTCGCAGTTGTTGTCGTTATGAAGCCCCATAACGACAACAACTGCGAGTCAGATGACCGTGTTGCTGAGGGTTCCGATGCCGCCCAGCGTGATGTCCACCCTGTCGCCGGGTTGCACGGCCACGAAAGTGTTCGGTGCCCCCGTCATGATGATGTCGCCCGGCTCCAGGGTCAGCCATTCAGTGACGTAGACAAGGCAATCCGTGATGGAGGACGGCAGGTTGAAGGAACCGGAGCGGGCCTTGACTTCGCCGTTGACTACTACCTCGGTGCTGACGTTGTCCGGATCCTCGATGTCGGTCTCGATCCACGGCCCCAGCGGTGTGTAATTGGGCCCGGACTTGCCTTGGAACAGTTTTTCGTCGATCTGGTTCTGGTCCACGTTGGTGACATCGTTGACCACGGTGTATCCGAGGATGTGGCTCAAGGCGTTCTCGGCTGTGAGCTTCTCCGCTCGCTTTCCGATGACGGCAGCCAGCTCGCCTTCCACGTTCACCGTGCCTGCCCCGCGTACGGCCACAATGTCATCACCAGGGCCGGCGATGCTGTGGACGGACTTGTGCCAGGCTTGGATGGGCAGCACGTGGTTGTTGTTCCCCAGGTTGTGCCCGATTCCAAGCACTACGGAAGGCCGGACCGGAGCCAAGAGCACGGCCTCGTCGGCAGAACTGGATTCCCCCGTGTAAGAGAGGGGCTCGGCAAAAGGATCTTCGATGTGATCCCAGTTTCCGTTGCGCAGCACTGCGTGCTGGGGGCCGGAAGGGGTCTGTAGTCGGGCGATGCGCATGGAACTCCTCGTTGAATTTCAGCCGGACCCACTTGCCGGGCCGATTGTCCTGGCTGGCGGCCGGGCTTGTGGCGGTGGACATTGCCAGATAAAGGCCACCAAGAGAAGCTAACACTATACTGAACTCAGTTCAACACTCTGAACGCTGGTGGAGTTGCTGGTTCAGTGCGCGCCGTTCCGTTTATTGTGCCGGGAGGGGCTGTGGTTGCATGAATACATGCCTTTTTCATGGTCCGCCCGGACAACCCAGACAATCTCCGCGGCGGCCCTGAGCGCACTATTGTTCGCGAGTGCCAAGAAGCACTTCCAGGAGCCGAAGTTCTTCTCTCCGGTGGTCCCGGACTACCTATGCCGTGAGGATTCTGCAGCCGGGCACGGCGAACCCAATGCCAAGGAAGCCACACCACGGAACGGCGCTTTGGCGGTCATGTCCCGGGAGGAATGGATCGCGGTGAGCGGACTGCTCGAGGCGGCCGCCGCCGTCGGGCTCCTTATTCCCGCCACACGCAAGGCCGCAGCCCGGTGCACAACCCTGATGTTCACGGCGTTCCTGGCCGGCCATGTGGACGCGCTCCGCCGCGCGTACTCACCCGGAGGGACCGCGGCCGAACGGCGGATTCACACGCTTCGCCTGCCCCTGCAGCTTCCGCTGATTCTGTGGGCACGGAGCTTGGCTGGAGTGAAGCGGGGCGTATGAAACTCCTTGACTCCCCGGCCGTAAAGGTCGGCCTCTCCATCAGCATCGCAACGGGCCTCTATGGCATCTCGTTCGGCGCGTTGGCCTCGGCCTCAGGATTCAGTTTCTGGCAGACCATGGCATTCAGCCTGCTCATGTTCAGCGGCGGCTCGCAATTCGCCTTCATAGGCGTCGTGGCCGGTGGCGGCTCCGGGATTGCGGCTATGACTGCGGCCGCGCTACTGGGCCTGCGCAACGGGATCTACGGCATGCAGATGAACGCGCTGTTGCGCCCCAGCGGTTGGCTCAAATACCCGCAAGCCCACATCACCATCGATGAATCCACGGCCACAGCTTCAGGCCAAAGCGATCCGGATGAACAACGCCGAGGCTTCTGGACCGCCGGAGTCGGCATCTTCGTGCTCTGGAACATTTTCACGGCGGTCGGAGCTTTGGCAGGTGATGCCTTGGGCGATCCCAAGCAGTGGGGACTCGATGGCGCCGCGGTCGCTGCGTTCCTGGGGTTGTTGTGGCCCCGGCTCAAAGGCCGTGAGCCGTGGGCGATTGCCGCAGCTGCTGCTCTGGCAACCATCATTGCGGTGCCGTTCGTTCCGGCCGGCGTACCTATTTTGGTGGCTGCCGTGGTGGCCGGAGCCATCGGCTGGTTCAGCCACGGACGCAGCGATGAGGGCATGGAGCCCGACGTCGATCCCTACCCGCACGAGCGTTCACGCGCGGACCAGGCGAACCCGGCCAGCAAGGAAAGGAACGCCGAATGAATCTCTGGCCCTGGATTCTGATCGCCTGCGGACTGGCGTACCTCACCAAGCTCTCGGGCTATTTCGTGCCGGCGAAGCTGCTGCGGAGTCCCCGGATGATGCGCGTGGCGGGCACCATGACTATCGGCCTGCTGGCGTCCCTCACCGTGGTCAACGCGGTGGCGTCGGGGCAGTCCCTCGCATTCGACGCGCGGCTCGGCGCCCTGGTTGCCGGGGCTATTGCACTATGGCTCCGTGCGCCGTTCCTCGTGGTGGTCATCGTCGGATCAGCGGCGGCAGCCTGCCTGCGGCTGCTCGGCTGGCGCTGACCCGCCCCCGGCGTTCCTAACGGCCGCTGCTGTGGTGCGCGCCGTCGTCGTGCGCTGGTTCCTGGAAGGTCATTCCCGGAATGGGAGTTTGAGCGGGCAGCGGGCGCGACGGGCGTTCGGTGCGGATGGCGTCCTCAAGGAGGGCAACCGGCCGTTCCCAGGCGCGGGATCCCGGCTCCATGGTGTCCACAGCGCCGATCAGCATGGCAACAAGGCGGACCATGTCCTCGATCGAGATATCCCGGCGCAGCGAACCCTGGCCCTGGCCACGGGCAAGCAACTCAGCCATCGAATCGATCAAGCCGCCAGTGATGCCAACCAGGAGCCCTCGACGGCCGGCGACCGCGCCAAGCAGGTTCGCGTCTTCGCTGGCAACCTGCACCACTGCGTCGATCACCCGAAGGAGCCCGACGGCGGCATCCATGCCCGCGAGGGCGTCTTCCACGACGGGATCCACAGTCAGCCTGAGCTGCCGCGAAAGTGCGGCGAGGACGAGTTGTTCTTTGTCAGCGAAGTTTCGGAACAGGGTAGCCGGGCCAACACCTGCGGTGGTGGCGATAGTCTGCAGCGGAACCTCGGGGCCCAGTTCGCGGAAGCACTGGCGCGCGGCCGTGATGATCTTGTCCACATTGCGTGCAGCATCAGCTCTGAGTGGCTTGCGTTCTAAGGGCCGGTCCATGCTGCTCACAGTAGCAACGGAGGGGCTCCCAATAGTTTTGTGACATTCTTGCCCGTGAAAGACTGGATTCATGTTGCTTGCCTTCTCAGTTGCCCCGTCCGGCCAGCCTGCTGCTGGCACCGTATCGGTTGATGGCTCGGTGCACGACGCCGTTGCCGAGGCCGTGAAGATCGTCCGCGAATCTGGACTCCCCAACCAAACGGACTCGATGTTCACCACCATCGAAGGCGAGTGGGACGAGGTGTTCGACGTCGTCAAGCGCGCCACCGAGGCCGTGGGCAAATACGGAAACCGGGTCTCCCTGGTGATCAAGGCGGACATCCGCCCCGGCTACACGGGGGAACTCACAGGCAAAGTCGAGCGGCTGGAAAAGGCGATCGCAGAAGGGGAATAGGGCTCCCCTTCCGGCCCGAGGGTTCAGGCGGGTGCGCCGCAGTCCTTCCCACCGCCCCGTGCCCGGTGCCAGACTGGGGCCATGTTTGAACACAAGGCCCAGCCCGCTTGGGTAGCCGTCGAGGAATACTTGTCCGCCGCCGTCGTCCGCCCAAACGCGGCGCTCACGCACGCGGTCCAATCCGCCGTCGACGCCGGGATGCCGCCCATCGAGGTGGCGCCCAACGCGGGCAAGCTGCTCAAGATGCTCGTGCAGATGTCCGGGGCCCGGCGCGTGCTGGAAATCGGTACTCTGGCCGGGTTCAGCGCGATTTGGATGGCCCAGGGACTGCCCGACGACGGCCGCCTGGTCACGTGCGAATACCTGCCGGAACACGCCAGGGTGGCCCGTGCCAACGTGGATATGGCCGGGATAGGCCACAAAGTGGATATCAGGATCGGTCCCGCGTTGGAGACGCTTGCCGCGCTCGCCGAAGATCCTGCACGCCATGAGCCGTTCGACTTTGTCTTCATTGATGCGGACAAGGAGAACGATTCCAACTACCTGGACTGGGCCATCCGGCTCGGGCGGCCGGGCACGGTGATCGTGATGGACAACGTCATCTGGGAAGGCGCCATCCTGGATCCGTCAATGGACGAGGTGAATGCTCCGGGAATCGTTGACGCCTTGGAGATGATGGGCAGGGATCCACGCCTCGACGCGACGGCCATCCAAACAGTCGGATCCAAGGGCTGGGACGGGTTCGCCATAGCCCGGGTGGTGTGACGCTAGGCTGTGCCCATGGAATTTACCCTTCGTCCCGCAACCGTGGACGATGCTGAGTCCCTGACACGCATGCATTTGGCTGCTTGGCGCGAAAGCTACGGCCGTCTCCTGCCCGAGGAGTTCTTCGCCTTCCGGGAAGCCACTATCAACACCCGGATCGAGAGGCAGCGGGAGGCTCTGGCGGGCTCTCACAAGCCGATGCTCGCCTACGACGCCGACGGCGCCTTGGTGGGTATCGCGTCAGCCGGTGAGGCCCAGGATGAGGATCGACCCTGCGAGCTGCAACTGCAAGTGATCTACACCTTGCATCGCGTGCACGGTTTGGGTGTGGGGCAGGCGCTGTTGGACGCCGTGATTGGCAACGCTGCCGCCTACCTTTGGGTGCTTGAAGACAACCCCCGCGCCCAGGCCTTCTACCGCAAGAATGGGTTCCAAGCTGACGGCACGCGCCAGCTCTTGCCGCCGGATTGGCACGAACTGCCGGAGATCCGGATGGTGCGTCCCGCCGTCGGGGGCTGAGCCGGATGGTGCGTCCCGCCGTCGGGGGCTGAGCCGGATGGTGCGTCCCGCCGTCGGGGGCTGAGCCGGATGGTGCGTCCCGCCGTCGGGGGCTGAGCCGGATGGGGCGTCCCGCCGTCGGGGGCTGACCGCAAAGTCAGCCGCGTCAACTAGGGTTGAAGCATGACCGGAAGAGGGCGGCTGTAGTGGCAAAGCGGGGCAAAAGCAGGGGCGCCGGGCAGGTTGCCGGAGTCATCGAGGTGCCTGCCGGCACAAAGCCGGACGGTCCCGTGGAAGGCGTCTACTACATCGATACTGGCGACTGCGAACTCGTTGCCGACCCTGACAACTCCAACGGCTGGCTCCTCAAGATCAACGGGGTGATGAGCTCGCACATTGATGTTGCAGAGCCGTTGTTCCTGGACTTTGAGTACATGCGCTGGATCGCGGCTTTGGTTGAATCCAAGTGGCCCCCCGAGTCGAAACCGAAGCTGCGTGCCTTGCACCTTGGCGGCGGGGCCTGTTCCTTGGCGCGGTACTTCCACGCCGCCTACCCCGACGCGCGCCAAGTGGTGGTGGAGCTCGACGGCAAACTGGCTGAATACGTGCGCGGCTGGTTCGATCTCCCCAAGGCCCCGTTGCTTCGAATCCGCGTGGGTGAAGCGAGGGAGGTCACCGAGAGCCTCACCCCGGATACGCGTGACCTCATCATCCGGGACGTCTTTGCCGGAGCCTTCACTCCGCGGGCGCTCACAACCCGGGAATTCAACGATCACGCACAGAGAGTGCTTGCTCCGGGTGGGCTGTATATCGTGAATTCCGGAGACGCTCCGGATCTCAAGAACGCCCGAGAGGACGCCGCCACTATCGCGGACACCTTCGAGCACACCATGATCATCGCCGACCCGGCGATGCTCAAGGGACGCCGGTACGGCAACATGATCATGGCCGGCAGCCACGAGCGTTTCGGTGACGATCCCCAGCTGGCCCGCAAACTGTTGGGCGGCGCAGTTCCCGCGCACATCTGGGACGATGCCCGGGTCCGGGCCTTCGCCGTCGGCGGCCAGATCCGCCACGACCCCTTGCCTGCCGCCTGACGCTCGCTCACCTTTGAGGCCCTTTCGGCCGATCCTCCTGCAGATCTTCGGGCCAAACGACGAATCCTCCTGCAGATGATCTGAAGAAAGGTTCCTTCATTTGGGCTCATATGTGAGTGAGGGTCCGTCGGTGGAGGCTCATATGTGAGCGAGGGTCCGTGGCGCGCCGATGCACGTTAGCGCCGCGCGAGTAGCAGTTCCCGGTGCGCCGCCGTCTCCTCCTGGAGGGCATGCACGACGGCGGCGACCGCCGGGCGGCGCATCGAGTCCGGCCGCAGGACCATCCAGTAGGGGAGTAGCTCCGCGAAGTCCGAGGGCAGAAGCCGGACCAGGTCCGGGTGCCGGTCCGCCATGAAACACGGCAGGAAGCCGATGCCGGCCCCGGCGCGCGTCGCCTCCACATGGACGAAGACGTTGGTGGAACTCAAGCCGTCGCGCATGGACGGGACAAGCCGGCGAGGGGCGTCGAGATCGTCCACTTGAAGCATGGAATCCACGAAGTAGACCAGCTGGTGCTGCGTCAGCTCCTCCACGGTGGAGGGTACGCCGTGGAAAGCCAGGTACTCCCTCGAGGCATACATCCCGAGCATGTACTCGCCCAGCAGGAGCGCCTCCGCCCGGTGCACCTGCGGTTCGCCCACCACCACCTCCACGTCGAGGCCGGAGCGCTGCTGGAGTGCCCGCCGGGTCACGGTGATGATCTCGACGGTGAGCCCGGGATGCGATCGCCGCAAGCGCGCCACGGCCGGTGCCGCGATGTATGCGCTGAAACCGTCAGTTGCGGTCATGCGTACGACGCCGGCAATGGGGTCCGGTGCGCGGTCCTCCGGTCCCAGCGTGCCCACCGCAGCTTCGATCCGCTCCGCCACGCCCACGGCTTCGGCGCCGAGTTCCGTGACTTCCCAGCCCCCTGCGGCCCGGGCGAGGACCCGGCCGCCGAGCGCCTTCTCCAGCGCGGCGATCCTTCGGGAAACGGTGGTGTGGTTCAATCCAAGGGCTTGGGCCGCCGTCGTGAACTTACCTGAGCGCGATACTGCGAGGAGGACCAGCAGGTCGTCGGGATTTGGATTCATATCTGCAATTCTGCACACACTTAGTGCCATTTTGGCCATTGAAGCACCGATGATGTGCGGCAATACTCATTGGAGCATTTCGTGTTGTGGATCACAGCACATGTCAGCGTGGACACTAAGGAGATGGACATGAGCGTAGGACAACGCTCCGCAGCAGGCGCCGACCGGCCCGCCGGGAACCCCGCGGGCAAGGCAACAGGCGCAACTGGCAACGGCCCAGCAGGCAAAGGCTCAGGACTAAAGAAGATTGTCGCCGCCTCGATGGTGGGCACCGTTGTGGAATGGTACGAATTCTTCCTGTACGCCACTGCCGCCACCCTGGTTTTCGGCAAGTACTTCTTCCCGCCCACCGGCAACGAGCTTGACGGCATCATCCAGGCATTCCTGACATACGCAGTGGGCTTCGTGGCCCGGCCCCTGGGCGGCATCGTCTTCGGCCAGATCGGCGACAGGCTCGGCCGTAAACCCACGCTGCAGCTCACCATCGTGATCGTTGGTGTCTCCACCTTCCTCATGGGTTGCCTCCCCGGCTTCGCCGACCTCGGTTACTGGGCGCCGGCCATGCTCGTGGCGCTCCGCTTCATCCAAGGCTTCGCGCTGGGTGGCGAATGGGGCGGCGCGGTGCTGCTGGTGGCAGAACACAGCCCCAGCAAGTCGCGTGGCTTCTGGTCAAGCTGGCCGCAGGCCGCCGTTCCAGTCGGCAACCTCCTCGCCACGCTGGTCCTGTTCATCATGTCCACCACGCTCAGCAGCGCGGCCTTCCTTGGCTGGGGCTGGCGTGTTGCCTTCTGGCTCTCCGCCGTGATCGTCTTCGTGGGCTACTACATCCGCACCCACGTGACCGAGGCACCGATCTTCCTTGAGGCGAAGGCCCTGGTGGAGAAGGAGCAGGCCGTCAGCTACGGCGTCGGCGAAGTCATCCGCAAGTACCCCAAGGGCATCCTGCAGGCCATGGGACTGCGGTTCGCCGAAAACATCATGTACTACCTCGTGGTGAGCTTCTCGATCGTCTACCTCAAGAGCGTGCACAAATACGACACCTCGTCCCTGCTTCTCGCCTTGCTGATTGCCCACATCATCCACTTCATCGTCATACCGCAAATCGGCAGGCTGGCGGACAGTTGGGGACGCAAGCCCGTCTACCTGATCGGCGCCATAAGCGGTGCCACGTGGCCGTTCTTCGCCTTCCCCATGTTCGACACCAAGAACCCCGTGGTGATCGTTGCCGCCGTGACCATCGGCCTGTGCCTGCACGCCTTCATGTACGCCGGGCAGCCGGCCATCATGACCGAGCTCTTCCCCACCCGCATGCGCTACTCGGGCGTCTCGCTTGGCTCGCAGGTCACCTCGATCTTCGCCGGTTCGCTGGCCCCGCTGCTGGCGACCCAGTGGCTCAAGGACACCGGGTCCTGGCTCCCCACCGCCATCTACCTGGTGATCGCTTGCGCCATCACCGCCGTCGTCGTCTTGACGCTCAAGGAGACCCGCGGGGTGGCACTTGAGGACGTTGACAACGCCGACGCCGTTCGCCACGGCCTGCCGATCGGTGCCCGCGCATGACTTTGGAAGGCCGCAAGGCCTTGGTCACCGGCGGGGCGGGCGGAATCGGGGCGGCATGCGCCACGGCCCTCGCCGCGCGGGGCGCGAAAGTTGTGGTGGCCGACGTCGACGCCGCCGGAGCTGCAGCGCTCGCCGATAGGCTCGGCGGCACCGCCTGGGCTGTCGACTTGCTCGACACGGAGGCGCTGGCCGGACTCAGCCTGGATTGCGACATCCTGGTCAACAACGCCGGCATCCAGAAAATCGCTCCCATCGAGGAGTTCGAGCCGGCAGACTTCCGCCGGATCCTGACCCTCATGCTCGAGGCCCCGTTCCTGCTCATCCGGGCCGCATTGCCGCACATGTACGCCAACGGGTTCGGCAGGATCATCAACATTTCTTCGGTTCACGGGCTGCGGGCGTCCGCGTTCAAAAGTGCGTATGTCTCGGCCAAGCACGGGCTCGAGGGGCTTAGCAAGGTGACGGCCCTAGAAGGCGGCCAGTACGGGGTCACGTCCAACTGCATCAATCCGGGGTATGTGCGCACGCCACTCGTCGAAAGCCAGATCGCGGACCAGGCCTTATTGCACGGGATCCCCGAATCGGAGGTCCTGGCCAAGGTCATGCTGACGGAGTCCGCGGTGAAGCGACTGGTGGAGCCGGAGGAAGTCGCGTCGCTGGCCGCCTGGATAGCGTCCGACGACGCCGGCATGGTCACCGGGGCCAGTTACACGATGGACGGCGGCTGGTCCGCCCGCTAGCGCGCCCGCCCGCCCGCCCGCCCGTTCGGCCCGGCAACCTTGTTACGGGCGGTTGCCGGGCCGAACCACCCCTGGATGTCGTAGGCTGGTGTGGCGTACGAGGGGAACGAAATATGGGTCTCGATCCGGTCAGTCTCAAGGTAGCTCTGGGCGTTGCTGCGCTCACTTTGTGCCTGCTGTTTTTCGGATCGTTCCGCCGGAGCCGCTCCGCATACAGCGGCTGGTGGTGCCTTGCCCTCGTCTTCTTGCTCACCGGAAACACGGTGTACCTGCTCACCGGGACCTCCCAGCAAATTTGGGCGGGTCCCCTTGGCAATGCCTTGCTGGTGGCCGGGGCATTCTGTGTGTGGGCGGGCTCGCGTTCTTTGAGGCTGCTTCCGACGCCGCGGTGGCAACTCCTCGCAGGACCCGTCGCCACCGCTGTGGCCGCGGCGCTGGAGAATCCGGCCACTAACGAATGGTCAGGCGGCTTGGTGTATTTGGCCATGATGTCCATGGGCATGGCCTTGGCAACAGTTGAACTTTGGCGGTTGAAGCCCACCGCTTCACACGCCCGCCGGTCCCTGGCGCTGGCCGCGGGAGTCCTGGGCACATTCTTTTTCGGCCGGGGGATCGCCTACGTTGTGGAAGGGCCGGGCGGGCCGGACTTCGATACTTATTTCAGCTCGGCAACAACCAGCGTGGTCACAATAGTGCTGCTGGTCACCGTGTCCTTCAGCATGACAGCGTTGAGCAACGAGCAACTTATTAACGGCCTCAACGAACGTGCCACCCGCGACGGCCTGACGGGGCTTCTCAACCGGATAGCCTTCATGGAGTTGGCCACCCAGGAAATCAAAAGGCTGCACACCGCTGGATCGGTCTCCACCTTGATCCTCGCCGACCTGGACCATTTCAAGGCCCTCAATGACAGCCACGGCCACGCCGCGGGCGACGCCGCCATCCAGGCATTCGCCGCCGCATGTCAGGCCTCTGTCCGCCACACTGACCTCGTCGGTAGGTATGGAGGAGAGGAATTCACCATCCTGCTTCCCGGGGCCGACGTGGAGAGTGCCGAAATCATTGCGGGTGAAATCAGCCGCCGGTTGGCCTCGGCAAAAACGCCGGACGGAATCACTTTCCCCACTGTGAGCTACGGCATCGCCCCCAGCACCTTCGTCGACGCCGAGGTGGCCCACATGATTGAGGCCGCCGACAAAGCCCTCTACCAAGCCAAGTCCCTCGGGCGGAACCGCGCGGTCTGCGCGCCGGGCTAACCGCCTTCCATCTGACCGCCGTCGTGCGCGTAAACAGCCGCAACGCTCGGTCGATCCAGCAGCGCCTAAGCAGGCGCTAAAACTATCTGCTAAAACGCTTGATCAGAATTGTGACCTCGGTTACGCTTGTCTTGATCAAACGCTTTAGCAGAAATGGACATCAACGCCGATGACTCGCTCAGTCTTCTTCCAGCCCGCCGATGGATGGGTTGGAGACTTGATCCCTTTCCAGAAGGACGGGGAGTTCTGGCTCTTCTATCTGCACGAGGTACGGACCGAACCGAAACCGGGGACGTCTTGGAATCTTGTGACCACCAAGGACCTCACGCAGTTCGAGGACCATGGGGTATCGCTCCACCATGGCGGGGAGGGTGATGCGGACTTCAATGCGTACACGGGCAGTGTTGTGTGCGACGAGTCCGGAATTCACCACCTGTTCTATACGGGACAGAATCCCCGGCACCGCGGCTCCGACGGAGCTCCTTTGCAACTCGTCATGCACGCCACCAGCACGGATGGAATGCTGACGTGGGTGAAGCATCCGGAGCTGACCTTCGGGGCCCCGGCCGGCTACGAATCCGGCGATTGGCGCGATCCTTTCGTCTTCAAGGACGAGGCCAGCGGTTTGTGGCGAATGCTGCTGGCCGCACGGCACGCAGAGGGTCCGGAGCGCCGCCGCGGAGTGATCGCCCAATGCGTCTCCCCGGACCTGATGGACTGGGAGCACACTGAGCCGTTCTGGGATCCGCGCCGGTACATCACGCACGAATGCCCGGAGGTTTTCGCCTGGGGCGACTGGTGGTACCTCGTCTACTCGGAATTCTCGGAGTCCTTCACTACCCGCTACCGCATGGCGAAAAGTCCCGATGGGCCATGGATCGTGCCTGCGCGGGACAGCGTTGACGGACGCGCCTTTTACGCCTCGAAGACCGCCGAGCGGGATGGTCGCAGGTTCTTCTTCGGCTGGATCGCCAGCAAAGAGGACAACCGCGACGACGGCGCCTGGCAGTGGGCGGGCACGATGTCCGTCCTCGAGGCGCGCCAAAACGGCGACGGTACCCTCGCGTTTTCCTTCGCCGACGAACTTGTCGAGAGCTTCTGGGACGAAATCCCGGTAACCTTCGGCAACGCCCTTCCGGTGGCTCTGCATGCTCCGGACGGGTACGCAGTCACCATGTCCGATGAAGTCCTCCCACGCCAGTTCTATGCCCGGGCAGTGCTGCGGATAGAACCCGATACAACCGAGTGCGGACTGCTCCTCCGCTCAAGCGCGGACGGGGACGAGTCCTACATCATCCGCCTGGAACCGAAACGCAGCCGGATGGTGTTTGACCGATGGCCCCGGGAAATCAACGGTGACGCGCAATGGCACGTCTCGGGGGATGTCCCCTTCGAGATCGAGTTGGAACGCCCCTGCGAACTCGCACCGGGAGAACACACCCTCGAACTTGTCGTGGACGGGGACCTCTGCGTCGCCGTCGTCGACGGGCAGGTCGCCTTGAGCGCCCGGATCTACGAGCTACCCGACGGCCGGATCGGCGTTTTCGCCGGTGAAGGCACTGTCACCGTCACTGAACTTGAGATACGTAAGCGCACAGACAACTAAATAGCCAGCGCCAAACTTCCGTTCAAAATCAAAGGAGATTGTCCCCCATGAAGAAACTCTTGCGAACGGCCGCCGTAGCAGCGGCTGTCACCCTCACCCTCGCCGCATGTGGCAGCGGCGGCGGCAATCCCGCAGCCAACGTCAGCCCCACCGGCGAAATCAAGCCGCGGCAAATCTCGTGGCTTCTGTCCCGGCCTGCTGATGGTGCAGTCATCAACATCATGAAAAAGGTCGCCGACGAATACGCCCAGACCCATCCTGGCTTTTCCCTGAACCTGATCACCACCCCTGACCGGCCGTCCTACATCCAGAAGTATGAAACCCTCGCCGCTGCAAACAAGCTTCCCGAGCTGTTCGACACTGACGCGACCCCCTTCGCCCAGCAGCTCGCCAAGAAAGGCACGATGGTCGATGCCGAGAAGCTGCTGAAAGACCTTGGCGTCTACGACTCCTACCGGACGAACGCACTGAATTACCAACGCTTCGACGACGGATCCCTCTACATGATCCCGTTCCAGTTCGAGCTCGAGTACTTTTGGTACAACAAGGCCCTTTTCCAGCAGGCTGGAGTATCAGTGCCGAAGTCACTCGACGACATTCCCGCAATGTGCACGGCCCTGCGCAAGGCCGGCATCACACCACTCGCTCTTGACGGCCAGGACCAGTGGCCGCTCGAGCGCTACGTCTCCTACCAGCCCTTCCGCGACGCCGGACCCGACTTCGTGCAGAAGCTCAAGAAGGGTGACGCGAAGTTCAGCGACGCCACCGGCCAGAAGACAGTCAACTGGATAAGCCAGCTCGGAGGGGCCAGTTGCTTCCAGGACGGGTTCTCGTCGCAGGGTTACTCTGACGCCCAGAACCTGTTCACCTCCGGCAAGGCCGCCATGTACAACATCGGCACCTGGGAACTGTCCAGCCTCGCGACCGACAAGCTGAATCCGGCGGTGCGTAACGACGTCGACTACTTCACGCTTCCGGCCACGCCAAGTTCCGCCACGGCCGCCAACGAGTACGTGGCAACTTCAGGGATCGGCATGGCGGTCAACTCAAAGACCTTTGACCCGCTCGTGAGCGACTTCCTGAAGTTCGCCCTCGCCAAATACCCCTCGGAGTACGCGGCCACGGGTGCCCTCTCGCCGACGACGAACGTTCAGACGACGATTCCAGCCAACGCCACGCCACTGTACAAGAAGGCAATCGACCAGGCGAAGGATCTCGGATCGAAGCTCGCGATGCCGTGGGACACGCAGCTTGACCCGACCACCAACAGCAGGCTGCAACAAGAGCTCGTGCTCTTGGCGCAGGGCAATGTCAAGCCTGCCGAGTTCACCAGCACGATGGATAGCACCATCGCGCAGAATGCACCTAAGTTCTTCAAGTAACCCCAAGCGGTGGGGGGCTCAGGCCCCCCACCCGAAAGGCACCCCCATGCTTCCCAATCGATCACGACTTTCAGTCCTGGTCTTCCTGCTCCCGCCGCTGCTTCTCTACGGCGTCGCGGTGCTGTTCCCGATATTGCAATCGCTGTTCCTCAGCTTCTTCTCCTGGAACGGCATCAGTGACATGGAGTTCGTGGGCCTCGCAAACTACGTGCACATGCTCACTGGTGACGGTGTCTTCTGGCGTTCCTTCTTCAACGCCCTCGGTTACCTCGCCATCTGCCTCGTCCTGCAATTGGGCGGTGCGTTGTTCGTCGCCAGCCTCCTGACCTCGCTGCGCCGAGGTGCCGGAATCATCAAAACCCTCTACCTGCTGCCGGCCGTGATCTCGACGGTGGCCATCGCGTTCCTCTTCGTGCGCATCTACTCGATTGATCCGGTGGGCCTGCTCAACCAGGTCCTCGGCTGGATCGGTCTCGGCGGCCTGGAACGGCCCTGGCTTTCGGACGTCAATACGGTCCTCGCGGCCGTTTCAGCACCTGAAGGCTGGCGGTTCACGGGACTCTACATGCTCATCATCTACGCCGCGCTGCTAGCCGTCCCACAGGAACTTGAAGAAGCGGCGCGCCTGGACGGCGCCAACCAGTGGCAAATGTTCACCAAGATCCGGTTCCCTTACATCCGGCCCGTGTGGATCACCACCACCATCATGGCCACAACCTACGGCCTTCGCGGATTCGATATCCCCTACCTCATGACGAACGGCGGCCCCGGCCAGTCCTCGGAACTCCTGACCACGTACATGTACAAAACCGCGTTCACCAGCACCGACTTCGGTTACGCCAGCACCATCTCGGTGTTCATCGTGGTCGAGTGCCTCGTTGCCGTCGGATTCATCTTGCTCATGCTCAAACGAAAGGCTGACGCATGACCGCGCAAACAGCCCCGGTTACCCGGCCGGTCCCTGCCCCGCCAAGCAGCCCGGCTCCCCGACGTCGACGGCGCAAGCCAAACGTCTTCCGAAGCCTGTCGAGGACGCTGATCGTCCTCATCGTCGTGGTGCAGGTCTACCCCCTCGCCTGGCTGTTCCTCACGAGCCTGCGGAACGAGCACGACTTCGCCACCGGTGATCCCTTTGCGCTGCCGAGCTCCATCAGCTTCGACAACTACGCCCGCGCTTTCCAGACCGGCAACCTCGGTCAGAACATCCTGAACAGTTTCATCGTCACGATGGGTGCCAACCTCCTGATCGTCCTGCTGGGGATGATGGCCGCGTATGCGCTGCAGGTCCTTGGATTCCGGTTCAGCAAATTCGTCCGGGGCCTCTTCCTGATCGGCATCATCGTGCCGGTGCAGATCGCGCTTGTGCCGCTGTTCATCGACTACTCGTCCGTGAACCTGCTGGACACCTACCAGTCGATGATCATCCCCTTGGCCGGGTTCGCCCTTCCCATGTCGATCTACCTTTTCTCGTCATTCTTTGAATACATTCCCAGGGAAACCTATGAGGCAGCCTCGCTGGACGGCGCGGGCCCGTACCGCATCTTCGGACTGATCACCCTGCCGCTGTCGACCAACACCGTAGTGACCGTGGTGCTGGTGAACAGCATCTTCATCTGGAACGACTTCATCTTCGCGAACACATTCGTGCTCTCCGAAGGACTCAAGACCATCCCGCTGGGGTTGCAGAACTACATCGGGGCAATGGGCAAGGTCGATTGGACTGCAACGTTCGCCGCTGTCTGCATCACCATCACGCCTTTGCTGCTGGTGTTCCTCGTCCTCAACAAGGCGATGATCCAGGGCCTCGAGAGTGGGGCCACGAAGGGATGAGGACGTGGCCACTGGATAGACTGTGAGGGGAGGGCCAATGACGTCTGAAGAAAGCTTGACAGAACCCGAGGTTAACCACCTTCATCCACCGATGACTCCGAGGACGAGTCATCCGGTCACGATGCGGGAGGTAGCGGAAGGGGCTGGAGTTTCCGTTGCCACGGTTTCCCTCGTGGTCAACAACAAGAAAGACGCTAGGATCGGGGCCGGGACACGCAAGCGCGTGCTGGACACCATCCGCGAACTGGGCTACCGCCCGAATGCCCTCGCCAAGAACCTGGTGAGTGGCAGTTCACGGTTCATTGGCCTCGTCGCTGACGCGATTGCGACGACCCCCTTCGCAGGGCAGATCATCCACGGTGCCCAGGACGAAGCTTGGAAACACGGATTCGTCCTCTTGGTCGCGAACACCGAGGGCAACGAGCCCGCGGAAAAGGACGCTATCTCGATGATGCTCGAGCACAAGGTTCGCGGCATCCTGTATTCCACCTGGTTCCACCGCCCGGCCGCGATCCCCACCGCGTTGCACGAGACGGACTTCGTGCTTGTCAACTGCTTCTCTCCGGACTCCGACGCCCTCGCCGTGGTCCCGGACGAAGTCCATGGCGGGCGGGAAGCAACCGACATTCTCTTGCGCAAGGGGCACCGACGAATCGCCTTCATCAACGCCACGATCCCAGCCCCGGCCAAGGATGGACGTCTCCAGGGCTACCGGGAAGCACTCGAATCTGCGGGGATCTCGTTTGACCCCCACCTCGTGTTCGACGCGTTTCCTGATCAGGAGGGCGGATACGAAGCCGTCGAGGAGCTCCTCAAACGGGACGTCACGGCGGTCTTCTGCTACAACGACCGTATGGCCATGGGTCTCTACGACGGGCTGAAGCAACGGGGGCTGTCGATTCCGGAGGACATGGCCGTCGTCGGGTTCGACAACCAGGAAGTCATCGCCGCCCACATGCGGCCACCGCTCTCCACTGTCGCGCTGCCGCACTACGAACTAGGCGCTGCTGGGGTGCGCCTGCTCCTTGGCGTCGATGAACCAGCCGGCAGCACCGTGGTAAAGATTGAGTGCCCGCCGGTGGAACGCGACTCCGTCGGAACGAACATTCTGACAGGCCCGCGGTCACGTTGGAGTTCAACTACCTAACCTCCGGCACCTTCCTGGTGCTGCTCGGCCTCGTCCACTGCAGAGTGTTCAATGTAGGACTCCACCGCCGATTCCGGAACGCGGTATGACCGCCCGAATCGCACCGCGTGGATGGCGTGCGAGTTCACTAGGCGGTAGACGGTCATTCTGGACACCCGCAGGGCCTCGGCAACCTCGGCGATTGTCATGAATCGGTTTGCTGGAATGCCGGCGGACATGTTCACCACGGCCTCCTCAACGGGCGGTAGTCGTAGTAAATACCCGGCGCAGCCGTGAGGCCAGCGCGAAGCAACGCCGCACCCGCATCTGAACGATGTACCTCGATGTGGGATCGAACATCAGGACCACTCCCTTGCAGTTGCGATGTGCCTAGGGTAGGCGCCGAACACACAAGGCACATGAGTGACTTTCACCCGTTATGCCACACGGGCCACTCACGCCACTTAGTCAACTACTCGGACAGGAAGCCCAATTCAAGCAAGTGGTCACCCGAGTAGGCCGGGCAAAAGACGGGTAGGCGCTACGCAAGCCAGGGCGGGCGGTCGGCCCCTACGCTCGGAGCGTGAGCGGGGAACAATGAAACGAGCGGCAAAAGCAGGAATCGTAGTTGCGGGCGTGGTCGCTGTCGGATTGGCGGGAGCGATTACCCTCAATGCCACGCAGACAGGATCACGCTCAATTCAGGGCGGCACGACGCCGGTCACCGCCAGTGCGACCCCCTCTGCTTCGGCTGCCGCCAACGCGCCATCCGCGACACCGGGTGCCGCAACCCCAACGCCCGCCGCGAATGCGTCCCCTAGCGCTGCGCCTTCAAGTCAAGCGCCAGCCCCCGCCCCGACGGCCAGCTCCAAGCCGGAAGCACCAGCCGCACCGGTGCCGGCTCCCGCCGAGCCGGCCCCCGCGGCACCGGCTCCCGGGGCGCAGGGCCTCGACGGAGCGGGGATACAACGTATCGAGGACACTTGCACTGCCCGGCTGCAAAGCGACGCCGCCCATTCCGGAACAGTAACCGGAACCGTGGTGCCCCGGCCATTCATCGTCGTCTCTATCGCCTTCTCCGGGACACCGGTACGGTCAACGGGGGCGTCCGGCCTGCCGGCCTACGACGTTCTGATGAAGACCACCATCAAGCTGGCTGATGGTCCTGCCCAGGACGGACAGCGCGTATGCCGGGTCTATGACGCAGACGCGCACGTAGTGGATTGGCTCCCGGTCGGCTGATTCCGCGATTTGGGGTTCCGTGAGCGTGGACGCTAGGACTTGGTGCCCGTGAGCGCCAGGGTTCCGCCGAGCCCGATCATCATGACCCCGCCCGTCGCACCCAGTGTCGAAATCCGGCGAGGGGAGCGCGCAAACCAGTGGCGAGCGGTACCCGCGGCAAGGGCCCACATGCTGTCGGAGACCAGGGCGATCAGCAGGAAGACAGCCCCCAGCTCGGCGAGTTGGAGCGAAATGCCGCCGCTGGCGTATTCCACGAACTGGGGCAGCACCGCCACGAAGAACACGATCGATTTCGGGTTGCTCGCGCCCACGATGAAACCCTCGCGGATCAGCCGCCACATCGACCGCGACGGCGCCGGGCCAGCCGCCGTCGAACGCCCGCCGCGGTGACGGATCGCCTGCACGCCGAGGTAGATCAGATAGGCCGCGCCCGCGAACTTGACGACACTGAACAGCAGGATCGACTGCGCCAGCACCGCGCCAAGCCCCAACGCCACCGCGGTGATCTGCGGAACCATGCCCAACGCGTTTCCGAGGACGCTCAGGAGCCCGACTTTGCGGCCGAGGGCAAGGGAGCGCCCAATCACGAAAAGCACGCTGGGACCAGGGACTGCGATGAGGACCAGCGAGGCCAGGGCAAACGCCAGGAGATTGGTGAACGGAACCATGCCTGATGATAGGCCTTCATTCGTGATTGCCGCGAGACGGCAGATCACGGCAGTGTTTTCGAAAACACTGCCGTGATCTGCACATTCGGCGAAGCGGTAAGGCTACGAGGAACGCTGGGTGACCACCGGCATCGAGCCTGTCTCGTCAACGAGGTCGGCCCGAACGCGACCGCCGCCGCGGACCCACAGCTTGTAGGCCAACACCAGCAGCCCGAGCCATACCGCACCCACGTACAACGCCACGCGGGTGTCCTCGAAGACGCCAAGGATGACGATCACCATGGCCATGAACGCAATGGTCAGCACGGAAGCAGTGGGCCACCACGGCGACGCGAATTCCGACGCCGGCAGTCCCTTGCGCTTGATCTCCCGCTTCATGGCCACGTGCGAGGCGAGGATCAAAGCCCACACCCAGACGGTCGCGAAAGTGGCAATGGAGGCGATGATGACGAACACGCTCTCAGGGATCACCGCGTTGAGCACCACGCCCACCAGCAGGATCCCGCCCATCAGGACAACGGTCATCCAGGGAACCCCGTGGCGGGAGATCTTGCCGAAACTCCTGGGTGCGTGACCTTGCTGCGAGAGGCCGAAGAGAATACGTCCTGCGCCGAAGATATCGCTGTTGATCGCGGACAGCGCCGCGGTGATCACCACGGCATTGAGGATGTGGGGGGCTGCGGGAATGCCGAGGCCGCTGAAGATCTGCACAAACGGGCTGCCGTTGTTGCCGATTTCATTCCAGGGAAACAGGCTCATGAGCACTCCGAGAGTCAGGACGTAGAACAGCAGCACGCGCACGGGCACCGTGTTCACGGCCTGCGGGATGACCTTCTTGGGGTCTGCGGCCTCGCCTGCGGTGATGCCGATCGTTTCGATCCCGCCAAAGGCAAACATAACGACGGCGAACGAGGCCAGGAGCCCCTCGAAACCGTTCGGGAACAGGCCGCCGTGGTCAACGAGGTTCCCCAGCCCCGGTGCCGCTCCGCCGTCGCCCGTGTGGAAGCCGAACACGATGATCGCCGCGCCGCCCGCAATCATGGCGATGATCGCCACTACCTTGATGAGCGAGAACCAAAACTCGAGTTCTCCGAAAACCTTGACGCTCAGGAGGTTCATGGCCCCGAGGAGCAGGATGATCGCCAGGACCCAGATCCAGCGGTCCACCTGCGGGAACCAGAAGCCCATGTAGATACTGAATGCCGTCACGTCCGCGATCGCTACGATGGCCATTTCGAAAACGTAGGTCCATCCGGTGATGAACCCTGCGAGCGGTCCGAGGTAACGGCTGGCGTACTGGCCGAATGAGCCGGAAACGGGGTGGCGGACAGCCATTTCGCCGAGCGCGCGCATCACCATGAAGACGGCGGCGCCACCGATGATGTATGCGAAGAGAACCGCCGGGCCCGCCTTTTGGATGGCAGACGCGGAGCCGTAGAAGAGGCCTGTTCCGATGGCCGAACCGAGGGCCATGAAGCGGATGTGGCGGACGTTGAGGCCGCGGCTGAGAACGGTGGTTGCCGCGCCGTCGACGGCGTTGGCGGCTGTTGTCCTGCCCGCTATTGGTGCTTGCTGCATGCGAATACCTTCTCGTCATTGGGAGGGGGACTGTTAACCAGCAGACCATTTCTGGACGGCCTGTGATGGGACTCACGGCGCATCGCTGTCTCGGTTCTCAGACCCTGGTGACATGGAGGCTTTGGTCTGCAGGTCAAAAACTCTTGACTCAATGTCAATCAAGCTTTACATTTGCAATGTCAGCTTTGTTTTACATGGGAGTCGAAATGTCATTCGAAGAAAAGAGTGCCTGGATCATGGGCGCGCTCGCGGTGGGCTCCTACGCGGCGTATCTCATCATCGTTTTGGGCGGCGCGGCAAGCACTCCGCTGACCCAGGTTCCCTACGTGGCGCCCATGCTCTGGACGATCGGAGCGTCCATCGGGGTATCCATAGTGCTTCACATCCTGATCCGGATGGCTTCTCCCAAGAATGCGGGGAAGGACCAGCGGGACAAGGAGATTTATCGCTTTGGCGAGTACATCGGCCAGTCGTTCGTGATCATTGGCGCAGTGGCGGCACTCATCATGGCCATGGCCACGTTGGACTACTTTTGGATCGCCAACGTCATCTACTTGGCATTCGTTCTCTCCGCAATGCTCGGATCCGTTGCGAAGATCATCGCCTACCGCCGGGGTTTCCAGCCGTGGTGAAACCGACCAAAGTCACCAATTCCATCCGGGCCCTCCGCTTTGCCCGCGATGAAATGACCCAAGCGCAACTGGCGGACAGCATCGGGGTAACCCGGCAGACCATCATTGCCATCGAACAGGGCCGCTATTCGCCTTCCCTTGAAATGGCATTCCAAATCGCCCGGGTATTGAACGTGCCGCTCGACGACGTGTTCCAGTACCCGGACAGCGAAGGAGAAACATCATGAAAGCGATCGTTCAAGACAGTTACGGCTCCGAAGATGTGCTCGAGTTTGCCGACGTCGACATACCGGTCCCCGGCGAAAGCGAAGTCCTCGTACGGGTCCGCGCTGCCGGCGTCGATCCCGGCGTCTGGCATCTGATGACGGGCCTCCCTTACCTCACCAGGGCGTTCGGGTTCGGGGTAAGGAAGCCCAAGAATCGCATCCGTGGCAGGGACATGGCGGGCACGGTGGAATCCGTCGGCGCGAAAGTGACACAGTTCCGGCCGGGTGACGAGGTCTTCGGAACGTGCGAAGGTTCCTTTGCCGAGTACGCGTGCGCCAAGGAGGAGAAGATTGCCCCGAAGCCCTCCGCGCTCAACTTCGAGCAGGCCGCGGCCGTCCCTATTTCGGCCACTACCGCCCTGCAGGGCCTCCGGGACAGTGGGAAGCTGCAAGCGGGGGAGAAGGTCCTGATCATCGGTGCGGCGGGTGGAGTGGGATTGTTCGCCGTCCAGTTGGCGAAGGCGTTCGGCGCGGTGGTAACTGGCGTGTGCAGCGCGCCGAAAATGGACGTGGTCCGATCGGCAGGCGCCGACCGCGTCATCGACTACGCCAGCGAAGACGTCACCGATGGAACCACGCACTACGATCTCATCCTGGACACCGCGGGCAACCGCCCGCTCAAGCAGCTTCGGCGGGCACTCGCCCCGCGGGGGCGGCTCGTCATCGTCGGCGGGGAAGGCGGCGGCCGTTGGCTGGGTGGCTTTGACCGCTCCCTTCGCGCGCCCATGCTGTCGCTGTTCCTGGGCCAAAAGCTGAGCGGCCTGATGGCCGTGGAACGCCAGGAAGACCTGCGCTTCCTGACGGGGTTGATTGAGGCAGGCAAAGTCGTGCCTTTCATCGACAAGACCTTTCCCCTCGCCGACGCTCCCGACGCAATCCGGTATGCGCACGGCCGCGGCGTACGGGGCAAAGTAGTAGTCGCGGTGGCCCTGGCCGATAGCTGACAACACAGTTGCGAATGTCTGGTATTCCAGACAGCTTAATGTTCTGATTGGTTTCCGAACCGGGCTACGGGGCGCACGCTTAAGTACGGGATCCCGGACACTCCGACTTTCGCCATTGCGGCAGAAGGGCGTGCCGGGGATGACAGTGCACTCGAAGAGGAGCCATGACCATACAGCCGTCCACCCAAGGCCGGGCCGCTTCCAAGGTCCCTGCCGCCGAGAACACCCTGCGCATCCTGAAGTTGCTTGCTTCCCGGCGAGGCCCGATGGCAGCGTCCAACATCGCTACCGCGCTGGGCCTGCCCCGGTCCAGCGTCTATCACTTGCTCGGTGTCATGGAGGCCAACGGTTTCGTCCTGCACCTTCACGAGGAACAGCGCTACGGACTGGGCATTAGCGCCTTTGAACTCAGTTCGGCCTACTCGCGGCAAGAGCCTTTGTCGCGCCTCGGGCGCCCGATGCTGGCCGCCCTCGTGGATGCGATCGGCGAGAGCGCGCATTTGGCCGTGCTGCATGGCCGCGATGTGCTTTATATCGTGGAGGAGCGGGCCAAGAACCGTCCGTCCCTGGTGACCGACGTCGGGGTCCGGCTTCCCAGCCACCTCACCGCCAGCGGGCGTGCCATCCTGGCCGCCCTGCCGAAATCGCAGGTCAGGGCCCTGTATCCGAATGCCGCCGCCTTCACGGCCCGGCATGAGATGGAATCGCCCATCATGAAGTACTCAGCCTTGTCCTCGCATTTGGACCAGGTCCGGCAGCGCGGCTACGCCACTGAACACGGCGAAGTCACGCCAGGCTTCGGCTCGGTGGCCGCCGCCGTCACCGACCATTTGGGATGGCCGACGGCGGCAGTCGCCGTGACGTTCCTCGAGGACCGGGTACCGGTTGAGGAATGGCCGGCGCTCGCCGCCCGCATCCAGAAAACGGCCGACGAGCTGTCCGTGCGTATCCACGGCCGCCCGGGGCAATAGCCTCCCGCCCCACCCGCGCCCACTTTTCCCACCCCACCCCCGCCGTCCCACCCAACTGACTCGCAGTAGATGTCGCTATGGGCGCTCAAAACGACATGTACTGCGAGTTAGTTGAGTCTGTAATCCCGGACAGCACCCTTCCTAAAGCCGTTCCAAGACGGTTGCCGAAGGGCTCTACTGGATACAGAAGGACTTACACCTAGCAACCTCCAGAGACGAAGGAGTCACCATGGCACCCGCCGATTTCACTACCGGAGCCCGTCCAGTCCGGGCCGCCCGCGGTACCGAGCTGACCGCGAAGAGCTGGCAGACCGAGGCGCCGTTGCGCATGTTGATGAACAACCTGGACCCGGAGGTCGCCGAGCGCCCGGATGACCTAGTCGTGTACGGCGGCACGGGCCGTGCGGTGCGGTCGTGGGCCGCGTTCGACGCGATCACCCGGACCCTGGAGACCATGGAGAAGGACGAGACCCTGCTGGTCCAGTCCGGCAAGCCCGTGGGCGTGTTCCGCACCCATGAATGGGCGCCGCGGGTTTTGCTGGCCAACTCGAACCTGGTGGGGGACTGGGCGACGTGGCCCGAGTTCCGTCGCCTGGAGGCCGAGGGCCTGATGATGTACGGGCAGATGACTGCCGGGTCCTGGATCTACATCGGCACCCAGGGCATCCTGCAGGGCACCTACGAAACCTTCGCCGCCGTCGGTAACAAGCTTGCCGCCGAGGGACGCCACCCGGCGCCGGCCGCCGAGGGCTCTACCGAAGGCCCGCTGGCCGGGACCCTGACCCTCACCGGCGGCTGCGGTGGCATGGGCGGCGCCCAGCCGCTGGCAGTGACCCTGAACGACGGCGCCTGCCTGATCGTGGACGTCGACGAGACCCGGCTGCGCCGCCGCGCCGGCAAGCGCTACCTGGACGAGGTCGAAACCGACCTGGACACCGCCATCGCCAAGGTGCAGAAGGCCAAGGAAGAGCGCCGCGGCTGGTCCGTGGGCTACGTCGGCAACGCTGCCGAAGTCTTCCCCGAGCTGCTCCGCCGCCACAAGGCCGGCGAGCTGACCATCGACGTCGTCACCGACCAGACCAGCGCCCACGACCCGCTCTCCTACCTCCCCGAGGGCATCACCGTGGAGGAATGGCATACCGAGGCCGAGGCCGATCCGGAAGGGTTCACCAAGAAAGCCCAGGCCTCCATGGCCCGCCACGTACAGGCCATGGTCGAGTTCCAGGACGCCGGCGCCGAAGTCTTCGACTACGGCAACTCCATCCGCGACGAGGCCCGCAAGGGCGGCTACAACCGCGCCTTCGAATTCCCCGGCTTCGTCCCGGCCTACATCCGCCCGCTTTTCTGCGAGGGCCTGGGCCCGTTCCGCTGGGTCGCCCTCTCCGGTGACCCGGAGGACATCCGCGTCACCGACGAAGCCATCAAGGAGCTCTTCCCGGAGAACAAGCACCTGCACAAGTGGATCGACGCCGCCCAGGAGCGCGTTGAATTCGAAGGCCTCCCGGCCCGCATCTGCTGGCTCGGCTACGGCGAACGCGCCAAGGCCGGCCTGCTGTTCAACCAGCTCGTGAAGGAAGGCAAGGTCAAGGCCCCCATCGTGATCGGCCGCGACCACCTTGACTCCGGCTCCGTGGCCTCCCCCTATCGGGAAACCGAGTCCATGGCCGACGGCTCCGACGCGATTGCCGACTGGCCCTTGCTGAACGCCCTGATCAACACCTCATCGGGCGCCACCTGGGTCTCCATCCACCACGGCGGTGGCGTCGGGATCGGCCGGTCCCTGCACGCCGGCCAGGTTTCCGTCGCCGACGGCACCGACCTCGCCGCCGAGAAGCTCGAACGCCTCCTCACCAACGATCCCGGCATGGGCGTCATCCGCCACGTCGACGCCGGCTACGAACGCGCCGTCGAGGTCGCCAAGGAACGCGGCGTCCGCATCCCCATGACAGAAAGCAAGTAGGAGCACCGTGACCATTACTACAACATCCCTTGGCCGCCAGACGGTCATCCTCGGCTCCAGCGGAGTAACGCCGGAAGACGTCGTCGCCGTCGCACGCCACGACGCCAAGGTGACCATCTCCCAGGAGGCCCTGGACACGGTTGCCAAAGTCCGCGCACACATCGACGGCCTCGCCCACAGCGAGGTTCCGGCGTACGGCGTCTCGACGGGCTTCGGCGCCCTGGCCAACCGCCACATCCCCAACGAGCTCCGTACCCAGCTGCAGAAGTCGCTGATCCGCAGCCACGCGGCCGGCATGGGCCCGGCCGTGGAGCGCGAAGTAGTCCGCGGCATCATGTTCCTGCGCGCCAAGACCCTCGCCTCGGGCCGCACGGGCGTCCGTCCCGTGGTTCTGCAGACCATGGTAGACGTCCTCAATGCAGGCATCACCCCCGTAGTCCGTGAGTTTGGATCCCTCGGCTGCTCCGGCGACCTCGCTCCGCTGTCCCACTGCGCCCTGGTCCTGATGGGCGAAGGCGAAGCCACGGGCCCCGACGGCGAGCTCTACGGCGCCGCCGGAAAGAAGCCGGTTGCCGAGCTCCTCGCCGCGCACGGTATCGAGCCGGTAGTCCTGGCGGAAAAGGAAGGCCTCGCACTGGTCAACGGCACCGAGGGCATGCTCGGCATGCTCCTGATGGCCATCGCTGACCTGCACTTGCTAATCACGACGGCGGACATCACCGCCGCGCTCAGCGTCGAGGCGCTGCTCGGCACGGACCAGGTGTTCCTGCCGGAGCTACACGCGGCCCTGCGTCCCCACCCGGGCCAGGCTGCCAGCGCAGACAACATGCTGCGGGTGCTTTCCAACTCGCCGATTGTTGCTTCGCACCGCGTCAATGACACCAAGGTCCAGGACGCGTACTCGCTCCGCTGCGCACCCCAGGTTGCCGGAGCAGTCCGCGACACCGTGACGCACGCTGAGCTGGTCGCTTCCCGCGAGTTGGCAGCTGCCATCGACAACCCCGTGGTGCTCCCGGACGGCCGAGTGTCTTCCAACGGAAACTTCCATGGCGCCCCGGTGGCCTATGTGCTGGACTTCCTGGCCATCGCCGTCGCGGACTTGTCCTCCATCGCCGAGCGCCGCACGGACCGCATGTTGGACCCGGCCCGCTCGCACGGACTCCCGGCGTTCCTTGCCGACGATCCCGGCGTGGACTCTGGCCTCATGATCGCCCAGTACACCCAGGCCGGCCTTGTCTCGGACAACAAGCGCCTGGCCGTTCCGGCGTCGGTGGACTCCATCCCGAGCTCCGCCATGCAAGAGGACCACGTTTCCATGGGTTGGCACGCGGCACGCAAGCTTCGCAAGGCCATAGAGAACCTGCGCCGCGTCCTGGCCGTGGAACTCGTGACGAGCACCCGTGCCCTCGACATCCGGACCCAACTGTCCGGTGGGGAACTCACTCCGGGGCCTGCTGGGGCCGCCGTGATCGAGGTGCTGCGCGGCGTCGTCGACGGTCCTGGAACTGACCGCTTCCTCTCGCCTGAGCTGGAAGCGGCGGACCGTCTTGTAGGCGCTGGAGAGGTCCGCGCGGCCGCCGAATCCGCCATCGGAATTCTCGCCTGACGCCGAACAAAATACCGTTCGAGTGAACATTAGGAAGCGCCCCGGAAATGTTTGGCAATACGTGCCCCGGGGCGCTTTCTGTGTAGTAAAACTTATGGGGTACGGCATGTCCACGCCGACGATGTCGTGGGCCTGCCGGGGAATATCCGTTCACAACTGAAGTAACGAACATCCACAAAGGGGTAGAAGTTCAATGAAGGCACGCGGGACAGTCCTGTCCAGGCGAATCGCCCAGTCCGCCGTCGTTTCCAACTGGGGAACGTTGAAGGTGGGGGAGCGGATCGAAGTCGTAAGGCACGCACATGTGGTCGCGGCGGGGGAGGTTCAGGAAGTCTCGGGCAGCGGCAACGTTGTGTGGCTTGAACCTGCAGGACCCGGCGCCGACGAAGCCGCCAAGCAGCTTTTCATGAAGTCCGACGGCGTGGAGTTGCGTCGAGTGTAGCCGGCAGAGTCGCTGACTAAACCATAGAGAAGCACTTTAGACCAGAGAAACCGGGGCTTTTTTTCTACTCCGCGCCTTTTTGGCGTGGTCTGGAAAACAAGCCCCGGTTTTGTTGTCTGTACCTGTTCCTAAGCGGCGAGGACCTCGCGCGTCTGGCCGAACGGGACCGACTCGTCAAGGGCAACCGTGTAGCTTCCGGGCTCGCGGCGGGTAACAAGGATCCCGCAACGGCCGTTTTCGGCTGCGGCTTCGATGAGCGTGCCGACAGCACGGTCAAGTCCTGCGTGGACTTCATCGACGGATGAAAAGGACAAATGGATCTCGTTGTGTTCTATAGCGGTTGTGCTCATTGGGGGGCCTCCTTCTGCGGGATGCCGCGGGGGGAGCGGCAATTCCTGCATAAAAGATAGCAAAGTGTCATGGGATGTCTGTCATTTTGGGATTTGGGTCACCGGCGGACCATGGCTCGAAGGAGCTTCACGGCTACCGAGAGTGCCGCGATGTCCACCGGACCGGGCTTGATGGCCGCCTTGATGGTGTCCTGGACGCGCGCGAGTTGTTCGGTGTTTCCGCGTTCCCAATCCATGATCCGCTCTACGGGGTCGGAAGTTGCCTCCGAGGAGCGTGGAGTGTGCCGGACTACCGCCTTGGTCATGTCGGCAAGAACCAGGTACATGTCGTCCCGGAGTGCTGCACGCGCCAACGCTTCCCAGTGCGTGTCCCGCGGCAACAGCGTGATGTGTTCCAGTAGGGGGATGGCCGAGATCCTTTCGAACACGGCAAAGTAGACCTCCGCCACACCCGCGACCGGCTCTTGCAGTTCTTCAGCGATCGCGGAAATGTCCAAGAGGCCGTAGCTGACCAGGAGTTCGGAGGCCCGGATGCCCAAGTCGTGGGGCAGGCCCACCGAATCGGTGTGGGCAAGACGGTTCAACGAATGGGCCAGGTTGATGCCGTGCAGGAAGCTCGTGAAATTGGCCCGCATGAGGGACATGGGCCGTTCGAGCCGCGTAATGGCGTCCGCAATGGGTTTGTCCCGGAAATCGTGGGTGACGTACCAGCGGGTGGACCGGTCAAGGAGGCGCCGCATGTCCAGGGCCACGGCGCATACGTGTTCCTTGGGAATGCTTGCCGGCACTTGCGCCAGGGCTTCAGTGACGGAGTCGAAGTCCCAGATATGGCGCATCACCACGAATCCGCGTGCCACCGCTGCCGCAGAAACGGTCGTTTCCTCCATGGCACGGAACGCGAAGGCTATGCCGCCGAGGTTGATCATGTCGTTGGCGACCACCGTGGCGACGATTTGGCGGCGCAAGGGATGCACAGAGAGGCCATCGCCGAACCGTTCCGAGAGTTGGCGGGGGAAATATTCCCGCAGCGTTTGCGAGAACCATGGATCGTCCGCGAGCCCACCTTCGGTCAGTTCCCTGGCCAGCTCGATCTTGGCATAGGCAGCCAGGACCGCGAGTTCGGGCGCAGTCAGTCCCACTCCGGTCTCTACGCGTTCGCGAAGCTCCTCGGTAGTCGGCAGGCATTCGAGCTTCCGGTCCAGGTCCGTAACCGAGTCGAGCCAGTCCATGGTCCGCTCGAAGCTCGGGCTCCATTGGAGGACTAACTGCTTGTCATTGAGGAGAAGGACGTTCTGGTCAGCGTTTGTTTTCAGGACAAGCCGCCCCATTTCGTCCTGAAGGGAGTGCAGGAAGCTCGTCCTTTCGTTCGGCGACATCTTGCCTGCTGCGATCATCTGGTCAAGGAAGATCTTGATGTTCACCTCGTGGTCCGAGCAGTCAACGCCTCCGGAATTGTCGATGGCATCGGTGTTCACGAGGACCCCTGCCAGCGAGGCCTCGATCCTGCCCCGTTGGGTGATGCCCAGATTTCCACCCTCGGCAATGATATGGGTCCGCAGTTGGGCGGCGTTGACCCGGATGGCATCGTTCGATTTGTCTCCGACGTCGGCATGCGTCTCCGTGGAGGCCTTGACGTAGGTGCCGATTCCGCCGTTGTACAGCAGGTCGACGGGCGCCATGAGGACCGCCTTGAGCAGCTCAGGCGGGGTCATCGCCGTCGCACTTTCATCCAATCCCAAGGCGAGGCGGACCGGTTCGGTGAGACTGATTGATTTCTCGAGCCGGGAGAACACTCCGCCGCCGGGACTGAGCTTGGCAGGGTTGTAGTCGGCCCAGGACGAGCGGGGGAGTTTGAAGAGCCGCTTCCGCTCGGCGAAGGAAATGGCCGGGTCAGGCGTGGGATCGAGGAAAATGTGCCGGTGATCGAAGGCCGCCACCAGCTTGATGTGTTTTGAAAGCAGCATCCCGTTTCCGAACACATCGCCGCTCATATCGCCGATGCCCACCACTGTGAAATCCTCAGTGCTGGAGTCGATCAGCAGCTCGCTGAAATGTTGCCGCACGGACTCCCAGGCGCCGCGCGCGGTGATGCCCATCTGCTTGTGGTCGTAGCCCACCGAACCGCCGGACGCGAACGCATCGCCAAGCCAGAATCCGTACTCTGCGGCCAGCGCGTTGGCGACGTCGGAGAACGTGGCCGTGCCTTTGTCCGCAGCCACTACGAGGTAGTAGTCGTCGCCGTCGTGCCGGACGACCCGGGCCGGCGGGACCGCGCGACTGTTCGTCCCGCCGTCGGGTCCGGCAACCAAGTTGTCCGTGATGTCCAGCAGTCCGCGAATGAAGATCCGGTAGCTTTCTTGCCCCTCGGCCAGCCAGGCCGCCCGGTTCTCGGCGGGATCGGGAAGTTGTTTGGGGTAGAAACCGCCCTTGGCCCCGGTGGGAACGATCACGGCGTTCTTGACCGTCTGGGCCTTCACGAGTCCCAGGACTTCCGTGCGGAAGTCCTCACGGCGGTCGGACCAGCGCAAGCCACCCCGGGCAATGGCGCCGAAGCGCAAGTGGACGCCTTCCACCCGCGGCGAGTAGACCCAAATTTCGTAAAGTGGCCGGGGCGCCGGTGCAGCCGGGATGTTGGAGGGGTTGAGTTTGAAACTCATGTACGGCTTGTCCAGGTAGAAGTTGGTGCGCAGTGTCGCCTCCACCACGCTCGCGAGTGAACGCAGCAGGCGGTCGGCGTCGAGGACCGGAACGGCGTCGATGGCTTCCGCCAGTTCCTTGCGGGCGGCGTTGGTGGCCCGTGTCCTGGAGGTGTACCTGCTGCCATCCACCTCGAACACGTCACTTCCAGCCGGCACCGGCTCAGCCGGCTTCGGCCGGAGCAGTTCAGGATCGAACAGGTCGGGTTCGAACCGGTCCGGATCGAACTTCGCCTCGAAAAGAGAAAGCAAAGCGTGGGTCGCGCGGGGATTCTCGCGGAGGGTGTCCGCGATGAACCCGTAGGAATTGGTGCTCCCCAGCTGCCGAAGGTATTTCGCATACGCACGCAGCATGGCTGTCCGCCGCCAGTCAATCCCCTCCCGGATGACCAGGGCATCGAAGGCATCGGTCTCCGCATCTCCCCGCATCGCGGCGCAGAACGAGCCGGCCAGCAGTTCGCCCGTTCCCACCGGATCAACTCCGCGCGGGTAGACAAGCCCGAGGTCATATAGGAAGAAGGACCGTCCGTCGGCACGCTGCACATCGAACGGCCGCTGGTCCAGGACGCGTAAACCCAGGTTGTGGAAGATGGGCAGAATCTGCGTCAGGCTCTGCGGGCGGGTCAAATAGAGCCGAATCCGCGCATCCTCCGCAAGGACGGCAGTCCCCGGGCGCTTGTACACGGTCAGCAGAGGGTCTGCGGCGTCGGCATACGGCACGTCCCCGTCCCGGGGCGCGAAACTCTCGAAGCGGACGATGTCCTGAATTGCGTCTTCCACTTCGTAGTCGGCCCTGTAGCTGGCAGGAAAGGCGGTGGCCCATTGCCGGGACAGCCGGGCGGCCTCGTCGGCGGGGAACCTTGCGTGCAGGGCCTCGTCCAGGCCTTCGGCCCAGGACCGCGTGGCTGCGATGATCCGCTGCTCCAGTACCGCAGGATCGACGACGGCGGGCGCCCCCTTGTGTGGCAACAGGACCCGGAAGAACACGCGGGCCATGGCTGATTCGCCCAGTCGGAGCTCGAACTCGATTTCTTCGGAGCCGAAGGCCTCGCGAAGCTCGCGTTCAATGTTGAGCCGGACGGCTGTGCTGAAGCGGTGGCGCGGCAGGAAGACGAGTGCCGTCATGAACCGGTTGCGCGAGTCCGGGCGGAGGAACAACCGTGTGCTGTGCCGTTCTTGGAGGCGGAGGATTTCGCGCGCGTGCTCGGCCAGCTGCCGGGCGTCGATGTGGAAGAGCTCGTCGCGGGGATAGGCCTCCACCACTGCCAGGAGCTCCTTGCCGCGATGTGATGTGGGCAAGTAGCCGAACGTCCGCAACACCTCGTCCACGGTGTCGCGGATGACGGGAATCTGGAGTGCCGAGCGGGAGGCCGAGCTGGGCGCGAAAAGGCCAACAAAGGTGCGTTCGCCGCTTGTGTCATCCGCAGTCAGGCTGATTTCGTCGAGGTAGGCGCGCCGGAGGACGGTCGAACGGAGGGTGGACTTGGTGAGGCTGAGGACGGGAGCTGGACCAGGTACCGCGGACGGCGCACCTGCGGAGGGCCCACCTTCGGACGCAGTGACCGCCGCATTCCTGAGCAGCCCCAGGCCCCGGCGGCCCCGGTAGCCGAGGAACACGAAATTCCCGTCCTCCAGCCAGCGCAGCAACCCTTGGATCTCCGGCGCTGCGGGAACGGTCTGGGACAATCCGTCCAAACGGCGGACTTCGTCGGCAAGCTCTTGGTGGATCGCGGCGGCATCTTGTGCGGCTGCCCGGACATCGCCAAGGACGTTTTGCAGCCGCTTAACGAGGCGCTCGGCACTCGCGTCGTCGGGAAGCCGGGAAATCTCGACGGCGATCCACGCCTCCGTGAGGGGCCCGCCGTCGTCGTGGTTAATGGCGGTGACCGACGCGGAAGGTTCGACGCCGGACCGGAGGCCCGTCCCCAGGGGTCCGCGACGGACGTCGGTCAGGCGATGGGTGGCGGCATCCCGGGTGACTGTAAAAGTGGCGTGGACCAGGAGCCCGATGGGGGCGCTGTCCCTGGCGATTTCCGCGGTGATAGAGGGGACGAGGTAGGGCATGTCGTCGGTGACAATCGCCACGAGGCTGGCATCGGTTTCGTTCAGGACGCCGATCACAGCTTGGCCGGGAGCCCGCCTTTCGGCCAACGAGCGGTGGTACCGTGCACGCTCCAGGAGTGTGTCCGCGGTGTAGTTCCCAACATCGTCATCGGCCACGTGTTCGTAGTAGTCAGCAAGGAATCGGTCCGGGGCCGCGGGGGGACTGACTGCCGGGGCATGGTCCGCGGGCTCGATCCTGGGTGACATGTCGCTGTGCCTCCGCCGGGCAAGGAGCGGCCGTGCTGTGGCGGTCGGCGAAGTCCCTGCGCCTCATTTCATGATGGCTGGCGCGGGGCAGCTGGTAAAGCCCCGGGAATGCAGCGCGAGATGGCACTTAGCTGCAGTGATGCGGTGGTGGAGCATTGCCGTGAAGTGCCATCTCGCGAGGTGGTGAGGGCCGCCTAGCGCTTGACGGCGTCAAGCTTGAGCATCTTGGCGATGACGCCGTCCAGCTCGGAGTCGTCGAAGATCTTCTTCCAGTCGTCCTTGATGATGGTGTCCTTGCCGTACTGGATGGCGATTTCGCAGGCCTCGGAGAACGGGTTGGAGCCGCGCAGGGCGTTGGTCAGGGCGATCTGCACGTGGCCGAACAGCATGGCCTTGGCCGCTTCCTCCGGGACGCCGGCGGTGTGCACGGTTTCGTGGAGCGCTTCGTTGAGGAGCGTGCCGATCATGCAGGCCACGGTCTCCACGAGGGTGGGTTCCAGGATGGCGAGCTGCTTCACGGTGACCCAGTGAACGTCGATAACCGGCGCGTAGATAGTACGGATGGTCGCTTCGGCCGCATCGCGGGTGGCTGCGGGAGCGTCTTCGTCGATGGCTGCGACGACGTTCTGCGGAGCGCCCTGGCCGCCGAAGGTATCGGCCCATTCTTCCTTGGTGGTGCGCTCAAGGAACACGGACGGGTGGCACGGGTGTGCAACGGCCTGGACGACGTCGTCGCGCTTGGCCAGCAGTCCGGCGTAGGCCGCGGCCGGGTCCAGGGTGAGGAGGATCGAGCCGGGCTTCATCTGCGGGACGACGCCTTCGGACACGATGCCGAGGACGGTGTCCGGCACGGCGAGGATCACGACGTCGGCGCCCTTGACGGCGTCGTCGGTTGCAGTGATCTCGCGGCCCTCGGCGCGGACGCGCTCCTGGCCGGCGGGGGAGTTCTCGCTGTAGGTGACGGTGTGGTTGCTCTTCTGGAGGTTGGCGGAAACGCGCATCCCCATCTTGCCACCGGCTCCGACAACGGCGACGGTCAATTGTTCTGCTGACATTTCACTTGCTCCTTAGGAATTCGAGGCTTTGTTGGGTCCACTGGTTTTCGAGGCGGATGGTTTCCGCCTCTGAGTCCTGCCATGGCAGCCAGTGTTCGACGATCTGGTTGATGTTTCTTTGCGCGGGCTGGAACTTTCCGGCCATGTAGTCATAGTCCAGAAGACCCTCGCCGAGCGGTGCGCCGGAGTACGTGAACCCGACCCACCCCTCCTTGCGGCTGAACGCAAAGTCTTTGATGTGCATGTTCAGGACATAGGGCGCGACGGCGTCAATCACCTCGCGGGGCATCTCCAGCGCCGCGACGGTGTTGGCGGGGTCGCTGCAGATCCCCAGGTACGGGCTATCCATTCGGCGGATCACGTCCAGGATCCGTGCGGTGGGGACCTGTTCATAGGTCTCGACGGCGATCCGCACGCCTGCTGCCTCAAACTCGGGCAGGATCCCGGTGAGGATTGCGGTGGCTTCGTCGGCGTCCGGGGTGTGGCCCGGGGCGTTGAACATAGTGCGCAACAGCTCAGAACCGAGGACCCCGGCGATGTGCAGGAACTTCCGCAAGTGGTCCGGGCGGATGCCCTTCGTGCCAAGTTCCAGCGTGATGCCGAGTGAATCCGCGGTTGAGCGGACGGCTGCGAGTTCGTCGTCGGACATGTGCTCCAGGGGAGCGTAGTCGCAGATCTGGAACAGCTTCACGCCCAGTTCCGCGGTGCGCTGGAGCGCGTCGTGGATGCTGAGGGGCTCGGCGACCTTGTCCGAGAGCTGCCAGAAGAACGCGTAGCTGCTGAGTCCGATCGTGCTCATGCCCGCACCCCCTTCGGCGATACTCCAGCGGTTGCCGCGAGGCGAGTTGCAGCCTCATCAAGGATGGTTTTGAGCGCTTTCGGATCGTGTGCGAAGCGGCCCAGGAACAAGCCTGCGACGGACATGTCCAACTGGCTGATCAGTCCCGGTCCTGCGCTGCCGCCGTAGATGACCCTGCTCTCGGACTGTCCCGGCAGGTTCCGGAGGTGCTCGTCCAGGCCGCGGACCACGGCGCTGATGTACTCGGGCGTCGCAGGTTCCGGTGCGCCGATGGCCCACTGTGGTTCGTAGGCCACGATGGTCCGGCTCAGGGGACCGAGCGATTGCGCCCGTTTGAGGGCGGCGTCGATTTCGGCGGTGCAGTGGGCGATGGCTTCTTCGGGGGATCCGGAGTTGAGTTCGCCGACGCAGAGAACGGGGGTGAGGCCGTTGCGGTAGGCTGCCGCGGTCTTGAGCCCGATGATTGTTTCATCCTCGCCGAAGATGCGGCGGCGTTCTGCGTGCCCGACTTCGACATAGCGTCCGCCAAGTTCTGCCACCATTTTTCCGCCGACTTCACCGGTGTACGCGCCTTCGTCTTCCCAGAAGATGTCCTGGGCTCCCGTGCCGACGCCGGAGGTGCCGAGGATCCGCGCTGCTTCCGGCAACACCGGCAACGTAGGTAGGACGAACAACTCGATCTCGCCGCTCAGGACCGCCGGATGCGCCGCCGCGATGGTGGCCACTTCCCGGCAGTATTCGAGCGTGCGTTCGTAGCCGAAGTACATCTTCAGGCTGACGCCGATGACCGCGCTGGGGCTCGCAGCCGGGTTAGCAGGACGTGACACCCTCGTAGTCCTTAATGAGTGTGACCTTCTCGGCGGAGGCAGAGGACTCGTCGAAGGTGTACGTGAGCCACTCCTTGGCGAGGCGGCGGGCCAATTCCAGTCCGACGACGCGCTGGCCGAAGGTGAGGACCTGGGCATTGTTGCTCAGGATGGCCCGTTCCACGGAGAAGGAGTCGTGAGCGGTGACGGCGCGGATGCCGGGGACCTTGTTGGCTGCGATGGCCACTCCCAGTCCCGTGCCGCATACCAGCAGGGCTCGGTCGGCCTTGCCTGCGGCGATCAGTTCGGCCGCAGCGATGGCGACGGATGGGTAGGGGGTGTGGCTGATGGCGTCCACCCCGACGTCGTGGACGGATTCGACCAGTTCGCTGGCCTCAAGGTCGGCCTTCAGGGCTTCCTTGTACTCGAATCCGGCGTCGTCCGATCCTATGACCAGGCGCAGTTTGGTGCTCATGCTGTCTCCTTAATGGTGTTTTCCACGGCGGTGTTCTGCTCGAGGAGGGAATCGTGGATTGCCCTGACGATGAGTGCCATCGAGACGGCTCCGGCGTCGGGGGTGCCCAGGCTCTTTTCGGCATGCGGGCGGGCGCGGCCCATGAGGGGCAGCAGCTGGGCGGTCGCTTCAGCCGCGGACTCGGCTACGGCGACGGCGGTTCCCCACGCTTCGGTCAGGGACTGGCCGTCTTGCACGCCGGCTTCGAGGGCGTCGCGGAAGGGGACCAGCACATCTACCAGGGTCTTGTCGCCCACCTTGGCCTTTCCGAATTTCATGATCGCCGCGGCGGCGTCGCTCACACCGGCGGCGACCGCACCGCCGTCGGGCGCGTTGACGTCGCCCAAAGCGTCACCGACGGCCCGCAGCGCCATGCCCCACAGGGCGCCCGAGGTTCCGCCGGCCTTGTCGGCCCAGGCATCCCCGGCGACGTGCAAGGTGGTGGCCGCACCGGCACCGTGCACGACGGCGACTGTCGCGGCTTCCACTGCGGCGCGGACGCCGCGTTCCATGCCGATGCCGTGGTCGCCGTCTCCGGCAATCGCATCGATGCGGCCGAGTTCCTCGGCGTTGGCGTCCACGACTGCCTTCGCGGCATTAAGTGCGGCGAGCACGCGGACGGCACCGGCGTGGGACTCCGCCGTTGCGTCCGGGATGGAAAGTTCGACGTCGGCCAGCTCGCTGTTGTCTGTGCCTGCGGCGTTGGCTTCCAGCGCTTGCGCGGTGACGGCTCCGCGGCGGAAGGCCGGTGCGTCGGCCGGAGCGAGCCAGAGTTGTTCGAGTTCCTCGTCCAGCCAGAAGAGGGTCAGGGAGGTGCCTGCCATGTCGAAGCTCGTGACGAGCTCGCCCACTTGGGGATCGACGACGTCGAGCCCCGCCTCGGCGAGCAACTGCGCCACGCGGCGATAGACCACGAAAAGTTCCTCGTACTTCACGCTGCCCAAGCCGTTGAGGATCGGGACGACGCGCGCACGATTGGCATCGATGCCTTCGGGGATCTCGGCAAAGAGCTTGGCGACCATCAGCTCAGCGAGCTCATCCGCCGTCGGGATGTCCGTTTCGCCGATGCCGGGTTCGCCGTGGATTCCCATTCCCACCGCCATGCGGCCTTCGGGGACGGTGAAGAGCGGCTGCTCCGCCCCGGGAAGCGTGCACCCGCTGAAAGCGACGCCGAAAGAACGGGTGCGGTGGTTGGCGCGTTCGGCGATCTGCACAGTCTGGTCCATCGTGAAGCCGGCTTCGGACGCCGCAGCGGCGACCTTGAAGACGGTCAGGTCCCCGGCGATGCCGCGGCGCTTGGCACGCTCGGACGGCGGGGCGCTGGAGATATCGTCCGTGACCGCGATGCTGCGGCAGTCGATGCCCTCGGCCCGGAGCTTCTCCTGCGCCTGGGTGAAATGCAGGACGTCCCCGGCGTAGTTGCCGTAACCCAACAGGACACCGCCGCCGTTGTCCGCAGCCTTGGCCACGTTGTAGACCTGCTGCGCGGAAGGTGAGGCAAAGAGGTTGCCCATTGCGGCGCCGTGGGCCAGCCCTTGGCCGACGAGCCCCCCGAAGGCCGGGTAGTGCCCCGAACCGCCGCCGATCACCAGCGCGACCGATCCGGGAGTGCTGCGAGTGCTGCGGGCGACGCCGCCGGAGACGCGCCGTACCCAGCGGCCGTGCGATGCGACGAAACCTTCGATCATTTCGTCAGCGAAGGCTGAAGGCTCATTGAACAAGCGGGTCATGCGGAACTCCTGGGCCTATGGGTGGAAATCACGGGGTGGGGACTAGTTGGGAGAGTGAGCCGCAGTTAGGGCTCGGCGTGGTGGCCGGCGCCTGCGGGGTCAAGGGCCTCGGCGGGGATGCCGTCGCTGGCCTTGCCCCGGCGGCTGAGGACAACCATGAGGATTGAGGACAGGAGCATGAAGCCACCCACCACGAACATGGGCACCGTGTAGCTGCCTGTCCAGTCCTTGAGCCAGCCCGTGACGTAGCCGGCGCTGAAGCCAGCCAGGTTGCCGACCGTGTTGATCAGGGCGATGCCCGCTGCCGCTGCCGCGCCGGTAAGGAACTGCGTGGGCACGGTCCAGAAGTTCGGAAGGGCCGCGAAGATGGACATGGCGGTGATGGTGATGACGGCGATCGTGGCGGCCGGCGAGCCAGCGAACAGCGCCAACGGAATACTGACGGCGCCGGTCAGTGCCGGGAAGGCGATGTGCCACGTCTTGACGCCGCGCTTGGTGGCGTCCCTGGACCAGAAATACAAGGCAATGGCGGCCGGCAAGTACGGGATCGCGGTGATGAGCCCTTGCTGGAAGACGTCGAACTTCGTGCCGAACTGGGTCTCGAAACCCTTGATGATGGTCGGCAGGAAGAAGCCGAGTGCGTACAGGCCGTAGATGAAGCCGAAGTAGATCAGGGAGAGCATCCAAACGCGGCCGTTGCCGAACACTGTGCGGACGCTGACGTGCTTGTTGCTGGCAGCGGTCGTTTCCTTTTCCTTTGCGAGAGCACCGGTCAGCCAGGTCTTTTCCTCGGACGTCAGCCACTTGGCCTTGGCGGGGGAGTCGGCCAGATAGAACCAGGAGATGACACCGATAACGATCGCCGGGATGGCGACGCCGAAGAACATGAAGCGCCAGCCTTCGAGGCCGAAGAACACGCCGTGCTGCTGGATCAACGCGCCGGCCAGCGGGGCACCGATCACCGTGGTCAGCGGCTGTGCCAAGTAGAAGAGGGCAAGGATCTTGCTGCGATGCTTTGCGGGAACCCAGAGGCTCAGGAAAAGAATGGCGCCGGGGAAGAATCCGGCCTCGGCCACACCCAGGATGAAGCGCAGGATGTAGAGCTGGTCCACGTTGCCCACCCAGGTGAACACGAGGGACACAATGCCCCAGCTGACCATGATGCGGGCCAACCAGCGGCGCGCACCGAACTTGTGCAGGGCCAGGTTGCTGGGGATCTCCAGCAGGATGTAGCCGATGAAGAAGACGCCCGACGCGAAGCCGAACTGCGCGGCGGAGAGCGCCAGGTCCTTGTTCATTCCGTTCGGGCCGGCGAAGGAGATGGCCGTCCGGTCCAGGTAATTGATGAAGAACATCAAGGCAACGAACGGCACCAGCCGGATAGCGACCTTCTTGATGGCTGATCGTTCGACCACCGATTGTGTGGTGTCCACATTGACTCCTAGAGGTTGCCGGAGCGCGTTGTCCTTCGGTGGACTGGACGGCTCTCGGGTTTTCTTAGTGCCGATCCGTGGACTTCCATGCCTCTGGACCGAGCTAAGGGTGTGATAAAAACCATAAGCCTCCGAAGGCAAATTGGTCAACCGGTTGACTGATCTTAATTTATTGATCGCTCTCCGCTGGCAAGCGATCGAGGGGCGTTAGGGAGCGTCAGAAATTGGTCATCCGGTTGCTACGCTGTGAAGATGTCAGCGAATCCCGCCGCAGCAGCGGCCCATATGACGGCAGCTCTTGCCCCCATGGAGCACGGCTCCGTCGTCTCCGAGGTCGCGGAGAGGCTGCTCGCGTACTTCACCAGCGGCGACATTGCGGCGGGGACGCGCCTCCCTGCGGAGCGGCAACTGGCGGCATCACTCGGCGTCGGGCGTTCAGCAGTGCGCGAAGCGTTAGCTGCTTTGGAAATCCTCGGCATTGTGGTCGTGCGGCCCGGATCCGGAACGTACCTGCGCGACGGAGCCTCCGAGCTCCTGCCCCGGACCTTGAGTTGGGGGCTCATGCTGGGCGAGCCGCGCACGCGCGAACTTGTTGAGCTCCGCAGTGGCTTGGAGGTCCAAGCGGTTCAGTTGGCCGCAGCCCGCATTACCGATGAGGCGCTGGATCGCATGCGTGCCAATCTCGACTCGATGGAAGCCAGCCTGGATAATCTCGTGGTCTTCGTCGAAGCCGACGCCGCATTCCACAAGGAAATCGCGTCTGCTTCCGGGAACCAGGTCCTGCAGGAACTTCTGCAGAGCATTCGATCCCTCCTGCGGATCTGGGTGGACAGGGCGCTGACCGACGAGGGTCACGCCGCTGCGGCGCTCGCCGAGCATCGCGCGATCTTCAAGGCTCTCGAATCCCGCGACAATGCGTCGGTCACCGAGGCCATGGTCTCGCACATGGGCACGGCGTCCCGTCGCCTACTGGCGGGCTACGACGCAGCCCAATAGCTTCGCCCCTGCGGCCGTTCGGGCCTGGCGGTTGGCGACGCTGTCCGAGCCGTGTGGATCAGATATTGGTCAACCGGTTGACTTGTGGCGTGGTGCCCATCACAATTGACTCTGGTTACGCCTACTTCCGTCCCCGCTGCAAAGGCCTGCTGTGATCAATGACGAAAGCCACACCAGGCTGTTTGCCCCATCGGAAGCGGTGGAGACGGCAGGATGGCGTGCCGAGCTGCGCAACGATGAACTCTCGGACATCACGTTCAACGGCATTCCGGTCCTTCGCGCCATCCGAGCAGTGGTCCGCGATCACGACTGGCGCACCCTCGTGCCCACCGTCAGCCGGGTGGCCCAACACGCTCGCGACGGCGGTGTCACGCTCTTGCTCGACATCGACTTCGCCGGTTCCGGTTCCGGCTACACAGGCGAGCTCGCCATTCACCTCATGAAGGACAGCGTCAAGGTGACGTTCGACGGCCTCACTCCCACTGCCTTCCGCAGTAACCGGATCGGGCTGGTGGTCCTGCATCGCCCGGACGACGCCGGCCGTGCGGTGACCATCGGCAGTCCAGGCGGCGCTAGCACGCCGTCGTTCTTCCCCACGGATATCAGCCCGCACCAGCCTTTCCTGGACATCGCGTCGATGGAATGGGAGCGCGACGGCACGGGCTTCAGGCTCGACTTCCACGGCGACGTCTTTGAGACCGAGGACCAGCGGAACTGGACAGACGCCTCGTTCAAGACCTACGGCACGCCTCTTTCCAAGCCCTTCCCGGTTGAAGTTTCCGCCGGCGACCGCGTCCACCAGTCGGTGCTCCTGACGGCACTGCCGGGGCCCGTGACGGAGCCGGGCACGCTGCCGGTCCGGGAAGCTGTCCTCACAGTGCTCGACGGCGTTACGGCCCGCGTGCCCGCGCTTTCGGTTTCGGCTTCCTCGACTTCTGCGACGGCGTCCCGGACGCATTCCGAACCCATTCCCGGCTTGGACGCGCTGCTTCTGGAACTGACGCCCGGCACGGAAGCGGAGCGCTCAATCCGGCGCGCCAAGGAAGAAGCCGCAGCGCTGGATGTTCCGCTGGATGTACGCCTGTCAGTGGATTCGCCGGATCGCATCGGAGAACTCCTCGAGCTCCTGCCGCTCGACAACGTGGTGCGGCTCGCGGCGTTCAGTGCTTCCAGCCATGTTACGGAGCCCGATCTGTGGGATGGGCTCAGTCTCGACGCTGGCCGACGCGGATTCACCGGCACCCTGCTTTCCGGAGCACGGTCCCACTTCACGGAGCTGAACCGCAATGCGGGAATCCTGCCGCCGGGCGCTCCGGCATTGACATTCAGCATCACGCCTCAGATGCACGCCACCGAGGTGCCGCACCTCGTTGAAACCCTGCCGATGCAGCGGCTCGCGGCCCTTAACGCCCTTCGGATCGCCTCGGGAAGGCCGCTGCACCTCGGGCCTGTCACCCTGAAGGCGCGGTTCAACGCGGTCGCCACGGTCGGCGAGGATGCGGCCGCCGAAGCCATGGCCACAGATCCGCTGCAGCCCGAGCCGTTTACGGCCGCCTGGATGCTGGGCAGCATCGCGGCCCTTAGCGTTCCCGGCGTCGAATCCGTCAGCTACTTCGAAGCAACAGGACCGCGCGGGATTCGCGGACCCGGCGGCCTTACGCCCGCGGGCGAGCTGCTGGCCGCCCTCGCAGGCGTGCGCGGCTGCGAGGTTCTTGACGTGGCTGGCGAAGTGCCCGGCGTCGTGCTGTATCCCGTGCGCGACGGCGGCCGGACGGTTTTGTTCGCCGCCAACCTCACAGCCAAACCGCTGAGCGCCGTTGTCCGGCTGCCAGCCGGTGACGGTACCGATCTTGAACTTGAGCCGTGGACCGCCGTCGTCCGCCGCTTCGACTGAACCGAAAGAGGAATAACTATGAGTAATCGGCTAAATGGCAAGACCGCGCTGGTCACAGGCGCCGGCTCGGGTATTGGACTTGCCGTTGCCCAGCGCTTCGTCGCCGAAGGCGCTCGCGTGTACTTCGCCGACATCAACCTGGAAGCTGCCGAGAAGGCCGCAGCCGGGACGGGCTCGGCCCTGGCGCGAGCTATACACATGGATATCTCCGACGAAGCCAGCGTGCAGGAAGCCTATGCCACCGTTGCCGAGAGTGACTCGGTGGACGTGGTTGTGGCCAACGCTGGCGTGCAGCTGTTCGGCCAGGACGCCCGCGTGGGAGACCTGGACCTGGCCGTCTGGGAGAAGACCGTGTCCGTCAACCAGCGCGGCGCATTCCTGACGCTCAAGCACGCAGTCCGTGCCATGGAAGGTCGCGGCGGGTCCATTATCTGCACCGGCAGCCCTACCGCCGTAGTGGCCTGCGGGCAGACGTTCACCGCCTACACAAGCTCAAAAGCAGGAGTGCATGGCCTCGCGCGGGTAGTCGCCGCCGACTATGCGGCCGACGGAATCCGGGTCAATACGGTTGTTCCCGGCTACACCGAGACCCCGCTTGTGCAGACCATCGCGGACGATCCAGTGAGCCGCGCCGGGCTGGTCAACTCCACCATGCTCGGCCGCCCCGGAATGGCGGCCGACGTCGAGGGCATCATGGTGTTCCTCGCCAGCGATGATTCCGCTTACGCCACGGGTGGGCTGTTCACTGTGGACGGCGGACTGACGGCGCTGTGATCTCGCCCCGGCTTGCCCAACTAGCTCGCATTTGTTGTCGTTATAAGCCCTTGTCATGTCTCGGGACCTCGTGGACAGTTCATGTCTCATGACCTTGTGGACGGTTGATGTCTCATGATTTCGTGGACACTTCGTCCGTGGGTGGTTTGAGGCGCGGGTAGCGTGTCCGTTTCCGGCGTGCTCCGGCGGGGTCTGCTGCGATGCCTGAGGGTTTGCCGTTGCCGACGTAGCGGGTGCCTTTGACAGGCAGGGGGTGGGTGGTGATCTCGGTGCCGCGGGTGTCGAAGAACATGATCTCGGCGTGGTCGTAAACGATGTGCACGGTGCTCCCGGCCTGGTCCTGGCCGATGTTGAACGCGGTTCCCAGCACGGTAACGCGGCCGTCGTTCCTGACGAGCCGTTGCGTGCTCCGTGCCGGTGCCGGGACGGTCATGGCGGGTTCCGGGAGGGCCGGTGCGGGTGTTTTCGGGGTCGCGTCCCAGGCTTCCTGCGGGGTCAGGGCCCCGGGCAGGGCCTGGTGTTCGCGTTCGGTGTTGTAGTAGTGGTCGAAGGTATCGATCTGGGCTTGCAGGACGGGAATCGACGGGGCCGGCGGCTGGCGGTGCAGGTACTGGTGCAGGGTGCGGTGGAAGCGTTCGTTCTTGCCCTGGGTGGTGGGTTTGCCCGGTCTGCCGGTGATCGGTTCCACACCGTGGGATTTGAGGAACTCCACGAGTGCGCCGGTGCGTCCGCGGCGGGTCGGGTTCAGGGCCGCGCCGTTGTCGGAGAGGAATTTCTCCGGCACGCCGTGGCGTTCGATGGCCAGGGCGACGACGGCGATCGCGGCCTCGCTCGTTTCCCCGGTGGCCGCCAGGGAGGCCAGGGCCAGGCGGGAGTGGTCATCGAGGAGCTGGAAGACCGCCACGGTCTTCCCGTCGGCCAGCCGCCACTCGGTCGCGTCGATCTGCCAGCACGCGTTCGGTTGCGGGTAGACGAACCGCTGGTAGGCGCTGCGGGGCTTCTTCCGCGGCTCGGGCACCACGACACCGGCCCGGTCGAAGATCCTGGCCACCGTCGCCCGGGACGGCGGGGCGAAGCCTTGCCGGGACAGCTTTGCGATTACCGACAACGGGCCGTGATCCAGCCCCTTGGCCTCAAGATCCGCCCGGGTGGCCAGCAGGAGTTCGACCATCGCCGGTGCCGTGGCTTTCGGGCTGGTCAACGGCACCGGGCGCTTGATCTCCAGGGCCTTCACCGGCCCGACGCGTCCGGCCGCCGTGCGGACCTTGTAGAACCAGGCACGCGAGACACCGTGTTCGGTGCAGAACGCGCTCACGGCACCGCGTGGCGCATCGGCCGGCCACGTAGCAACGGCATGACGGACACTGATCTTCGGGGCGGGTTTGCTCATGAACCAGAGCAAACCCGCCCCGTCTGTCTACGAGGTCCTGAGACACACTGTCCACGAAGTCATGAGACATAAGTGTCCATTAAGTCATGAGACTCCACAGCCGTTTTGGAGGCTCATAACGACAACAACTGCGAGTCAGTTGGGCTGCGCGCTCGCAACGGCGGGCTCCCCGCTGGGACGCGCGTACTTGTTCCACAGGGCGTCCACCGTCCCGGGTAGGTCGATGGCTGGATCGATCGCCCACTGGGACTGGAGGCCGTCGGAGAGGGCCAGAAGCATGCGGGCCACCACTGCGGCGTCCGCGTCCGGATCGAACAGCCCCGCCTTCTGGCGGCGTTCAATGTCCCGGGTCACCCGGCTGTGGGTCACCACATCGCGGTCCAGGAAATACTCATGGCACGGGTGTTCCGGATCAACAGCCTCTGCCTGGAGCCTGACATAGAGCTGCACCAGACCCGGCACTTCCACGTTGTGGTGTGCCAGCTTGATGATGAGCGGGGGTTCGATAAGGTCCGCCGAGGGGGTAAGGATCTCACGGTTGACCTCGTCACGCTTCCGGAGGACTTCCGCGAGCAGCTTTTCCTTGGTGTCGAAGTGGTGGAGGAGGCCAGCCTGCGTCATGCCGACCTCGTCAGCAATGTCCCGCAAGATCGTGGCGGTGTAGCCGTTCCGGCCAATGACGTCCAGGGCACTGCGGAGGATATTTTCCTTGGTGGCCCGTCCACGCGCGTAGGAACCCCTACGCGGCCGGACTTCGGGACTCTTCACCGTCATAGCTCCATCCCAAATCCACACTCGTACAGGGCATCCTCCAGGTCTCCAGGGACGTCAGATCGTGATGCTATCACCGACGCTTCCGAGCGAGGAAGCTGGAACGGCAAGCGTCCCTCCGGAGGCACCGCACCCGTCAGCGCTTGCAGGACAGCAGCGTCGGAGGCGCCGTACACCGCCGCGATGGCGGCGCAGTGTGGCTCCAGCGGTGTGAGCACCGCTGGCCTGTCCAAATGGGCAACCACGACGACGGGAACCGCCTCGGCGAGCCGGCCCACCGTCTCGATAGTCCCGGCGTCGAATTCCAGGCTCCCGGCATGGAAGCTGGACTCAAGCATGTACTGGTCGCGGAAATCGAAGGGAGCGTTGACCCGTACGATCGCGACGTCGGCGCCCTCAGCGTTGACTGCGTGTTCCAGGCCGGCCAGCGCCAGCGCCTCCGCGGAGACTTCCTGGGAGAACACCCGCGTGCCGGGACGAAGCGGCAGGATCGGCCGCGGGGCGGAAACAGCACCGCCGTCGTAGGCCGCGGAATTCTTCAGCAGCGTGACCGAGCGGGCCTGAGCACGGGTGCCCGCATCGACAAATTCTGGAAGTCCCGTCCGTTGCGCTGCCATGGATTCATCCACGTAGGGGTCATCGAACAGGCCGAGCTGGAACTTCACGCTGAGCAGCCTCCGCACGGACTCGTCGATCCGCTTTTCGCTCACCCGTCCCTGCCGGACGAGGTCCACCACCACGTCAGCGCACTCTTCGCCGCCCAACTGGTCGCAGCCGGCGTCGATGATCTTCAGCACTCGGTCCTCAACGGAAAGGTGCTCGACGCCCCATGCGCGCGGCGGCAACTGCCGTCCGTGAAGGCGGGATTCGGTCACCAGCCCCCAGTCGGTGCACACGACGCCGGTGTACCCGAGTTTGTCGCGGAGGAGGCCTTGGATGATCTGCCGGTTGTAGCCGAAGCCGACTTCCTCAACCGGCTCGCCGTCGAGCTCCAGGCCCATGGGCATTCCGTAGTACGGCATGATCGCGGACACCCCGCGGGAGATGACCCGGCGGAACGGCTCCAGATGGTAATCGAACATGCCGCCCGGGTAGACCTGCTCTCGGCCATACGGGAAGTGGGAGTCCTCGCCGTCAAGTTGAGGACCGCCGCCCGGGAAGTGCTTGGCCATGCAGGCGACGCTGCCGGCGTCGAGCGCTCCACCCTCAAAACCATCCAGGTACGCCAAAGCCAGCCGGGACACCAGGCCGGCGTCCTGTCCAAAGGTGCCGTATTGGCGGGCCCAGCGGGGTTCCGTGGCTAGGTCGATGGTCGGGTGCAGCGCTGCGCGAATTCCGACGGCGGTGTACTCCTTGCGCGCGATGCCCGTGAATTCGCGGACCAGCTCTTCGTCTCCGATCGCCGCCATGCCGAGCGGTTCGGGCCACGCGGAGAAGTGGATCGCCGTGAACGACGCTCCCCAGTTTTCGGCGAAGGAATGCCGGGGATCAGTGGAGAGGGTCACGGGGATACCGTGCGGAGTGCCCGCTGCACGCCTCTGCACCTCGTTCACCCACTTGGCTGCGAGCCTGGGTTCGGGTAGGAAGTGGACGTTGATGTGGTTGATGAGTTTGTCGCCGACGAGCTCGGCGAGGCTTGAGCGGCCCGCGCGTGGTGCGTCATCGTCAAGCGAGCCGCTCTCAGTGGCGCTGGCCATCGTGTGGAACATGAGTCCGGCCTTCTCCTCGAGCGACAGCCGGCCTAAGAGGTCCTCAACCCGCTCCTGCACAGGCCGCCGCGGATCCTCGTATGGATCCATGACGCCGTTGCCGTTGAGGTCGCGGAACACTACCCCGTCCGGGCTCTGCTTGAACTCTTCCCGCGCTGCCACACTCATGCTGCCGGCTCCGCAACGGCCGCCACCAACTGGCGCCGGGCTTCCCGCCGCTCGCGCTGCTGGGTGGGATGGGGTACTGGTGCGGACATGAAGAGCTTTCGGGTGTAGGGGTGCACGGGCTCGGACGTTACCTGCTCCGCCCGGCCGTGTTCAACGATCTTCCCCTTGTAGAGGACGATCACATTGTGGCTGATGTGGCGAATGACGCTGAGGTCGTGGGATACAAACAGGTAGGACACGCCCGTGCTCTCCTGGATTTCGACGAGGAGGTCCAGGACCCGTGCCTGCGTGGTGAGGTCCAGCGCGGACACGGGCTCGTCGCAGACAATGAGCCGGGGCTCGACGGCGATGGCGCGGGCGATTGCGATGCGCTGGCGTTGGCCGCCGGAGAATTCCCGCGGCAGGCGGCTCCCTGCATCCGAAGGCAAATGGACGCTGTCCAGGAGGCCCCTGATCTTTTGGATGGCGTCTTTCCGGGCCGCGCCTTTCCCGCTCCTGCCCAGGATGGTGAGTGGCTCGGCAAGGATGTCTTCCACCGTCATGGAAGGGTTCAGCGAAGTGTACGGATCCTGGAAGACAACTTGGATGTCCCTGCTGAGTGCCCGCCGTTCGTTACGGCCGGCTTGTGTGATGTCCTTGCCATCGAAGATAATCCGGCCAGCGGTGGGCTTGACCAGGCCGAGGATGGACCGCCCGATTGTCGTCTTGCCCGAGCCGGATTCGCCCACGAGGCCCAGGGTCTCGCCGGGGCGGAGGGAAAAGGAGATGTCTTCGAGGGCCCGGAAGGCCGGCTTCCGGCCCTGGCCTGGGTACTCCACAGCCAGGCCATCGACCTCGAGAAGCCGTGAGTTGTTCGGCATCGCTTACTCCCTGCCTTGGGTCGGGGACGTCATTGCGTCGTTTGGGAAGAGTATGTCGTCATCGAACGGATACGGGCGGGCCGCGCCATCCTCCAGCATCGAGTTGAGCAGCTTGCGGGTGTACTCATGGTCCGGGTCGGTGAGGATCTTCTCGACGTCGTCCATCTCCACTATGCGGCCGGCCTGCATGACTGCCACCTTGTTGCAGATATCGGCAACGACGCCGAAGTTGTGGGTCACAAGGACTACCGCCATGCCGGTTTCCCGCTGCAGGTCGCGGAGCAAGTCAAGGACCTCTGCCTGGACAGTGACGTCCAGTGCCGTGGTCGGCTCGTCGGCGATGAGCAGGCGCGGGTTGCAGGACACGGCACCGGCAATGAGGACGCGCTGCGCCATGCCGCCGGAGATCTCATGCGGGTAGGACTTGAACGTCTTCTCCGGGTCGGCGATGCCCACGCGTGCCAGCAAGGCAAGGGCGCGCTTCTCGGCGTCCTGCTTGGACAGGCCGAGCCGTGTCCGCATGGGGACCGTGAGCTGGTACCCGATCCGGAAGGACGGATCCAGGTTGCTCATGGGCTCTTGCGGGACGTAGGCGATATCGGTGCCTCGGAGCGCCCCGCGTTCCGCCTTCCCAAGCGCGGTGAGTTCCTTGCCGTCGAACGTGATCGAGCCGCCGGACACGCGTCCGCCGTCGGGCAGCAGGCCAAGGACCGCGAAGGCCGTCTGGGTCTTGCCGGAGCCGGATTCACCCACCAGGCCCAGCACTTCGCCGGGACCCACGTGGAAGCTGACGCCATGGACCACTTCCGTCCGGGTGGCACCGGTGCCGTATGCCACTTTGAGGTCCCGGACGGACAGGAGTGCCTCTTCAGGGCGCGCGGCGACGGAAGCCGGTGCCGCCGTCGTCGAGGTGCCTGCCGAGGGTGCGGCCGCCGGTGCGGCGGTTTTCGGAGCCTTCGCCGCACGCGCACTCGTGCCGGAATGGCCGCGTTCCTCGAGGGCATCGCGGAGGGCGTTGCCGAAGAGGACCAGCGCCATGCACATGAGGCCGATGGCCAGGCTCGGCCAGAGGATCAGCGATGGGTTGAGTACGATCTTGCGGAAGCCCTCGTTGAGCATGTTGCCCCAGGACGGGACGGAGTTGTCGCTGACCCCAAGGAACTCGAGTCCGGCCTGGATGGCGACGGCGATGCTGGCCACTCGCGCGGCTTGGATGATGACGGGCGCGCGGACAACGGTGAGGATGTGCCGGGCGATAATCCGTGCGTCGCTCAGTCCCGAGACGCGTGCGGCGTCGACGTAGAGTTCGTTCTTCACTGCCTGTACGGCTCCGCGCACAACCCTGTAGAAGCTGGGGGCCAGGTGCACGCCGAAGATGGTCATTGCGATCCAGACAGAGGGACCGACGACGGCGCGCACGGCCAGCAGGATGACGATACCGGGGAGTGCCATGTTGAGGTTGTTGAACCACGACGAGGCGGTGTCGAACCAGCCCCCGTAGTAGCCGGCCACGAGTCCGGCGGAAACGCCGATGACCAGTGCCACGACGAGGGCGATGGCGGCACCGATCAGGTTCACGCGGCTGCCCCAGAGGAGGCGGCTCAGGGTGTCCCGCCCAGAGCCGTCTGTGCCCAGGAGGTGCCGTCCACTTGGTGGTTGCATGGCTTCCCTGAGGTTGACAGCGTTCGGATCGGGGACGCCGAGCAGGGGCACAACGATCGCGACGACGATGATCACCGCCAAGACGATGCAGGACGCCAGGCCGAGGGGGTTCCCCAGGAAGCGTCGGACCAGCCCCGGGCGGGCAACCACGGGTTCGACGCCGGTGGGGACTTCTGTCGCGAGGGTCATGACAGGCGCACTTTCGGGTTGAGCCAAGCGACGAGGACGTCGACGAGGAGATTGACTATGACGATGATGAGCACCACGGCGAGGACCACTCCGATGATGAGGGGCAGGTCCGTGCGGCTGGTCGCTTCGACGGCCAAGGAGCCCAGGCCCGGGAGAGCGAAGACAGACTCGATGACAACGGCGCCGCCCAAGATGCCGACTACCTGTACCGCGAGGGTGGTGAGGCCGTTGGTGGACGCGTTGCGTAGGACGCTGGTGAGGATGATCCGCCGTTCGGAGAGCCCGCGGCTGCGGACCGTGCGGATGTAGTCGTGGCGAAGAACCTCCAGCGTGGCGCTTCGGACTTGCGTGGCGACTCCGGCGACGCCCCCAATGGTGAGGGCGATCACCGGCAAAGTGACAGCCCGGACCCAGCCGCTAGGCGATTCCGTCAGTGGGATGAAACCCGTGGCCGGGAACCATTTCAGTTGGATGGCGAAGTAGGTGACCAGGAACAGCGCCACGATGAAGGATGGCAGTGCGTCCCCGAGCGTGGCGAGGATCTGCAGCGTGCGGTCAACCCATCCCTTCCGGACTGCGGCGTAGATGCCCGAAGCGAAGGCCAACACGCCGGTCAACAAGGTCACGACGATCACCAGGCTGAGCGTCACAGGCAGCCTGACCATGAGGGTGCTCCACACCGAGGCGCTGCCGAAGTAGGAGGCTCCGAGGTCGCCACCGAGGGCCTTCATCAGCCAGGTGAAGTACTGGACGAGCAGGGGCTGATCCAGTCCGAGTTCGTGGTTCTTGAGGGCCACCTGGGCCTCTGAAGCGTTCTCCCCGAGGATGTTGCGGGCAATGTCGCCGGCCGCCGGGAAGAGCAGGACATAGGCCAGGAAGGACACAGCCAAGAGAAGGATCACCGCGGACAACAGCCGCCGTAGTAAGAAAATGGTCACCTTGGACTCCTTGGTCAGGTGCAGGTCGGGTGCAGGTCTGGTGCGGGGGAAGGGGTGCCGGGGCTTCAGCCCCGGCACCTGTTTGCTACTTGCCCGTGGGCTTGTAGTTGTAGATGGACGGAACCGCTTGCTCTGCCTGGTTCTCTACGGCGACCTTGTCGTTGTGGTAGAAGAACTGCTCAAGGCGGTACAGGGGGCTGAACCAGTGCTGGTCAACGAGGTACTGGTTGACTTGCTTAGCTGCATCGCCTGCGGTCTTTTCGTCGCCGGTCTGAACCTTTTGGATCAGGGCGTCCAGCTCAGGGGTCTGGGACTTGAGCGGGTTGTAAGGAGCATTGGGCGCAATGAGCAGCTGGATGTTCCGCCAGTCGTCACGCTGCGCGAGGCTCATGTAGGAAACTGCGAAGTCGCCCCGCAGCATTGACGGGATTGCTTGGCCGGGACCCCATTGGTGCCGGACCACCTTGACGCCGATCGCCTTCCAGTTCTGCTCGATGGAGTCGTAGATGGCGGGGTCGAAGACCGGGCTGATCGGCAGCGTCACGGTCATGTTCTCGGCGCCGGCATCCTTGAGGAGCTGCTTTGCGCGTGCGGGATCGTACTTGTAGGCGCTGTCGAGGCTTGGATCGTAAGCCGCGACGTTAGGGCGGAAGGTCTGGCTGGTCAGCTGGCCCTTGCCCAGTGCGACAGCCTGCAGGAGGGCGTCACGGTCGATAGCCAGGGTGAGGGCTTCGCGGACGCGGGGATCCTTGAGCTCGGGTGTCATGGTCCCGTTACGGTCGAAGAAGAAGATGCCCTCCCAGTTCGTCGAATACGGCTGGTGCAAAAGCCCGGCCGTTTCCGCGTCGGTTGCAGACGCCGCCCGGGCGAGTATCGCGGCGTCAATCTGGCCTGACTTCAGGGCGTTCAAGCGTGCAGTCTCGTCTGTCAGGATCTGGAACTCGACTTTGTCATACGGCAGCTTGTCGCCCCAGTAGGAATCGTTCCGCTTGTACGAGATCTTGGATCCCGCCACAGTGTTGGCCGTATCCAGGATGTAGGGGCCCGTGCCTACCGGGTTGGTCTTGATCCCCGGTGTCTCCAGCGCGTTGGGGGCGCCCATGTAGCCAGCGGCATTTGTCAGGGAGTACGGCAGTCCGGGATCCGCCGCTGACAGCTTCAGCACCGCGGTGGTCGCGTCGGGTGTTGTCACGGAAGCAACGGACTTCAAAGAACTGGCCAGTGGGCCGTTGGCCTTTTTGAAATGCTCCACGTTGGCTTTCACTGCAGCGGAATCAAAGACCTCGCCGTCGCTGAACTTGACGCCCGTGCGCAGCTTCAGGGTGTAGCTGAGTTTGTCGGAGCTCGCCTCCCACGAGGTGGCAAGCATCGGACTCAAGGTGCCGTCCGCGTTGAGCTTGATCAGGGGATCGTAGGCGGCTTGGTAGACAGGGGCCAAGTGGCCTTCGTTGGCCTGTGCCGGATCGTAGCTGGTCGGCTCCTGCAGGGAGCCGATTCGAAGCAGGGGCGCGGTGGCGGGTCCTGCCTGCGTCTGCTGTGTTTGCGTTGACGTTCCGCCGCAGGCGGTGAACGCCAGGGCCGAGACGACGGCGGTCACCACCGTCGGTAGAAGCCGGCTCTTGATGCCCATCATTCCTCTTCCTAAGACTCCGTTGTGGTTAGGGTCGGCACCGAACAAGCATGTGCCGCTCGTCACATGCTAAATTGAATTAAGCATTCAACGCAAGGTGTGACGCCATGAGGCTGAGATTCAGGTCATTATGGCAGTCAAATCCAAAATCGAATTTTGTTTCCACCCAAAAGCTGCGTAAACCCAGTGGTAGCCAGCAATGATCGACGACGAAGTGAGGATCATGAACCAGGAAGTCACCGCCTTTGAAGCCGCCGTGGCGCGAATCAAAGCAGGATCCCATCCACACGCTGAAGCCAAGGCGCTGTACGAAGATTTGGGCGTCGATGAAAGGCTTGGACTGCTCGACGGCGACACGCCCTTTTGGGAGGGCATGGCCGAGATTGCGCGTGGATACAACCAGCGGCCTTATGTCCACGGAGAAGTAGCCCGCTTGGGTGTTCCTGGCATTCGCTTCGTTGACGGTCCCCGCGGTTGCGTACCTGGACAAGGCACTGCGTTCCCCGTTTCCATGGCGCGGGGAGCCACTTGGGATCCGTCGTTGGAGGAGAAGGTGGGGGAGGCCATCGGCCGGGAAGTCCGCGCACAGGGCGGGAATCTCTTTGGCGGAGTGTGCATCAACTTGCCGCGGCATCCCGCGTGGGGGCGGGCGCAAGAGACGTACGGCGACGATCCCCACCACTTGGGCGAGTTCGGGGCGGCCCTGACGCGGGGAGTCCAGAAATATGCCATGGCATGCGTGAAGCACTTTGCCGTGAACTCCATGGAGAACGCGCGGTTCCATGTGGATGTAACCATCGACGAGGCAACGCTCCACGAGATGTACTTGCCGCATTTCAAGCGCTCGATCAACGAGGGTGCGGCTGCGATCATGGCTGCGTACAACTCAGTGAATGGTGATTGGTGTGGCCAGAACACCTACCTCCTCACTGAGGTCTTGCGCGATCAGTGGGCTTGGGATGGAATCACGGGGAGTGATTTCATCTTCGGCCTGCGTGACGCGGCTGCCTCCCTCAATGCGGGGCTGGATGTCGAAGAACCCTTCTCCCAAGTCCGCGGGATGCACCTGCGCAAGGCGTTGGAGGATGGGCAGACCTCCTGGGAGTACGTGGAGCGTGCCGGATTGCGCCTGCTGACGGTCCAGCTCAGATCCTACGCAGCTTGCGTGGAACAGGATCCGCCCGTTGCCGTCATGGCCAACGCGGAGCACCGCGCCTTGGCTCGAGAGGTAGCGGCCCGTGCCATGGTGCTCCTGAAAAATGCCACGGGCGGCGGAGCGGCAGTCCTGCCCCTTGATCCGGACACGGTCCAGAGCATCGCCGTGATCGGACGCTTGGCTGTCCGGCCGAACATGGGGGACCTCGGGTCATCCAACGTCCACCCGCCGAGCGCGACGACGCCGCTCGAAGGCATCCGCGCCGCATTCCCCGGAGCAAGAATCATCGTCGTGGACCAGGACGATCCGGAGGCCGCCGCGAAGGCGGCCCGCGAGGCCGACGTCGCGATCGTCGTCGTCGGCTTTGACGAGCGGGATGAGGGCGAATTCATCGGAGCCGGCACACTGACCGACCCTGAACTCCTGGGGCTCTTCCCGCCCCGGCCCGCCGGCGTCGAAATGCCGAAGCCCAAGAAGGGCGCGGGGATGACCGCGGGCGAAGGCTATGGCGGGGACAGGACTTCCCTGCGCCTGCGTCCCATCGACGAGGAAATCATCCGTGCCGTGGGTGCCGCGAATCCGCGCACTGTAGTGAATGTCGTGGCCGCTGGCGCTGTCATCTCCGAAAACTGGCGCCACAACGTGCCTGCGATCGTCATGATGTGGTACCCGGGAATGGAAGGCGGCCATGCCTTGGCCGATGTCCTCACCGGTGCCCACAACCCATCAGGCCGTCTTCCGTACTCCATCCCCACCTCGGAGGAGCACCTTCCCGCCTTTGACCGCGACGCACATGCCATGACCTATGACCGGTGGCACGGCCAGCGGCTGCTCAACAAACTTGGCGTGGAAGCAGCCTTCCCCCATGGATTTGGGCTGTCCTACACCACCTTCGGCATCCGGGAGGGAAGCGTGACATCGGGCCCCGACGGAATCACGGTAAATGCCACGGTCGCCAACACCGGGGAACGCGACGGACACCACGTGGTGCAGGTCTATGGACAGCGCACCGATGGAATCCATGCCGGCGAATGGTTGCTTGCGGGGTTCCTGAGCGTGTTCGTCCCGTCGGGCAGGACAATCGACGTCGCCGTTCCGGTTTCGCTCACGGCCCTGGGCTCATGGAACCCGGCGACGAAGTCAATCGAAGCACCTGCGGCCACGTCCGTCCTGTTCAGAGTCGGCGCCCACGCCGAAGATCCACAAGCCCTTCACTTGGCAGTCGCAGCCAGCCGTCCGCAACCGTGAGTACCTACACTGCGAAATCACCACCCACCGCTTCCGAAAGGCCCTTCCGTGACATCAACCTCCGTGGCGCCGCAGCCAGGCGCCCTCCTGCAGACTTCTGTCAGCCGGTTCAGCGCCGAGTACCGGACTGACTCGGCTTTCGTGGCCGAATCACGGCCGCGGCTCAGTTGGGTGATCGCCACAGGCAGCAGGGATTGGCTGCAGGTGCGGGCCGAACTGCGGCTTACCCGGGGCGGAACCGCGGAGTCAACTGTTCACGAAGGCCCTGAATCGGTGCTGGTGGAGTGGCCCTTCGGGGCTATCGCCGCTGGCGAGCAGGTGGCAGTCGAGGTGCGCGTCACAGGGAACGACGGCGGCACAACCGCCTGGAGCGCGCCCCTGACCTTGGTGGGCGGTTACCTTGGAGGGCCATGGCAGGCCCAGTCCATCGGCCTGCCCGTCCCTGCTGGAGTGGAAATCCCGCTTGGACAGCCTGGCCAGTTGCGGCACGAATTCATGGTGGGGCCGGGCTTGGCAAAAGCCACCTTGTTCGCCACCGCACACGGTGTCTACCAGGCCGAAATCAATGGCTCAGAAGTGGATGACCAGGTCCTCAAACCGGGCTGGACGGCCTATGCTGACCGCCTCAACCACGAAACCACCGACGTCACTGCGCTCCTCAGACCGGGGTCCAACGCAATTGGTGTGTGGCTCGCGGGCGGCTGGTACACAGAAAAGTACGGCTTCCACGGCCTCGCCAAACCGTTCTACGGTGAGCAGCCAGCCGTCAAAGTGGAACTGCATCTCGAATACGCAGACGGCACGCAGCGGACAATCGCCAGCGGCCCGGAGTGGCGGGGCACCACGGCAGGCCCACTCGTTTCCAGCGGCATCTACGCGGGGGAAGCCTTCGATGCGCAGCGCATGGAGGCCTGCTGGTCATCGCCGGGCTTCGATGACTCGCACTGGCTTCCTGCTGCCGTGGACTCCGGATCTTGGGCGGAAGCAACGCCCGCCGTGGCACCCCCAGTCCGCAGGATCGAGGAACTGCCTGTCAGGGAAGTCCTGACCACACCTTCCGGCGCCACCGTCCTGGACTTTGGCCAGAACTTGGTGGGACGCCTGCGGATCCGCGTGAGCGGCGACGCCGGACATCGAATCACGCTCCGCCACGCGGAAGTCCTGGAGGATGGTGAACTGTCTATTCGACCGTTGCGCTTGGCCTCCGCTACAGACAGCTACACGCTCGCCGGAACCGGCGAAAATGGCTGCGGCGAAGATTCTGCGGCAGAAGAATGGGAGCCTCGCTTCACGTTCCACGGGTTCCGCTACGCCCAGGTAGACAACTGGCCCGGCGAGCTGGACCCGGCGGCGATTACCGCCGTCGTCATCCACAACGATATGCGCCGCACCGGCTGGTTCGAGTGCTCGGACGGAATGCTGAACCGCTTGCACGAGAACGCCCTGTGGGGGATGCGCGGAAACTTCCTGGCGCTGCCCACGGACTGCCCCCAGCGCGACGAGAGGCTTGGCTGGACCGGAGACATCCAAGTCTTCAGTCCCACGGCCTGCTACCTCTACGACTCCCTCGGTTTCCTTAGTTCCTGGCTGCGGGATCTCGCCATCGAGCAAAACCACCGCAACGGCGTGGTGCCCATCATTGTTCCTGCGGTGCTCGGCATGCTGAAGTCGCCGGTGGCCGCCTGGGGCGACGCGGCAACCGTGGTTCCGTGGGTGCTGTATGAACGATTCGGTGACCGCGGGCTGCTGGGCAAGCAATATCCAAGCATGTGCGCCTGGGCCGATGCGTTGCTCCGTGTCCGGGACAGTTCCGGGTTGTGGCAAGGCCAGATGCAGCTGGGCGACTGGCTTGACCCGGCCGCGCCCCCGGACAAGCCCGGCGCGGCCCGCACTCACGGCGACATCGTGGCCAGCGCCTACCTTTTCCGTTCCTTGGACCTCACGGCCAAGGCCGCAGCCGTGCTGGGAGCCGACGACCACGGCAAATACGCAGCGCTGGCCGAAGACGTGCGGAAGGCGTTCCTGTCCGAGTACGTCACGCCTTCAGGGCGGATGGTCTCCGATGCGCAGACGGCCTACTCGCTGGCCCTGATGTTCGGCATCAGCACGGAACCGGTCCAGCGCCAGGCCCTTGGTGACCGCCTTGCGGAACTCGCCCGCTTGGGCGGCTACCGGATCGCCACCGGCTTCGTGGGCACGCCCCTCATTGCGGACGCACTGACCGTCACCGGGCACCTGGACGCGGCTGAGCGCTTGCTCACCCAGACCGAATGCCCGTCCTGGCTGTACCCCGTCACGAAGGGCGCCACCACCATTTGGGAACGCTGGGACTCCATCCTGGAGGACGGCACCGTCAACCCCGGCGAGATGACCTCTTTAACCACTACGCGCTCGGTGCCATTGCCGACTGGATGCACCGCACCGTGGCGGGCCTGGCACCGGCAGAGCCCGGTTACCGGAAACTGCGCATCGCCCCGCGTCCGCTCCGCAGCCTGCTGCATGCCAACACTGCGCTCGAGACGCCCTACGGGCTGGCCCGCGTGGCTTGGAAGCGCGGTGGCAACGGGATCGTTGTGGGAGCGACCGTGCCTGCGGGGACCAGCGCGGTTGTTTCCCTGCCGGACGGGTCTGAAGATTTCGAGGTCGGCTCTGGCCAGTACACCTGGGACGTGCCCGACGCCGGGCCGGCAGTTGCGCCGGGCACTGTGTCTCTGGACTCCCCACTGTCCGCCATCATCGACGATCCCGAGGCCTACGCAGCAGTCTGGCAGGCCATTGACGCCCACGATCCCGCCGCGGCTGCCCAATTCCGCAAGGACACCGTCTGGTACCGCCAGACGACACTGGACCAGGGGCTGATCTTCACTCCGGCGCCCATCAAGGAAGACATCGGCTCCGCACTATTGGCACTGAGCCGCACACGCGCCGCCGCAGCCCGCACTACACAAGAACCGTCCTATGTCTCACGAGAACCCTGAGAAGGCAACGATGACCACTTACACCGCGAAATCCCCACTCATCGCCGTAATGCGCCATTCCGAAGGGAACCGCATCGTAAAGGAGCGGGTCCCCTCGCTCGTCAACAGCCCGCTGCTGCATACCTTGTACTTCCATGAGGTGGGTTTGATCTTGGGCACAGAGCCGGGGCTCCGTGGAAAGCCCGAGGAAGTGGCGGAGATCCTGCGGTTGATCGAGTCGCTTGAGCCGGAGGACCTCGTCGCCCGACGCGCCGCGGCAGCGGCCGTCGACGTTCCCCCTCCGTCCGGAGACTATGAGCCGGAGTCAGTGGAGCGCGGCAGCGCGGTAGCGGAGTATCCGACGACGGCGGCCGCCCAGGAGCGTTTCGAGCTCACCCTGGCGGGTCCCTCGGACGGCAACCCGTTCACCGAAGTGGAGTTGCGGGCAGTGTTCACGTCTCCGTCGGGCGGCACGCTTAGTGTCCCTGGGTTCTATGACGCCAACGGCGTGTATCGCGTGCGGCTGTTGGTGCCGGAGGCAGGGGAGTGGTCGTTCAGCACCACCAGCAACGCGCGGTCGCTGGACGGCGTCACCGGCGCGTTCACGGCTGGCGAGGCCGCTGCCGGCTCCAAAGGTGTGGTCCGCGTGGCGAAGACCTTCCACTTCGCCTACGAGGACGGCACCCCGTACCTGCCCATCGGCACCACGTCCTACGCCTGGACCCATCAGGGCGACGCGTTGGAGAAGCAGACCCTGGACACCCACGCCGCCGGGCCGTTCAACAAGATGCGCATGTGCGTTTTCCCGAAGTCCTACCTGTTCAACGAGAACGAACCGGAGCTGTACCCGTTCGAGGGCTCCTTGTTAGCCGGGTTCGATTACGATCGGCCCAATCCGGAGTTCTACCGGCACCTGGAACACAGGATCGCCCAACTGGACGGGCTTGGCATCGAAGCGGACCTGATCCTGTTCCACGCCTACGACCGTTGGGGCTTCTCCACCATGAGCCCGGGCCAGGATGACCGCTACCTGAAGTACGTCGTGGCGCGGCTGGCCTCGCACCGGAACATCTGGTGGTCCTTGGCGAACGAGTACGATCTCCTGTTCCGCAAGACCACCGCCGACTGGGAGCGTTTCGCCGGCATCGTCCAGGCCAACGATCCCAACGGGCACCTGCTGTCCATCCACAACTGCCATGCGTTCTACGACTACTCCCGGCCGTGGATCACGCACAGCAGCATCCAACGCCAGGACGTCCACAAGACGGCCGAGTTCACCCGCGAGTGGCGGGACCGGTGGCAGAAACCCGTGGTCATCGACGAGTGCGCCTACGAGGGCAACATCGACCAGGGCTGGGGCAACATCACCGGCGAGGAAATGACGCGGCGGTTCTGGGAGGGGGCAATCCGTGGCGGCTACGTCGGACATGGCGAAACGTACATGCATTCCCAGGACATCCTTTGGTGGGCCAAGGGCGGGGAACTGCACGGCAGCAGCCCGGACCGGATCGCCTTCCTGCGCCGCATCCTCGAGGAAACCCCGGGCGGATTCCTCGAGCCGCTTCCCGGCGCCTGGGACGTCCCGGCCGCGGGCATCCGGCACGAGTACGAGCTCAGCTACTTCGGCTTCAACCAGCCCACGTACCGGAACTTCGTGATGCCCGCCGGTCGCGTCTACGAGGTGGACATCATCGACACCTGGAACATGACCATCGACACCTTGCCGGACACGGTTGAAGGACGCTTCCGCCTCGAGCTGCCCGGCCGCCAGTTCATGGCCGTGAGGCTCCGCGCCGTTGGCTAGGCCCAAGTAACTCGCACTAGGTGTCGTTTTGAGCCCCCAGAACGACAACAACTGCGAGTTAGTTGGGTGGGCCTAGCGCCGCGGGAGGGCGCTACGTCAGCAGGGTGTTCACCAGGCGCGCGGCCACCTTGGCGGTCCGCGAATCGATATCGAACTCGGGGTTTAGCTCGGCAACATCAAGGTGCAGCAGCTTGCCGCTGGCGGCCACCTGCTTGCACACCGCGCTGATGATGGGGAGCGGAACGCCATACGCCGCGGGAGCGCTCACACCAGGGGCCACCGACGCCGGCAGCACGTCGAGGTCAATCGTCAAGTACAGCGCATCCACGGTGTGCAGGAACCGCGCCACGAAGTCCTGCACGGCCTCCGCGGAGCAGTCCTCGTCCAGGAGGTACCTCGCACCTAGCCGGTCTGCCGTGTCGAAGAGGGTGCGCGTGTTGTTGGGTTCGGAAATTCCGACGACGGCGTAGTTCAGTTCGCGGCCAGCGGCGGCTTCCGCGCGTGCCATCTGCAGGAACGGCGTGCCCGAGCTCGGCACCGGCTCGTCCCGCAGGTCGAAATGCGCATCCAGGTTCAGGACTCCGAGGCGCTTGCCGCTTTTTACGGCCCCCGAGCCAGCCACGCCCAGGTAGCTGGCGAAGGCGGTTTCGTGCCCGCCGCCGAGCAGCACAGTGAGGTTGCCGGCGTCGAGAAATTCCGCAATCACGCGACCAGCGCGCTCCTGGCCCGACTCAAGGGAACCGTCCTCCACCACGACGTCGCCGGCGTCGAACACCTCCCGGCCCAGATGGAAAGCCAGCGGACCCAAGGCACTCCGGATCGCCTTCGGGGCGGCCGCCGCGCCAATCCGGCCCTTGTTGCGGCGCACGCCTTCGTCACTGCGGAAGCCCACGACGACGGCGGGCCGGGGGTCCGCTCCTGTCGCGCCGGAGGCGACACCGCCGGGAGTGTGGGGCACCACGGCTTGCCACCAGCGGCGGTGCTCATCGCCGTCGCCGTCGAAGCGGCCGGTCCACGGCGCGGGGCGGACATCGGCAATAGCGGGGGAAATCTCCATTATTCAAGCACAGCGCATGGCGGCGTCGAGAAACACGGTTTGCACGCCGCGGGTGTCCGGTATACCGGAAAGGGCTACTTGACGCCCAGGATCTCTTCGACCGAACCTATCCCGAAGAACAGCAGGAATGCAGCGGCCACGGCCCACATGAGCGGGTGCACTTCACGCGCGCGGCCCTGGAAGGTCCGGATCAGGGCGAAGGAAATGAACCCGGCGCCCAGGCCGTTGGCGATCGAGTAGGTGAACGGCATGAGGGCCATGGTCAGGAACGCGGGAATACCCACACCCCAGTCCTGCCAATGGATCTTGCCCACCTGGGACACCATCATGAAGCCCACCACCACCAAGGCCGGGGCGACGGCTTCGAACGGGACCAGGTTGATGAGCGGGGTGAAGAACATGGCCACCAGGAACAGCAGGCCAGTCACGATTGAGGCCAAGCCGGTCCGGGCACCCTCGCCGATGCCGGCACCTGATTCCACGAAGATCTGGTTGGAGGACACGGACGAACCGCCACCGATGATCGCGCCAAGGGCGTCCACCTGCAGGACACGGTCAACATTGGGGATGTTTCCGTGCTTGTCGATGTTTCCTGCTTCCCTGGCCAGGCCCACCATGGTGCCCATGGCGTCGAAGAAGATGCTGAGGAGGATCACGAACGCCAGCAACGTGGCGGCGATGAAGCCAAGGTGCTGGAACGCACCAAGGGGGTTCGCCTTACCGATGAGGGACAGGTCCGGGGCAGCCCATTCGGTGAACTTGGGCGCAACGAGGGACCAGCCGCGGGGGTTGTAGGTCTTCCCGTCGAAACTCGGACCGATGTGCAGGGTGAATTCGAGGATTGCGGCGAGGGCCGTGGAGGCGACGATGCCGATCAGGATGGCGCCACGCACTTTGCGGACCACCAGTGCGATGGTCAGCACCAGGCCCACGACGAACACTAAAGTGGGCCAGCCAAGCAGCTTCCCGTCGACGCCCAGGCCCAGCGGGACCGTGGTGCCGGCGGCGTCCGGAATACGGCGCACGAAGCCGGCATTGACGAGGCCGATCAAGGCGATGAAAAGCCCGATACCCACCACGATCGCCGTCTTCAGTGCTTCAGGAACGGCTTTGAAGACCGCGGTCCGGAAACCCGTCAGAACCAGGATCAGCATGGTCAGGCCCGACAGCATCACGAGGCCCATCATGTCCGGCCACGTCAGGCCGGGATGCGAGGCAATCGTGACGGCCACGAAGGCGTTGACGCCCAGCCCGGTGGCCACGGCGAAGGGGTGTTTGGCCCACGCCCCCATGAGGATGGTCAGGATGCCAGCTACGAAGGCGGTGGTAGCGGCGACCGCGGGGAAGCCGAGGGACGCGCCGCTGGAGTCCGCCCCGGAGAGGATCAAGGGATTGAGGACCACGATGTAGCTCATGGCAAAGAAGGTGGCGAAGCCGCCCCGGATTTCCCGCGAGTAGTTGGACCCGCGCTCCGAAATCTTGAAGTAGCGATCGATGGCTGAACCCTGTTTGAGCATGAAGGTCTCCGGGAATCGGGGAAGTGTGCTCTCAAATCCTATGCCCGCGGCTTCGGCCCTCCCGCGAATTCGCCTAGTCTTGTAAGGAATCCAACACCAAGGGAGTCACTCGCCCATGCGTCCCATCCGCCAGCTGCTCGCCGTCGTCGTCGCTTTTACCGCGGTTCTTTTCTCGGCCGCCCTGTTCTCAGCGGCACCGGCCTTCGCGCACGACGTCGCCGAGTCAACATCGCCGGCTAACGGCTCAACAGTTGGCAGCGTCCCGGACTCCGTGTCGGTCACCTTCAACAACCGGCCGCTCCTGCTCGGTTCGCAGATCCGGGTCAACGACGCTTCCGGCCAGAGCTGGGCAGATGGTTCCGTTGAAATCGTGGACGCGGTGGTGTCGCAGAAGCTGCGCCCCGGCGCCCCTGCCGGGGCATTTACCGTCATCTGGCGCGTTGTCAGCTCGGATTCGCACCCCATCGAGGGCACCTTCGCCTTCACCGCGAAGGCAGGAAGTACGACGGCGGGCGGCGCCTCCTCGAGCACCCAGCCCACCGCTCCAGTCCCCACGGCGGGCACAGTCCCGCCGGGTTCGACCACGACGCCGGACAGGGCGCCTGATGCTTCCCAGCCGTTCCCTTGGAGCATTGTGGTCTTCGCAGCGGTGGCCGCGGGGCTGCTGGTGTTCCTGGGCGTGACCGCACGACGCCGACTAGCAAACGGGGATTCTGAGGACTCTGATCCTGCGGGGGACGACGAACCCGAGGAAACGTAGGGAGCCGTCTCTTCAGAGCGGGCTAACTAGGCCAGGGCGGGAACCGCCGCAAACGTGCCGGTCAGGGCCGCGTGGACGCTTTCCGGGTGCACCTTGGCCGAGATCGCCTGACCCACCACCTTGGCTTGGCGCAGGACTTCCTTAGGCGTGGGCGTTGCCAGTTCGCCGACGCCCACCAAGTACATTCCAATCGCACGCATGGCCGCGACCAGGTTCTGGCCGATGGCGATGCCAAGTTCGGCAAGCATCCGCCGCAACTGGCTCTGTCCGCAGCGGGTGACAACAATATGGTCGGCCAGAAGAACTCCGCTGGCCGTGTGAACAGCCCATTGGTGCGACGGCACGCCGGGCGAGGCCAAGTCCAGTCCGACTGAACTGGAAATCACTGCGCTTGAAACGGTGGCGTCCGAATTCAGGGAGCCCAGGGCAGCATCGTCCACGCGGTCAAGGCGGACGGCCCGGGTGGTGTTTCGGACATCGAGGCCATGGCTGGCCGCGTAATTGCGCAGGTGCCTCAGGATTTCGTTGCGTTCCTGAAGACCTGCGGCGTCGGCTGCGTCGCATCGCTGCAGGATGCCGGTGTTGAGCTGCTGTGGGGCTCCGGGGGCTTGCAATCCGTCCACCACGATTGCATCCACGCCGTACCGGCTAAGCTCGCTGGCCACGGCCAGGCCGGACATGCCGGCACCGATGACCACAGCGGTGGTGCGTTCCGTACTCGCGGCAGGCATGGTTGACACAGCTTGGCTCCTCCGTGAAAGGTGCGTTGCCGTAGGCAACACCTGATGGCGTCCGAGTCCCCAAGCGGTCGCAAATGATGGCCGTTGATGTGTTGAAAAACACGATCCCCGGTCACCAGTGCCTCGAACATTACAGAAGAAATCGCGTGCTGGATAGCCCAAGCATCGGCATGTCCGCCAATGCATTTTTCACTATCCGTTGTGGCCGAATCCAAGGCGCTCCGGCGGGTTTCCACATACGCATCTTCCCGCTTGATTCGGCCCTTGCAAACGAGAATAGTGAGCATTGGAGACCGCAACTCACGGCAGTCAAGCGAGAAACACGTTGTGGGTGCGGCCTCTGGCAGAATAGCCGCAACATCAGCCAGTAGTGCGAGGAGGCGGGCCCCATGGACCAGCACGGCAAACACTCTGAAAGCCATCACCCAGAGACCGAAGGCAACAGAGAGGAACCATCGATTGCCCCTGGCGGGATCGTGGTGGGCGTTGACGGCAGCGAACACGGCCAATGCGCCCTCATTTGGGCTGCCCGCGAGGCCGAGCGCAGGCAGCTTCCCCTGCACGTAGTCACGGCATACTCGGTCCCCATCTTCGCGGCTTCCGGCTTGGACGGGGGATATGCAACAGTGGATGACTCCGTTATCCGGGACGGCGCCGAGGCGATCGTCAAGCAGGCCCTTGAGAAAGTTTCAGGCTACGCCATCGACGTCGATGGCTCGGTGGAAAACGGAGATGCGTCTGGCGTGCTGCTGGACCTGTCCGAAACAGCGGAACTCCTGGTCTTCGGCACCCGGGGACGTGGTGGGTTCGTGGGCAGGCTCTTGGGATCGGTGAGCAGCGCCCTTCCCGCGCACTCCAAGTGCCCCACCGTGACCGTCCCGCTTTTCTGCGCGGACCGCTTGGGCGAAACCACGGAGGACAGGCACATCAAAGCTGAGCGTGCCAAGGCTGGACCCCACGTGATCGAGAACGTCGTGGCAGTGGGCGTGGACGGCTCGGAGCAGGCCCGCGTTGCCGTGTTGGAAGCCGCCGAGCAGGCCCAACGCATGGGCGCGAAGCTGCGCGTCATTTGTGCCGTACCCGAGTACAGCGGCTCGTTGGCCTGGGTTCCGGCGCCCTTGGACCGGGAGGCCCTCTTCAAGGACATCAGGGTCCAGCTGGATGCAGGATTGGCATGGCTTAAGAGCCACTTCCCAACGCTACCTGTCGAAACCCAGTTGCTGGACGGTTCGCCCGTCGAGGTTCTCGTGGAAGTGAGCCGCGGCGTGGAACTCGTGGTGCTCGGCACGCGCGGGCGGGGAGGTTTCGCGGGGATGCTCCTCGGTTCAACGTCGGACGGCGTCTTGCATCATGCCAAGGGTCCCGTGCTGGTTGTTCCTGACCGCGAGGATCCGAGGCTGGCGGACCGCGTCAAGTTCGGTCCCATGCTTGCCGCATAACGGTAAAGCGGCCAAACAAGAGGCAAGCACCCAAACACTGGCGGAGGCAGGCGCGATGGAGGAAGATCCAGGGCCGGAGGAGGCGCCGCGCTTCATCCTCGAACTGCGCCGGATCCGGGCATCCATGCTTCCCGAGGTCGGCGGCAAAGCTGCCAACCTCGGCGAGTTGATCTGGGCGGGACTTCCGGTCCCGCCCGGGTTTTGCCTGACCACGGAGGCCTATCGGCGCGCATTGCAGCGGGAGGCAAGCCCCGAGTCAGCCCTCTCGGATGTTCTCCACAGGCTTGGGGACGTGGATCCTGGCGACCTTGAGGGGCTCGCATCCCTTGCGGCGCGCGCCAGGGATGCGGTGCTCGACGCCGGGATCCCTGCCGACGTCGAGGACGCCGTCCGCCAGGCCTACGTCGCGCTGGGCCCGGAATCGGCGGTGGCCGTCAGGTCCTCCGCGACGGCGGAGGACCTGCCCTTTGCGAGTTTCGCCGGGCAGCAGGACACCTACCTGAATGTCGTAGGGGCCGACGCCGTGCTGCAGGCCGTCCGTAGGTGTTGGGCCTCGCTGTGGACTGATCGGGCGGTCAGCTACCGGGCAAGCAACGGGATTGACCAGGCTGCGGTGACACTCGCCGTCGTCGTTCAACGCATGGTGGACGCTGATACTGCCGGGGTGCTGTTCACGGCCAATCCGGTAACCGGACGGCGCCGCGAGGCAGTCATCGACGCCAACCCCGGACTCGGTGAGGCCGTGGTCTCAGGCGCGGTGAATCCAGACCACTTTGTGGTGGACTCGCTCACCGGCAGGATCACGGAGCGAAGGATCGGGGATCGGAAGCTCGTAATTCGCTCCCTTCCCGGAGGCGGTACCGAAAGGATCGATTCGCCCGGGACCCACGGCGCGACGGCTTCGCTGGACGCCGGCGGGCCGGCCGGAGGAGCTTGCCTCAGCGACTCCCAAATCAGGGCACTCGCTGCCCTCGGCCAGCGCGTCGAGGAGCACTATGGAGAACCCCAGGATAACGAATGGGCCATCGATGGCGATGGCAAGCTGTGGCTCACCCAAGCCCGCCCCATCACCACGCTCTACCCGCAAATGACCCGCCAACCGGCAGTCACCGGCCCCCACGCGTACCTTTGCTTCAGCCTCGCCCAAGGCCTCACGCGTCCGCTGACTCCCATGGGCCTCGCGGGCATCAGGCTCATGGCGTCTTCGGTAGCTGGCGCGGCGGGATTCCGGGTTCCTGAACCGCGGAAGGGGCCTTCGCCATACTACGAGGCCGGGCAGCGCATCTATTTTGATCTGACCTCGGTGCTCCGGAGCACTACGGGCAGGGCCATCGTGCCCAGGGTCTTCGATGTCATGGAAGCACGCTCGGCGGCCGTCATGCGCGCCCTGTTCGAGGACCCCCGTTTCGCCGTCACCAGCAAGACGCCCTTCAAGCCGATCAGGCATGTGGCCCCAATCGTGTTCCGCTTCCGCCTTCCGGAGATCCTGTTGCGCGCCCTTTTTCGGCCGAACGTTGCCCTGGACAAGGTTCAAGGACTAGGCCACAACCTGAAAGCTGCGCTCGAACTATCCGCCGATTCCACCCCCCGTCAAAGGCTTGACCACGCTGAGCGGATACTGGGCGAAAAATTGTTCCCCATACTGCCCAACACCTTGCCTCCGGTAGCGCTCGGCTTCGCGATGATGGGGTTGGTCCGGAAACTACTGGGCGAACAAGCCTCCTGGGGTGAACTCCAGACCGTCATCCGCGGCCTGCCCAACAACGTCACCACTGAAATGGACCTTGCGCTGTGGCGGCTCGCAACCAGCATCCGCGACGACCCGGCTTCTGCGGAGATCCTTACCAACAGCGACCCCGAGGCTCTTGCGGAGAGCTACCACGACGGCGGGCTGCCGGGCGTCGCGCAATCGGGATTGGCCTCGTTCCTGCGCGACTACGGGCACCGGGCCATCGCGGAAATCGATCTGGGCATGCCCCGCTGGTCCGACGACCCCACCCACATCATTGGCGTCCTGGCCAATTACCTTCGCCTGGACGATCCTCGCCTGGCGCCGGACAGACAGTTCGAGAAAGCCGCCCACGACGCCGAGGAACAGGTTGCGGTGCTGGTGGCCCGTGCGCGGTCCAAGAGTCCGCTCCATGCCAAAATCGTGAAAATGGCACTCGCGCGGACGCGCATGTTCGCAGGACTGCGCGAGCTACCCAAATACAACCTTGTGCTTGCCTTCGCCGCGGTCCGCGCACAGATTTCGAAGGTGGGAGAGACCCTCGCGGACGCGGGAAGCATCGATCACGCCGGAGATGTTTTCTTCCTGGATTTCAATGACGCCCGCCTCGGCCTGGACGGCGCGGACCTCCATGACGTAGTAATGCGGCGACGGGAAGATTACGAGCTTGAGCTGAAGCGCCGGCATGTACCACGCGTGCTGCTCTCGGACGGCACGGAGCCGGAAGCCCTGCCCTCCGGGCTGCTCGGCCGCACTGGCGCTCCGGCGGGCGCACCGATGCCGGATGGCGCGTTGCTGGGAACTCCGGCTTCGGCGGGAACGGTGACTGCGGTAGCCAGGGTGATCATGGACCCGGTGGGTGCTCATCTCGAACCCGGGGAAATCCTGGTGGCTCCCTCCACCGATCCCGGCTGGACGCCGCTCTTCCTGACTGCCGGGGGACTGGTGATGGAGATGGGTGGGCCCAACTCCCATGGCGCCGTCGTAGCGCGTGAGTACGGGATTCCGGCAGTCGTGGGCGTCCCGGATGCCACGTCCCGGATCAGCTCCGGCCAAACGATCACGGTGGACGGCGCCACCGGGACGGTAGTCCCGGAGAGCTGAGGCGCCCTAGGCGTGCTGGTGGGTTTCGTGTGCCGAGTGGCCCGCCGGTTCCAGTTGGAAAGTGCAGTGCTCGGTGTCGAAATGCGAGCCGAGGCAGGAACCGAGTTGGTCCAGGAGCCGGTCCGCACCCGTGGCGTCCAAGATCCGGTCCTCCACCACCACGTGGGCCGAGAAGACCGGAACCCCGGACGTGATGGTCCAAATGTGGATGTCATGAACGGCCACCACGCCCTCGACAGAGAGGATGTGCTCGCGGATCATCTGGACCTCAACGCCCTTGGGCGTGGCCTCCAGCAGCACATCAACCACGTCGCGCAGCAGGTGCCAAGCACGGGGCAGGATCATCAGCGAGATCAGGATGGATGCGATCGGGTCGGCGGCCCGTAAACCGGTGGTCATGATGATAATCGCGGCGACGATGACGGCGAACGAACCCAGCAGGTCGCCCAGGACTTCAAGGTAGGCGCCCCGGACGTTGAGGCTTTCCTTCTGGGCCCCGCGCAGGATGAGAAGCGAGACCAGGTTGGCCACGGCCCCCAGGATGGCGGCAAAGAGCATGACGTCCGTCCGGATCTCCGGCGTCTCCCCGAAGCGGCGGATTGCCTCGATGAAGATCACTACCGAGATCACGATCAAGATGAGGGCGTTGGCCAGGGCGGCCAGGACCTCGGCGCGCTGGTACCCGTAGGTGCGTTGATCGCTCGGCGGGCGGGTGGCTATCCATGCGGCAAGCAAGGCAATGAAGACGCCTGCTGCATCGGAGAGCATGTGGCCTGCGTCGGCCAGCAGGGCCAACGAACCGGAGACGACGGCGCCCGCCACCTGGACGAGGACCACCGCGAGGGTGATGGCCAAGACAGCGATGAGCCGCTTCCGATGCTTGCCGGTTGCGGTGACGCCGTGTGAGTGGTTGTGATCGTGCCCCATGCCTACAAGGCTATCCCCAGCCGAGTTCGTGCAAGCGGTCGTCGCCGATTCCGAAGTGGTGGGCGATCTCGTGGATCACGGTAATGGCGACCTCGTCGATCACTTCCTGGCGCGATGAACAGATATCCAGGATTGGTTGCCGGAAGATGGTGATCCGGTCCGGGAGTGAACCGGCGTCCCACCAGGAGTCCCGTTCCGTCAGCGGCACGCCTTCGTACAGGCCCAGCAACACCGTGCCTGGGGCGTCTCCGGGCTGCGGCGTGTAGTCGTCCTCGATGAAGATCGCCACATTGTCCATGGCACGGGCCGCCTTGTCCGGAATCAGGAGCAGGGCGTCGCCCACCGCCGCTTCGAAGTCTTCCGGCGACATATTGAACGGCGCGGTATTGAACTGTGCCGCCCGAGAGCCAGTCCCGGTACCTGGAAGCGGGGAGGAAGTGCGCTGGCCGCCGGGGCCATCGCCGTCGGGAACGATCGGCAGGCCGGGAGGCAAATTCGCGGGCATGCTCTGACTCTAGTCCGTGGCCGGGCCGTTGACGCCGGATGTCATGGCAGCTACAGTTTTCCGGGCTGGTAATTCGTATAACCAGCCCCAGGTTAAGCCCACCCAGCCGTGCGGATCCTGTGACAAGCCCCCTCAAAGTTCGCGACAGACAGGCCACTCCCATGACCCGCCCCGGTAGCAGATCCGGCACGACGATGAACGACGTCGCTGCTGCTGCCGGTGTTTCCCAGGCCACGGTTTCGCTGGTGCTCAACGACGCCGCGGGAACCAGGTTCTCGGAGGAGACCCGCCGCAAGGTCCATGCCGCCGCCTATGACTTGGGCTACCGGACCAACGCCCACGCCAAAGTGCTCCGCGACGGCGTTGCCGGGATGATCGGCTTCGTCGGCGACTTCGTGGCCACCGCGCCTTTCGCCGGCAAGATCATCGAGGGCGCGCAAGCGAGGGCGTGGGAGGCCGGGCTGCTGCTCCTGACCGTCAACACGGGCGGTGACAAGGCCCTGGAGGCCGCTTCACTGGAGACCATGCTGTCCTACAAAGTCGCCGGAGTGGTCTACGCCGCCATGTACCACCGGGTCCTTGACGTGCCCGACGTCCTGGCGGAGGTGCCCGCCGTCGTGCTCAATTCTCGTGACCGATCCGGACGCTTTCCCAGCATCGCTCCGCAAGAAGAGCTGGGCGGCTACACCGCCACCAAACGGCTGCTCGACGCCGGACATCGCCGGATCGCGATGATCAACATCGGTGACCCGGACGGTGAGCTTCCGGCCGCCGTCGGGCGCCATGCGGGCTATGTCCGGGCGCTCGAGGAGGCGGGTCTCAACCCCGATTCCGGGCTGCACCGCGCAGGCGACGGGCACGAATCGGGTGGTTTCGACAACGCCCTTGGGCTCATGGCCGGTCCGGAGCCGCCCACGGCGATCTTCTGCGCCAATGACCGCACCGCCTGGGGTGCCTACCAGGCTTTGGCCCAGCTCGGATTGTCCATCCCGGGCGATGTCTCCCTGGTCGGTTTCGACAATCAGGAAACGCTCGCCCCGCACTTGCGGCCCGGACTGACGACCCTCGAGCTGCCCTTCCTGGAGATGGGCCGGCGCGCCGTTGAACTGCTGCTGGCCGGCGCTGACCGCAACGGCCGAACCGAATACTTTGAATGTCCACTCGTCGAACGCCATTCCGTGGCCGCGCCACCGAAATTCACTAGTAGCTACTGAAACTCCCCAACCAAGGAACAGGAAACGCATGAACCACTCGCCCCTTGCGTCCGAGCCGCTCGACGTCGTCGTGGTCGGCGAAGCGCTCATCGACATCGTCAACTCGCCCGAAGGGCAGACCGAATACCCCGGCGGCTCGCCGGCAAACGTCGCCTACGGCCTCGGGCGGCTCGACGTGAAGGCCGGGCTGCTCACCGCCGTCGGGCGCGACTCCCGCGGCGAGGCCATCGCGACGCACCTGGCAAGCGCCGGTGTAGTTGTGCTGCCGGGCTCGCAATCGCTCGCGAAGACCGCGACGGCGACCGCCGAGATCGCCGCGGACGGTTCGGCCGAATACACCTTCGACATCGAGTGGAAACTGGCTCCCGCCGCACTCCCTTACGCCCCGAAGATCCTCCATACGGGCTCGATTGCCACGTTCCTCGAGCCTGGCGCTGGCGTGGTCAGGAACCTCCTGGAGCAGGCGCAAGGCGGATGCATTGTCACGTACGACCCCAACATCCGCACGGACCTCCTGGGCAGCCACAGCGAGGCGCTCCGCATTTTCGAGGAGCTGGTACCGCTGACCAGCGTCGTGAAGCTCAGTGACGACGACGCATTCTGGCTCTATCCGGGCAAGTCCCTGGAGGAGACCGCCAAGCACATCCTGGGCCTCGGTGCGGGCCTCGCCGTGGTCACGCGAGGTGCCGAAGGCTCGCTGATGGCGACGCTCCACACCCAGCTGACGGTCCCCGCGGTGACTTCGGTGGTGGCGGACACCATCGGCGCCGGCGATTCGTACATGTCGGCACTGATCCTCGGACTGCTGCTGCGCGGTAGCCAGGGGCTTGCGCCCACAGTTCTCGAACGCATCGGCCAGACCGCTTCCATGGCCGCGTCTATTACCGTGGGGCGCCCTGGGGCAAACCCGCCCACGCACCGCGAGCTTCTTGCGGGAATGGCCAGGTAGGGCCGGGTTCTTCGACGATGGCGGTGGCTCTAGCGGGACCGGCGCCGCGTCAACCCGACGCCGACCAGGCAGATCACGCCGCCCACCAGGCCCCAGATGGTGGGGATCTCGCTGAGCACCGCCCAGGAAATCAGAATGGTGGTGCCTGGAACCAGGTACGTCGTTGCGGCGAGCTTTCCGGCCTCGATGAGGGAGAGGGCATATGCCCAGGTGGTGAAAGCGATGGCCGTGGGGAAGATCCCCAGGTACACCAGTCCAAGCGTGGCCGGAAGGGGAGCGGCCTGCACCTCGGACACCAGTTGGCCTGCCCACGGCAGGCAGCAGACGGCGCCTACGATGATGCCGAACCACGTGGCCTGCGCCGCGGAGAACGCGCGCAGCACGGGCTTCTGGACGATGACGCTCACCGCGGCGAGCACAGCGGCGAGTAGGCACAACAGCACCCCGGCGACGTCCGCCGTCGAGCGCTGTCCCGAACCGAGCGCGATCAGCGCAACCCCGCCGAACGCCACCAGGCTGCCGATGATCAGCCAGCGCGGAAAGCCTTCTTTCAGGATGACGCCGGCGAGGACCGCGATCAGGATGGGTGAGACGTTGATGAGCATGGCGCTGGTTCCGGCGTCCAGCATGTGCTCAGCGGCGTTCAGGGCCAGGTTGTAACCCGCGAACCACATGACGCCGTAGGACAGGATGGGCCACCATTCGCGGCCCTTCGGCCAGCGCTTGAGCCTCGGCAGGGCGACAATGCCGAGCGCGACGGCGGCAACCGCCAGCCGCCCGAGCGTCAAGGAGCCGGGGAGAAGCTTGGCCCCACGGCGCGGATGCCTACGAACGCGGACGCCCAAAGGACAACGGTGACGACGACGGCAGCGATGCCGAGCTTGCTGATGGTCCGGGAGTTTGTGGTCGCCGGAGAGGTTGGGGTGCTTGTGGCCATGATGCCAATCTAGTCCGCGAAGGGCGGGACGGACTGGCGGAATTCGGACGCCTTGCAACAAGAAACCGCCAACTCTGACGGAGCGGATTTGAACGCTGGGTTGAGTCCTGGTTTGATACCGGTTTGCGTTCCGCGGGGCGCGATTTGGGAATAACCCTGACTATGCTCTAAAGTTTTAGAGTCCAGTTCGGACGAGCGAGAAGCGGTAAAACACATGGTGTTGGTGACCGTCGCGAATTCGGATTGTTCCAGGCCCCCATCGTCTAGCGGCCTAGGACACCGCCCTTTCACGGCGGCGGCACGGGTTCGAATCCCGTTGGGGGTACGCGAGGAACTGGTCAAACTAGGCTGAGAAGTCTGGTAGGCTGGAAGCCTTGAAAAAGGCGGTAGAGATACTGCAAACAAGCAAGGCCCTGTAGCGCAGTTGGTTAGCGCGCCGCCCTGTCACGGCGGAGGTCGCGGGTTCAAGTCCCGTCAGGGTCGCTCTGATTGCCGGAAGAAATTCCGGCAATCATGGTGACATTGTCACCTAAGGCTCTGTAGCTCAGTTGGTAGAGCGTTCGACTGAAAATCGAAAGGTCACCGGATCGACGCCGGTCGGAGCCACCCACTGGGAAGCGCTAGTTCTTCGGAACCGGCGCTTTTCTCTTAACCAATTGAATGCAATGGTGCGCAGTGCGGGGTTATAGGGCAAAAGGTGTATAAAACCGGAGTGTCTGGCGGCGCGGCTTCACAGAGTTTGAATCCGCAGGTCAAGTTCTCTGTCACGTCCGGTAAGGCGGAGCTCTGTTGGCGCCAGCAATGACGTCGGTGTCGTCTGGTCGCTCGGAACCGACCTCCGCCGGGAAATGAAATGGTTCGGTCGTGGTGATCCGCAACCCGGGGTCCGTTATTGGCTCGCATCCTTTCGAACTCGTCGATATCAATGCCGATGACTTTGACTGAGCAGCGCTGTCCGAGGATGAAGAACTCAACGCCTTCCCTCGGAGGGGGGACACGTCGGCCCGAGCGGAGGTGTCGGATTCTGCTCAATCATTCGAGTGGATAAACTCCAGATCCTTGGAATCTCGGGGCCGGCACGCTGTGTGACGGGATTGATCCAGCAGAATCCGACGGCGGCAGCGCTGACGCTGACGTCGGCGCGCCATCCCGAAGCGCGGCCCTGGGACGCCCCGGCTCTATTCATCCAACTCTCCCGGGCATATTCTTTCCCCGTTGGCACGTCGATACGCGCGAAAAATGGGGAGAAAAATGAAAAACACGCCGCGGCTGCTGCTTGCCACTTTGGTGGCCTCAACCTTGGCCTTGAGTGGTTGTGCATTTCAAATGCCAACAGCCCAAGGCACCCAATCGGCCCAGAGTAAGCAACAGTCGCCGACCGTTCCGGCGCCCCCTCAAAGCAGCGAGCCGAGCACTGCACCTACCGGCTCCGGTGGCTTGTACGGCGCCTTCGGTTCGATGAACGAGGCCTGCGTTTCCGTAAGTGCCACGTGGCTGAGCATTTCCCTTTTGCCGTTGGCGAGCTTGGCAGGTGGGAACCCCGACGATATCAAGAAGGCCCAGGATGAGCTGGCCAAGATGCAGGGCAAAGTTCCGGATGAACTGAAGCCGCACTTTGAAAAGCTCAAGGCCTTCATCGATTCGGCGGGCAGTGACTACAGCAAATACGGCACCGGGGAGTTCGAGGCGCTCTCCAAGCCGATCGAGGACTGGGTCAACAAGAACTGCAAGTAATGGGCCTGAGCTGCCGTCTTCCTCTTTGTATTCACCTTTGTCTCCGCCTTGTCACAGGCAAGCGCTAGGGTGGTACTCAACAGAAGGGGAGGGCTACATGGAACCGCAGGAAAGCTTCACCGCGCCTGAACCGGAAGCCGTTGGGGCTCCGGTTTCCGAGGATCGACAAACGGTGGCAGCAAGCGGCCGCACAGTGATCTCGGATTCCGCTGTCGCCAAGGTTGCTGGCATTGCCGCGAGGGCGGTTCCGGGTGTCTACTCCTTGGGCTCGGCCCCTTCACGCGCGCTTGGAGCCATCCGCGACGCCGTCGGTAGCCAGGACCATGCTGCGGGCGTCCGCGCCGAGGTCGGCGAAACCCAGGTGGCCGTGGATATCAACCTTGTGGCCATTTACGGGTACCCATTGCATGATGTCGCCAACCAGGTTCGCGCGGCCGTTTATGCCGCGGTCGAATCGTTGGTGGGACTGGAAGTCATAGAGGTCAACGTCGAAATCAACGATGTCTACGTTGCCCCGCCTGTTAAAGCTGGAACAAAAAGCGCATTATCGGAAAGGGAGCCACTCCAGTGAGCATGACTGTTGTCGGGATCGGGATCGGCGCCTTCGTGGCGTTCATGGCTTTCCAATTCGGGCTGTGGGGTTTTGTCATTGCCCTTCTCTTCATGGGCATCGGCGCACTTCTGGGCCGCGCCGCGGACGGAAAACTTGACCTGCGCAGCGTGCTGGACGCCCTCACCGGCCGTCGCTCATCGTCATGAGCTCCATGGCTGAGGCGGTGCAGCCCGCCATCACGATGGCCGGCCACAACCGGATCAGCACCCAGGCCCTCACCACTTTGGCACAGGCGGCCGCTGCAGAGGCGCTGGGTGTCTCGCCACAGGATGTTCGAGCCGAATGTTCAGACGACGACGGCCTTCTGGCGCTCTCGGTGGCCGCTCCGATCCGTGTGCCCTCGCTGACGGAGGTCCTCAGGGATCCACGGCGGGTAGACGGATTCGGTGGATCGGTTTGGGACCGCGCCGTGGCTGCCAAGACGGCCATCCTTGAACGCGTCACCGAACTCAGCGGCTCCACCCTGAGCCGGGTGGATATCCGGATCAGCGGCGCACGCATCAGTGAAGGAGCTCGTGTCCAATGAGCGACCTGCAGACCCCGCACCCGCACAGTAGCCACCCGCACGCGGGAGACCCCCAGGCGAGCGAAGGCCAGCACCCCGGAAACCAGGCGCCAGAGACCCCGGAGGGCGGCGATCCGATCGATGCAGGACTCCGGCGCATCCTGAAGCGCGAGACACGGTCCTCCCGTGCGGGAATGGCCGGGCTCGCCGCGGTTTTGGTCATCGCAGCCTGCGTCTATGCACTCCTCGAATCCGCCCTGCGCGCCATTGGCCAACCGCCGTGGCTCATTGACCCGCAAACTGCGGCCGAACGCCTCATAGCCCTGCCCGAAGGTATTTCGCCCCTGCTGCTCGGCTCCCTTGGCGGCGTCGTAGCCATGGTGGGATTGATCTTCTTGTTGAACGCTGTCCTGCCCGGCCGGAAGTTCCGGCATTTGCTTGAGGATCCCCGGGCCGGAGTGGTCGTGGACGACGAGGTCATTGCTTCCGCACTCGCCAGGGCCGCCCGAACAGCAGCGAATGTCACCCAGGAGCAAGTCATGGTGGTTGTTTCGCAGCGGAAAGCAGTAGTCAACGTCCGGCCCACCTCCGGCGTGCCCGTGCACGAGGAACGGATCCTTGCCGCCGTCGAAAATGAACTTCAGAAAATGGCGCCTTCGCCCATGCCGGCCGTCCGCGTCAATGTGGCTACATCCGGGGTGATCGGCGCATGAACGGAACCCCGCATGTCCTTAACCGCATCTTGATTGGCATCCTTGGCCTGAAGCTGTTCGCCGTCGGCATCCTCTTAGTGCTGCTCGCCACCGTTCCCGCGGTGGGCAGTTGGTGGCGCAGCTGGTCCACGGGAGTCTGGGAACACGCCAAATACCTCTCGGAACAGACCCGGATTCCGGGCCGTGAGGAAAGCTGGCTCTGGGTAGCGGCGCTGGTGGTGCTGATCGTGCTGATCGTGCTGATGGTGGCTTGGGTATCGCAGCAAGGCAAAGGCCGCGCCAACCTCATCGTGTCGGACTATGACGACCGCCGGACCGCCGGCGATGTTCGCATTGGCGGGAATTTGGCGGAGCAGGCGCTGAAGGCGGCACTCGCCGATCGTCCGGATCTTGCGGGCGTTACGGTGGCTACCTATGAGGTGAGGGGTCGTCCGGGCCTTAGGATCCGGGTCCAGCCCCGTCAAGGCGTATCCCCGCATACCCTCGCCGCGGACGTTTCGCGGCTTGTGGAGGCCCTGGATGTGGTGGTGGGCCGCAGGACCCCGGTGTTGATTCATATTGGGGCTGGCGCGAGGGCCAGGTTCAGCAAGGCCGAGCGCGTTCGTTAGACCCGGAGGTGCGGCCATTGTTAACCGCGCCGCAATGTTCCTGCCCGGCCTTTGTGTTGCGGAGGTTTGCACAGGGCCATAGTTTGAACGGTAGAGGGGGAACTCTTCCCTTTGGTTGGGCTTGCCCGGCCGGCAACGGACCCTGTGTCCGAGTCAAGCCGATGGACCAGAACATGTGGACCAGAAACAAGGAGAAAACCATGAGCGAAGAAGTCAACGACATCAAGAAGACCGCTGAAGCTGCGGCGGAACAGGCCAAGCATGTTGCTGGCGAAGCCGTCGAGAACGCGAAGGAATTTGCCGGCGACGCAGCGGAGAACGTGAAGGAATTCTTTTCCGGTGACGTGGCTGATAACGCCAAGGAACTCGCGGGGGATGTTGCCGGGAACGCCAAGGAGATCGCCGGTGACGTGGCCGAGAACGTCAAGGGCCTCGGCTCCAAGATCGCTGGCTTCTTCAAGGGTGGTAAGTAGGCTCCGAGCCCGTGATGGCGGCGCCTTCCTGACCCTTTTTGCCCACAGAACGGGGCCGACACGCAGCAAACTCTGCGTGTCGGCCCCGTTTTCGCGCCAAAGAAGGTCTGGAAGGGCAACCCTTACAGCGCCAGGAGGTACGCCCCGCTATTCGGGACGATCGAAGCCCCGCCTGAGCCGCCGTCGCTGGAAAGGCCAACCCTGAAGCCCGCTGGCACAGCAAGGGCTGCGGCTCCCATGTTGACCACCACCAACACGTCCCGATTGTGGAAGGCCAGGATTCCGTTGGCTGGATCGTGCTCCTCCGCCCACGTGAACGTGCCCGAACCCAGGTGATGGTCCTTGCGGAACGACAGGACCGAGCGGTATAGCTCCAGGGTAGAACCGTCGATGCCGGCCTGGAGGTCCGCGGCAAGCTCGCCGAACGATTCAGGCTGGGGCAGCCACGGCGCAGTAGGCGCCTTGCCGATCACGGCCGCAAGCGCGTCGCCTGCGGTGGACGCTTCCGAGAATCCGAAGCCGGACTCGGCGGCTTTCCACGGCAAAGGCACTCGGCACCCGTCGCGGCCGCGTTCCACGCCTTTGGTGCGGAAGAACGAGGGGTCTTGGCGCGCTTTGGCCGGCAAGGACGTGTGCTCCGGCAGGCCGAGTTCTTCACCCTGGTAAAGATAGGCGGAGCCGGGCAAGGCGAAGGACACCATGGAAGCGGCGCGTGCCCGCGCCAGTCCAAGGGCGGCGTCGGGCTGTTCGTCTTCCGCCGCGATGCCCTTGGGAAACGTCGTGGGGTCTGCCAGCCCGAAGCGGCTGGGGTGCCGGACGGTGTCGTGGTTGCTCAGGACCCAGGTGGAGGGCGCCTCCACCGATCCCGCGGCGTCCAGCGAAGACTGGATTGCCTCCGCCATACGCTCCGCGTCCCAGCCAGCCAGCAGGAAATCGAAGTTGAAGGCCTGCTGCATTTCATCCTTGCGGATGTACCGGGCCAGCCGTTCGGGCGGCTCGACCCAAGCCTCGGCAACCAGCATGCGGTCGCCGTCGTACTCTGACAGGACTTGGCGCCATCCCCGGTAGATTTCGTGGACGCCGTCCTGGTCGAAGAAGGGCGACGGCGGGTCCAGCGGCGGCTTGACCTTGTGTTCGACGGCGGTCTCGGCCCCTCCGGCGGCTTGCCCGGCGGGCGCTTTTCCATCGACGTGAGGGTGGGCCGTATGGGGTTCGACGGCCTCGCTGTGCGCGCCCGGTGCGGATAGGCCGCCTTCGACCATGGCAGCAGAGCCCTCCCAGTCCGGCAGTCCGGCTTCCTTGACCAGGCCATGGGCAACGTCCACCCGGAAGCCGTCAACTCCGCGGTCCAGCCAGAAACGCAGCACCGAGCGCATCTCTTCGTGGACTTCCGGGCTCTCCCAGTTGAGGTCTGGCTGCTTCGTGTCGAAAAGGTGTAGGTACCACTGGCCGGGAGTGCCGTCGTCGTTCGTCAGGCGCGTCCAGGCGGGGCCGCCGAAGATGGACTTCCAATTGTTCGGGGCCAAGGCCCCGTCCCCGGAGCCCGGCTTGGAGTCCTTGCCCGGATGGAACATGTAGCGCTCGCGCTCGGGGGAGCCGGGGGCGGCGGCGAGGGCTTCGCGGAACCATACGTGCTCGTCCGACGTGTGGTTGGGCACGAGATCGACGATTACCTTGATCCCCAGGCCGTGGGCCTTCTCCAGCATGGCGTCAAAGTCGTCCAAGGTACCGAAGAGGGGGTCCACGGTACGGTAGTCCGCGACGTCGTATCCAGCGTCAGCTTGCGGAGATTTGTAGAACGGGGAGAGCCACACGGCATCCACACCCAGCTCTTGCAGATACGGCAGCTTCGCCGAGATTCCGGCTAGATCGCCCATTCCGTCGCCGTTGGCATCGGCGAAAGAACGGGGATAAATCTGGTATACGACGGCGCTTGCCCACCACGCGGAAATGCTGGAACCGGGGGTTGGGATCGGGGAGTGCGGCACTGGATTCCTCTCGATAACATTTTTGTGTAAACGCTTGCATTACTACCCGGAAGCTTACTAATGTGAGGCTCACCACATCAACCGCACCGCGGAAAAAACCTGGTCCACTCATTGAGGAGTCCCCAGCATGAAAACTCGCAAGTACCTTCTGCCGGCCGCTATGGCTGGCGTGCTCGCCATGTCCCTGTCCGCCTGTGGTGGCGGCGGTGGCGGCGGCACAGCCTCAGGCGGCGGCGACGCCGCAGCCAACCTTGACGGCCGCGGACCCATTACTTACGTACAGGGCAAGGACAACAGCAACGTGGTGCGCCCGCTCGTCGATAAATGGAACGCGGCGCACCCGGACCAGAAGGTCACCTTCAAGGAGCAGTCCGATGCTGCCGACCAGCAGCACGACGACCTCGTGCAGCACTTCCAAGGGAAGGACGCGAACTACGACGTCGTCGACGTCGACGTGATCTGGACAGCTGAATTCGCGGCGAAGGGCTGGCTGCAGCCGCTCAAGGACAAGACGACCTTCGACACCTCGGCCATGCTCCCCGCGACCGTCAAGACAGCCACATACGGCGGCACACTCTACGCCGCACCGCAGACCTCCGACGGCGGCATCCTCTACTACCGCAAGGATCTTGTGCCGACGCCGCCCAAGACCTTTGACGAGATGATGAGCATGTGCTCCATCGCGAAGCAGAACAACATCGGTTGCTACGCGGGCCAGTTCCAGAAGTACGAAGGCCTGACGGTCAACGCAGCCGAGGCCATCAACTCGTTCGGCGGCAAGATCGTTGACGACTCAGGCAAGGCGGCGGTTAACTCGGCGGAGGCGAAGGCCGGTCTCGGCAAGCTCGTCGAGGCATTCAAGAACGGCAACATCCCGCAGGAGGCCATTACCTACAAGGAGGAGGACAGCCGGACCGCCTTCCAGGACGGGAAGCTCCTGTTCCTCCGCAACTGGCCGTATGTCTTCAACATCGCGAGCAAGACCGACGGTTCCTCCAAGGTGGCCGACAAGTTCGGCATCGCCCCGCTTCCCGGCAAGTCCGGCCCTGGCGCCTCGTCCCTCGGCGGTCACAACTTGGCGATGAGCGTTTACTCCAAGAACAAGGCCACGTCGCTGGACTTCATGAAGTTCATGACGAGTGAGGAAACCGAGAAGTTCTACGCGACACAGGGCTCGCTGGCTCCTGTCCTGGGCGCCCTGTACACGGACCCGAGCCTGACGTCCAAGCTCGCCTACCTGCCGGTCCTTAAGACGTCGATCGAGAACGCCGTCCCGCGCCCGGTGACGCCGTTCTACCCGGCCGTGACCAAGGCGGTGGAGGACAACGCTTACGCCGCCCTCAAGGGGGAGAAGACGGTCGACCAGGCGGTGGCCGACATGCAGTCGGCCATCGAAGCCGCCAAGTAGCCAAGTTGTGAGCCGATGGTCCGGGCGTCGGAACGGACCCCCGGGCCATCGGCCCCCTGAACAGGAGAGACTCCATGTCTACGAAACTCCCGGAGCGCACCCAGGCCGGGGCGCCAGCTGAGACCCACCACATGCCCGGCCGCGAGAGCGCGGACCGGAAGCAGGTGACCCAAGGCCGGTGGGCCTCCGTCTTGCTGGTGCCGACGCTAATCCTTCTGGCTGTCGTCATCATCTACCCGGTGGTCAACGCCATCATCATGTCCTTCCAGAAGGACGCGGGCCTCAATCCTGCGACCGGGTTCTTCGAGCAGGGCGGCCCCGCCGGATTCGAGAACTACACCCACTGGCTGTTCCAGCAGTGCAACGGCCAATCCTGCCCGCCAGGAACCCTCGGGTCCCAGTTCTGGAACGCGATGGGAACCACCTTCTTCTTCACGGTGGTGACGGTGGCCCTCGAGACCGTACTGGGATTCTGGATGGCGATCATCATGGCGCGATCCTTCCGAGGGCGGAGCGCGGTCCGCGCCGCCGTTCTCGTCCCTTGGGCTATCCCCACGGCCGTTACGGCCAAGCTCTGGTTCTTCATCTTCGCGTTCGACGGCATCGCGAACAAGCTGTTCGGCACCCAGATCCTCTGGACGGGGTCGGAATGGCCTGCCAAGTGGGCGGTGGTCATCTCGGACACGTGGAAGACGACGCCGTTCATGGCGCTTCTCATCCTCGCTGGCCTGCAGCTCATTCCGGATGAAGTCTATGAGGCAGCGAAGGTCGACGGCGCAACCGCATGGCAGCGCTTCAGGCTGATCACGTTGCCGCTCGTCAAGCCGGCACTCATGGTCGCGATCCTGTTCCGCACGCTTGACGCGCTTCGCATGTTCGACCTGCCGTACATCATGACGCAGGGCGCCAACAACACGACGACGCTCTCGATTCTCGTCGTCGACCAGATCCGCGAAGGGTTCAATAGCGCGGCAGCGCTTTCGACCGTCACCTTCATCGTGATCTTCCTCGTCGCCTTCATCTTCGTCCGCTTCCTTGGCGCCAACGCCGTGGGCGCGGCCACCTCATCGGGAAGGAAGTAACATGGCCGCCACCGCCACGCTTCCACGCGCTGCAACCACGCCAGATCGCCGTAAGGGCTTCGAATGGGGCAGCTGCGCACCTACATCTCCGCTGCCATCATCCTCGTCTGGTGCCTCGTGCCGGCGTACTGGATGATCGTGACAGCCTTCCGCGACACTGCGTTCACCTTCGATGCGACCTTTTGGCCGACACACGTCACGGGGGACAACTTCGCGACGGTCTTCGATGAGAGCCTTGGCAACCACTTCGGTCGGAACCTGCTCAACAGCCTCATCGTGGCGGGTGCCACCACGATCGTCGCCCTCGTGGTGGGCGTGTTCGCCGCCTACGCACTCGCACGCCTGAACTTCCGGTTCAAGTTTGCCGTCATGGGTTTCATCCTCGGTGCGTCGATGTTCCCGGGCGTCGCGCTGGTGACTCCGTTGTTCCAGCTGTTCACCAACATCGGCTGGATGGGCTCGTACCAGGCGATGATCATCCCGGATATCTCCTTCACCCTCCCGCTCACGGTCTACACGCTGACGTCGTTCTTCCGCGAGATGCCGTGGGAGCTCGAAGAATCCGCTCGCATTGACGGGTGCACGCAGGGTCAGGCCTTCCGGAAGATCATCCTGCCCCTCGCCGCGCCTGCGACGTTCACCACGGCGATTCTGGCCTTCATCGGGGCGTGGAACGAGTTCCTCATTGCGAGCCAGCTGTCCTCGGACGCAACTCGCCCCGTCACCGTTGCGATCGCCTACTTTGCCGGAGCGCAGCCGCACCAGGAGCCGTACACCGCCGTCATGGCCGCGGGCACCATTGTCACCATCCCGCTCGTGATCCTCGTGCTGGTGTTCCAGCGCAAGATCGTGGCGGGCCTGACTGCGGGCGCCGTCAAATGACTGAGGACAGCAAGGCGCACCCTTCCGATCTGCGAAGGGTCCGCTCGGCTGAGGACCTGGATATCGTCCTTGGCCTCCTCGGCTTCTGGGGCCTGGTTCTGCTAGTCGTGACGGTGAGCGCCGAGCTCACGGCCCAGCCCGCATTGGGCTGGGCCCTGGGCCTGCTGGCGGTAGTGCTGGCTATGTGGGGCCTGATTCGAATGCGCCGCAAGCTTCCGCCCAGGACTGGCAGGCGCCTCACCTGAGCGGCGGTCCTAATTCATGCGGTCCGAAATAAGTAGCGCGGAATGGGCGGAGGGCGACCAGGCGGAATACGCTGGCTATCTGCCGTCTGGGAAGGAACCCTCGGCATCCGCACGGATTCTTTGAGGGGGCTCGAGTGGCAAAAACGAACGAACGGTCCCAGCGTGGCGGCCACGCAGGAGCCAGCATTGAGGATGTCGCACTGGCCGCAGGCGTTTCCACCGCCACGGTTTCGCGCGCGGTGCGGGGCCTTCCCCGAGTATCTCCGGCTACGCGGGAAAAGATCCTGCGGGTAGCCGGAGAACTCGGGTATGTGGCGTCGTCGTCCGCCTCCGGCCTGGCCACGGGCCGCACCAAGACCGTCGGCGTCCTGGCCCCGTATGTGGACCGTTGGTTCTTCTTCAAAGCCATCGAGGGCGTAGACCGCGAGCTTCACGCCCGCGGCTACAACCTCTCCCTGTTCAACCTGGGTGGGCAGCGTGGAGCGCGGGAACGCCTGTTCAGCAAGACCATGGTCTACAAACAAATCGATGCACTCCTGGTCCTCTGCATGTCCCTGACGTCGGAAGAAATCGCAGATCTCCAAAGGATCGACATTCCTTTGGTGATTGTCGGTGGTCCGGTGGAAGACTGCCCGAGCATCGGCATTGACGATTACGCCGCGTCTGTGGAAGCCACCATGCATCTGCTGAACCTGGGACACCGCGAGATCGCATTGCTCCATGGCCAAGACGACTCCGACCTGAACTTCACGGTGCCGCGGCTTCGCGTCGACGGTTTCACCGATGCCATGACGAGCGCGGGTTATTCCATGCCACCGGAATGGGACATTTTCGGAAACTTCACGGTGGGCAGTGGCCAGCAAGCCTTCGACGAGCTCTGGGACAAGCCAGGACGCAAGCCGACTGCGATCTTCTGCGCCTCCGATGAAATGGCCATGGGAGCCATGTTGCAGGCGCGGCGCCGTGGCGTCCGTGTACCGGAGGACTTGTCCATCATCGGCATTGACAACCATGAATTCGCCGAGGCCATGGGCCTGACGACCGTAGCCCAGGACCCCGTTGAACAAGGCCAACTGGGCACGCGCATGCTGCTGGACGAATTGGCCGGTGAAGCAGGCTCCGTACGCTCAATGAAGGCACCCCACCGGCTGATCGTCCGGGAAACCACCGGTCCGCCCCGACCCAAGGACTGACCCGGCCCGTGAGCTAGGAAGCCCGCGCCAGCTGCCTGATGGGGATCCAGCGGGAAGCCAGTCGGCGGTAGGCCGCGGCGGCTCCTGTCATGTCGCCCTCGGCCAAGCATTCGATGCCTAGCCGGACATCCATCGGCGATTCATCCGGGTACACCTTGTCTGCCACTGCGCCGTAGTCCAGCTCGACCATGGACTGCACGTGGAACAATTCGAGCCATTCGGTGAGCTGAGTGAGGTCATCGAGCATGTCCAGGTCAGGCGCGGCGAGGGCAAGATTGGCTACGGCGAAGCGTGCGCGGTCCAGGGCATCAGTCAGTGAGGCCCAGACCCTGACCGTGAGGATGCGTCCACCGGATTCCACGACGTCCTTGCGGTCCGACTCCTGGAACAGCGAGAACCAGCTGAAGGGGATTCCCCAGGTGGAGGCCCTGGTGTGGACGCGCTTCGCGTCGTGACTGGCATTGATGCGGTCGATTCGGGCCTGGTGCCGGTCGCGCTGGTCCACGGGGATGAGCAGCTCCGCGAGTGGTCCGTGGATCCCTTCCATGAGGGCGTTGGCCGCCAAGCCTGCCCGGATCACCAGTTGGCTGGGGCAATAGAGCAGCCGCCCGGCGTCGGGGTCGTTCGGATCTCCGGACGGAAGCCGGGTGATGCGGACCAGGTCAGTGCTGCCTGTTGGGAAAGGATCCCCGCCTTTTCGGGTGACCCGTCCAAGGGAAGCGAGCAACTCGGCATTCTCGACGGCGGCCCGCGAACCGCTGCGGGTACCGCTCGCCACGAGCTGCTGCCGCTGGTCCTCCGGGAAGGCTTCGAGGGGTTCGTAGACGCGCAGCGCTGAAGAGAAGGGCAGCCCAGCCTGATTCCCGTATAGCTTTCCGCTCATCGCGGGCCCGCCTCCTCCATCAATTGTTACCGCTCAGTCCGTTAGCTCCACGATCACGGGAGCGTGGTCCGAGGCGCCTTTGCCCTTGCGCTCCTCGCGGTCGATCGAGGCTCCCGTGACGCGGGCGGCCAGCGCGGGGGAGGCCATGACGAAGTCGATCCGCATGCCCTCCTTCTTGGGGAACCGGAGCTGGGTGTAGTCCCAGTAGGTATAGACGCCAGGCCCTGGGGTGTAGGGGCGGACGACGTCGGTGAAACCAGCCGCTTCGAACGCACGGAAGGCTTCGCGCTCGGGTTCGCTGACGTGAGTGAGTGCGTTTTCCCGGAAGAAGTCGATGTCCCAGACATCGTCATCCAACGGGGCGATGTTCCAGTCGCCCATGAGCGCCAGTTGCGTCTCGGGGTTCTCAGTGACCCAGTTGGCGGCGTGGCCCTTCAAGGTGTCCAGCCACTTCAGCTTGTACGGCATGTGTTCGTCGTCCAAGGAACGGCCGTTGGGAACGTACAGGCTCCATACCCTTACCCCGCCGCAGGTCGCAGCGATGGCACGGGCTTCCTGTACGGGGTCCTTGCCGGCCTTTCCGAAGGCAGGCTGGTCAACAAAGGTGCGTTCGACGTCGTCGAGCCCTACACGGGAGGCGATCGCGACGCCGTTCCATTGGCTCACACCGAAGTGGGCCACCTCGTAACCCATGCGTTCGAAGAGCTCCCAGGGGAAGTTGTCGTCCTTGCATTTGGTTTCCTGCATGGCGAGGACGTCGCAGTCACTGCGCTGCAGCCAGGCCTCCACACGGTCGGCACGTGCGCGGAGCGAATTCACATTCCAGGTAGCTATCTTCACAGCCACTAACTTACCGAACTTGGGACCTAGCGCATCCCCTCACGGCGGATTGCTCCTTCGAAGGCCTAATGCGCGAGCATCACCGAAGAACTGGCGCGCCTGCGGAGCTTGATCCCAGAAGCGATCAGCAGCAAACCAACGACGGCGGCGTATGTCGCCAGCAGCGCCACCACGCCCAGGAATCCGGCTCCGGGATTCACGAGCACAAAAAGCCCAAAAAAGGTGGTGACCAACCCCGTCAACATCCAGAGCCACCAAGCCCTGACTGTCGTCCTGGTGTCCATGGCAAGGATGATTTGCGAAATCCCCAGGATCAGGGCCCAAGCTCCTATGAGGAAGCCAAGCGCCGCCGCGGTGATGCCCGGCCACGAAACCGCCACGAGGCCGGTGGCGACGGAGATGAAGCCGCCAATCATGCTCCAGCGGGAGTGGCGCGCGGGATCGTAGAAGTAATGGGCCATGTCAGTGAGTCCGTCAGTGATGGCGTAGACGCCGAACACGTAGACGAGGGCAAATACAGTGGCGACCGGCAAGGAAGCAACCAGGAAGGCCAAGAGAAGGGCCAAGGCTCCCCGGAAGATGAGCGCTGTTCCGGAATGCTGAAACAACTTGCGTCCTGCGGTGTCGGACATAGCGCCAGTTTAGACCCGCGCCGGTAGCTGGTGAAGTGGGCGTGTGCCTTAGATCGACTCCAAAATCGAGACGTAATTCGCGATGCCCACTCCGCCCATGTTCTGCACGGCACCGCGGCGGGCGGTGGGCAGTTGCATGGCGCCAGCGGTGCCCGTGAGCTGCATGGCCGCGATGACGTGCTGGGACACGCCGGTGGCACCCACAGGGTGACCCTTGGCCTTGAGCCCGCCGGACACGTTGATGGGAAGCTTGCCGTCTTTGTAGACCCAGCCTTCCTGCACCGCGCGGGAGCCTTCGCCCCGCGGCGTCAGCCCCATGGCCTCATACATGATCAGTTCGGCGATGGTGAAGCAATCGTGCACTTCGGCGAAGTCCAGCCCTTCAATCCCGACGCCGGCCATCCCCAGTGCGCGCTCCCAGGAGACCCGGGTGGCTGCGAACTCGGTGGGGTCGCGGCGCTCTGCCGGGAAGAAGCCGTTCGCGTGCCCGAAGCCCGCCAGCCGCACGGGTTCGGTAGCAGCGCCCGACGCCGGGCCAACGGAAAGCACGACGGCGGCGGCGCCGTCGGACACGGGGGAGCAGTCGGTGCGGCGGAGCGGTTCGGCCACCATGGGGTTCTTCTCGGAAACCGTCCGGCAGAACTCCTCGCCAAAGTCCCTGTGCATCTGCGCGTAAGGGTTGTCCATGCCATTGTGGTGATTCTTGGCGGCGATAGAACCAAGGACGTCGCCTAGGCCTCGGGCAAACCCAGAGCCTTCGATGCCAGACCCTTGAATGCCAGCTCCGTAGCGCTTCTCGTAGTGCTTGGCTACCTCGGCGAACAGTCCCGTGAAGCCAGTGGTGGAGGCCTTGCCTGCCATCTCGTAAGACGCGCCAAGGAGTGCGGCTCCCACCACGTCGGCCCCGGCGTCGGTCATCTTCTCGGCACCGATCACCAGGACGTTGCGGGCCGTCCCGGCAAGCACGGATTTCACGCCCTGTTGGAATGCGGCGGAACCGGAGGCGCAGGCGTTCTCCGTTCGTGTGGCCGGCACGTTGGCCAGGTCCTCGGACAGCTGCAGGGCGAGTGAGGACGTGAATCCCAGGGGCTGCATGCCCGAGTTGAACTGGCCGAGGTAGATTTCGTCGATATCCCGTGGCTCAAGGCCCGAGTTCTGGATGGCCTCCGCGGACACCTGGACGATCAGGGATTCCAGCGTCTGGTCCGTGAGTTTGCCGAACTTGCTGTGCCCCCAGCCGGTGAGGAGGACGTCTTTGCCGAACTGGTCTTTCAGGCTCATGCTGTGGCTCCTTCGAGAGCGGCTTCTTCCAAGGAGACCGTGAACGCGGCCTCCGTCTTGCTTCGGATCTCTTCGACGGTGACCCCAGGCGCGAGGCGGGTCAGCGTGAGCTGCCGCCCGCCGCCTGATTCCTGTTCGTTCCTTACGAGATCGAACACCGCAAGGTCGCTGACAATGCGGTCCACAACTCCCAATCCAGTCAGCGGGAGGGTGCATTCCCGGACGATCTTGGCGCTCCCGTCCTTGGCATTGTGTTCGGTGAGGATCACCACGCGCGGGGTTCCGGCCACTAGGTCCATGGCGCCGCCCATGCCCTTGACCATCTTTCCCGGAATGGTCCAGTTGGCGAGGTCGCCGTCGCCCGAAACCTGCATGGCGCCGAGGATGGCAACCTTGACGTGTCCACCGCGGATCATGCCGAAGGACGTTGCAGAGTCGAAGATGCTGCCGCCGGGCAGGACCGTGACGGTCTGCTTGCCGGCGTTGATGAGGTCGGCGTCTTCCTCGCCTTCATAGGGGAAGGGCCCCATGCCGAGCAGCCCGTTTTCGCTTTGCAACACAACCCGCACGCCGTCGGGCAAGTTGTTGGCAACAAGGGTGGGGATGCCGATACCAAGATTGACGTAGTCGCCGTCGTTGAGTTCCTGGGCCGCAATGGCGGCCATTTCGTCGCGGGTCCATGCCATGGTGATACTCCTTCGCTGGTGGTGGGGTCAGGCCGGGACGGATTCCGGGCGGGGCCGGACTGTGCGCTGCTCAATGTCCTTGGTGCGGCTGCTCGCCTGGACCAGCCGCTGGACGTAGACGCCGGGTGTCACGATGTGGTTCGGGTCCAACTCGCCCGGCTGCAGGATCACCTCCGCCTCGGCGATGGTCACGATTCCCGCCGTCGCCACCACAGGGTTGAAGTTCCTGGCGGTGTAGCGGTAGATCAGGTTGCCGTCGGTGTCCGCGGTATGCGCGTGGACCAGTGCGACGTCGGCGACGATCCCGCGCTCGCGGACGTACGTCACGCCGTCGAACTCTTCGAGCGGCTTGCCTTCGGCAACCAAAGTTCCGACGCCGGTCCGCGTGTAAAAGGCGGGGATGCCGGCACCGCCGGCGCGGAGCCGCTCAGCGAGGGTGCCCTGGGGAGCGAACTCGACCTCGAGTTGGCCGGAGAGGTACTGCTCGGCGAAGAGTCTGTTCTCACCGACATACGAGGCGATGACCTTGCGGACCTGTCCGGCTTCGATGAGGACGCCGAGGCCCTTCCCGTCAATGCCCATGTTGTTGGAAACCACTGTCAGGTCTTTGACCCCTGAATCGCGGACGGCGTCTATCAGGTCCGCGGGGATGCCGCTGAGCCCGAAGCCGCCGACGGCGAGGGTCTGGCCGTCGCGCAGGACGTCCTGCAGGGCCTCGGCAGCGCTGTGTTGGATTTTGGCCATGGCTTGTCCTCGTCGTTGAGTAGGTCGTTTTGAGTAGCAGGTCCGCGTCGTGGCGATCCACTTTGTGGACAACTGTCCGAGCAAATCGTCTGAGAAACGAGCTTAGGTTGGTCTTGGCCGGAGGGTCAACGGTGCTTCACTCCCGAAAAGGGCTGGGTTTGCATAGTGTGGACGCTAGTCTTGGAAGTGTCCACATTGTGGAGGAATTCTTCTAGAGGGGTGCGTCGTTTGAGCGATCAGCCGCAAAACAAGCCGGTGCAAGGTGCCCAGGTGGTGGGCCGCGTTGCCGCGCTCCTACGGCTCGTGGGGCGCAAACCGGAGGGCATGTCCATCGCTGGCCTGGTCCGCGAGTCCGGACTGACGCGCCCTACGGTGCACCGCTTACTCGCTTCCCTCGCCGCCGAAGGCATGCTGGACCACGATCAGCGCACTGGAAATTGGATCCTGGGCCCGGAGATTTTCCTGCTGGGGTCCGTGGCGGCGGCCCGGTTCCCGTTTGAAGACCTCGCCCGGCCCAGCCTGCGCCGCCTGGCCGAGGAGAGCGGGGAGAGTTCCTTCTATTCCATCCGGCGTGGTCACGAAACCGTGTGCGTGCTCCGTGAGGAAGGCAGCTTTCCTGTGCGGTCGTTCGTGTTGCACGAGGGCGTTAGGTTCCCCCTCGGCGTGGCGTCGGCCGGGACCGCCATCATGGCCTTCCTGCCGGAAGAGGAACAGGAACTCGTTCTCTCCAACTGGGAACGCCATGCAGGGGACTTCGCCAACGGCCACACCGAGGGTGTGGTGCGCCGGAACCTGGAACAGACCCGGTTGGCCGGGTATTCGGTGAATCCCGGGTTGGTTCTCGAGGGCAGTTGGGGGATGGCGGCCGCCGTTTTCGACCAGCTTGGCAGGCCCATCGGGGCGTTGTCCCTCACTGGCATCGAGCCGCGATTTCGTCCCGAGAGGCAGGAATTCCTCGGCAAACTGCTCATGGAAGAAGCCCACAGGATGAGCGCCGCAAGAACCGACCACCTTTGAGCCGTACCGGGGCACCCGAGCCGATATCCGGCGTCGGGGGCTTCCATAAGTGGTCGGTTCTTGAGGGCACCCAAATTTATTTTTGAAACTTACCCATCCCTGCAGCCCGCACCTCCGAATAGCTGGCATAAGGACTTAGCCCGCAAAGGTGAAGTGCTTTCACGCCGGATCAACCGGCACCGAATGTCAGTCCGTTTGAAGGAGAAATGTCATGCTTTCTACAAAGCGCACGTCTTTTGCGATCGTCGGCCTCGCCGCCACCGCCCTTTTGGGCCTCACTGCTTGTGGCGGTTCGGCTTCTACCGCGAGTCCGTCGTCGGCCGCTCCGAGCTCCTCGTCCACCATGAAATCGACGCCTTCCGCTTCCGCAAGCGCGGCAATGGACCCGACCAAAGACCTGGTTGGCCCGGGCTGCGCAGGTTACGCCTCCCAGGTTCCCAGTGGTGCAGGCTCCGTTGCCGGCATGGCTCTCGACCCCGTAGCTGTGGCCGCGTCGAACAACCCGTTGCTCAAGACCCTGACCGCAGCGGTATCCGGCAAGCTCAACCCGAAGGTAAACCTGGTGGACACGCTTAACGGCAGCAAGTTCACTGTCTTTGCTCCCGTGGACAGCGCCTTCGCTAAGATCCCCGCCGCCACGATCGAGACCCTCAAGACGGACGACGCCCTCCTGAGCAAGATCCTGACCTACCACGTAGTCCCCGGCCAGCTGACCCCGGACCAGATCGTGGGCACCCACAAGACGGTTGAGGGTGACTCGGTGACCGTCACCGGCACCAAGGATGCACTCAAGGTTGACGGAGGATCCGCCGTGATTTGCGGTGGCGTCCACACCGCCAACGCCACGGTGTACCTGGTTGACAGCGTGCTGATGCCGAAGTAAACCTGCCCGGATCGTGCCCCTTAGGATTCGTCCTAGGGGGCATGATCTTTGCACCAAATTCGAGGGGGATCAGTGAAGCCGGCACTTGTGTGGTTCCGGGACGATCTGCGCGTCGCGGACAACCCGGCGCTGCGGGCGGCAACCGACGGCGGGCCGGCAGCCGCCCTCTATGTCCTCGACGAAGAATCTCCGGGGATCAGGCCGCTGGGAGGCGCTTCCCGCTGGTGGCTGCACCATTCGCTGCTCGCCCTCCGCGAGGACCTCGCCGCCCTGGGTGTCCCGCTTTTGCTGCGCCGCGGACCGGCGGCGGAAATCATCAAGGAAACCGCGACGGCGATGGGTTCCGGAGCGCTGTACTGGAACCGCCGCTACGGCGAATCAGAGCGCACCCTCGACGCCGGAATCAAGGCTTGGGCACACGAGTCCGGGATGCACGCGGAGAGTTTCCAGGCCTCCTTGCTGCACGAGCCGTGGGCCGTCACCACTAAGCAAGGCGGACCCTTCAAGGTATTCACGCCTTTCTGGCGGACAGTGTCAGGGTTGGATTTCCGCGAACCGCTGGACGCTCCGGAGCCGGGCCGTGGATTCTCGGGTGCGCTCCCGGAGCAGGAGGAACTGGACGCTTGGGGATTGTTGCCGCGAAACCCCGATTGGTCTGCCGGATTGTCTGAAGCCTGGCGGCCGGGTTCGGCCCAAGCGCACGAGTTCCTCGATGACTTCGTGGAAGACGGGCTGGCGGACTATTCGGTGAATCGCGACCGTCCGGACCTGCCGGGCAGCAGCAGGTTGTCGCCGTTCCTGCGCTGGGGCCAACTCAGCCCGTTCGAGGTGTGGCATGCCCAGCAGCGCCGGCGTCGGGAACTTGGCGAGGGTGCGGCTGTCTTCGCCTCGGAACTTGGGTGGCGTGAATTCTGCTGGCACCAATATTTCCATCACCCGGACCTGGCAACGGCCAACTTGCGGACGGGGTTCGACCACTACCCGTGGGCATGGCCCGGAGCTTCAAGTACCGAGGCGCAGGACCCCGACGGCGGTGCCCGCCAGGACGCTGCCGCCCTCCTTCGTGCATGGCAGGAAGGCCGCACCGGCTTCCCCTTGGTGGACGCGGGCCAGCGGCAATTGTGGCAGACGGGGTGGATGCACAACCGCGTTCGGATGGTTTCCGCGAGCCTTCTGGTGAAGAACCTCGGCATCCACTGGCAACTGGGCGAGCAATGGTTTTGGGACACGTTGGTGGATGCCGATCCTGCCTCGAATCCCGCGAACTGGCAGTGGGTTGCCGGTTCGGGCGCGGATGCCTCGCCGTTCTTCAGAATCTTCAATCCGGACACCCAGGCCGCGAAATTCGATCCCCAAGGTAGCTACGTTCGCCAGTGGATCCCGGAGTTGGGCACCCCGGCCTATCCTGAGCCCTTAGTGGACCTCAAAGCCTCGCGCCAAGAAGCATTGGATGCCTACGGCAGCCTCGCCCGCTAAGTCCGCCACCACTAGTTACCACCTTTGCGCCGGAACATCCGCGCAAAACCCGAGTTCCGGCGTCGGGCGTTCCCAAAGGTGGTCGGGAGTTGAGGATGGTAGCCGGAGTCCTCTAGAAATTAGTAGGAAGTCCGAGTATATTCGGGATCAAAGACGTCCCGGAGCACAGTTGGACATGTGCCTTCGAGGCCGATGGCGGGCATTCCCCATATGCAAAGGAGCATTCCATGGTGCGCGAACTTTCCCACTACATTGACGGCCAGAGGATCGACGGGACCTCCGGACGGTTCAGCGATGTCTACGATCCTTGCACTGGCGAGGTCCAGGCAAAGCTTCCCTTGGCCAGCGCTGACGAGGTCAGGAACGCGATCGCCAACGCGGAGAAAGGCCAGCTCGAATGGGCTGCCATGAACCCGCAACGCCGCGGCCGGATCCTACTGAAGTTCGTGGACTTGGTCAACGAACACATGGACGAGCTCGCTACGCTCCTTTCCTCCGAGCACGGCAAGACCTTCCCCGATGCCAAGGGCGATATCCAGCGTGGCATCGAGGTGGTGGAGTTCGCCGCCGGTGCGCCGCACCTCCTCAAGGGTGAATTCTCGGACAACGCCGGAACCGGCCTTGACGTCCATTCCCTCCGCCAGCCGCTCGGCGTCGTCGCGGGCATCACACCCTTCAACTTCCCGGCCATGATTCCGCTCTGGAAGTCGGGCCCAGCCCTGGCGGCCGGCAACGCCTTCATCCTCAAGCCTTCGGAGCGCGACCCTTCGGTACCACTGCGCCTGGCCGAACTCTTCACCGAGGCCGGATTGCCGAACGGCGTCTTCAACGTCATCAACGGCGACAAGGAAGCGGTGGACGCCCTCCTTGAGGACCCGCGCGTGAAGGCCATCGGCTTTGTCGGATCCACGCCGATTGCCCAGTACATTTATGCGACGGCGGCGGCACACGGCAAGCGCGCCCAGTGCTTCGGCGGAGCAAAGAACCACATGGTGATCATGCCCGACGCCGATCTGGACATGGCCGCGGACGCCCTCATCGGCGCAGGCTTCGGCTCCGCCGGTGAGCGTTGCATGGCCATTTCCGTCGCAGTGCCGGTTGGACAGGAAACCGCGGATCAGCTCGTCTCCAAGTTGCAGGACCGGATCAAGGGACTAAAGGTTGGCCCGAGCCTGGCCAAGGATTCGGACTTCGGCCCCGTGGTGGCCGCCTCGGCGAAAGAGCGGATCGAGGGCTACATCCAGGCCGGCGTCGACCAAGGCGCCACGCTTGTCACGGACGGTCGCGGCCTCACAGTCGAAGGATACCCGCAGGGTTTCTGGGTTGGCCCGACCCTCTTCGACAACGTCACGAAGGACATGTCCATCTACAAGGAGGAGATCTTCGGCCCGGTCCTGAGCGTTCTCCGGGCGTCCGACTACGAAGAAGCGCTGCGGCTTTGCTCCGAGCACGAGTTCGGCAACGGCGTCGCGATCTTCACCCGCGACGGAGACGCCGCCCGTGACTTCGCCAGCCGCGTCGAAGTGGGCATGGTTGGCATCAACGTCCCCATTCCCGTTCCGATTGCCTATTACACATTCGGCGGCTGGAAGGCATCTGGCTTCGGCGACCTCAACCAGCACGGCGCGGACGCCTTCCGCTTCTACACCAAGACCAAGACGGTCACCACCCGTTGGCCCTCCGGCATCCGCCAGGGCGCCAGCTTCGTGATGCCGGCCGGCAGCTAATGGCGGAGGTTCTGTTCGAGAAGCGGGGCCACCTCGGCGTCATCACACTGAACCGTCCCCAAGCCGTCAACGCCCTCACGGCCGGGATGGTTCACGCCATGTTGGAGCAACTCACCTCCTGGGCGGACGACGACGCCGTCAAGACGGTTTTGGTGCACGGCGCCGGGGACCGGGGACTCTGTGCGGGCGGGGACATCGTGGCGATCTACGACGACATGCTGCGCCATGGGGACCAGACGGCGGACTTCTGGGCTGCGGAGTACCGCTTGAACTCGCTCATTGCCCGGTACCCTAAGCCTTATGTGGCCTTCATGGACGGGCTGGTCCTTGGAGGCGGCGTCGGGATCTCCGCCCACGGTTCCGTCCGTGTGGTCACCGAGCGGACCCGTACCGGTATGCCGGAAACCACTATCGGTTTTGTGCCCGACGTCGGCGGGACCCTTCTGCTGTCCCGCTCGCCGGGAGAGTCGGGCACCCACGCAGCGCTCACGGGTGCCCACTTGAGCGGGGCCGACGCCCTGTTCCTGGGGCTCGCGGACCATTTCGTGCCGTCCGAAAGCCTGCCCGCGCTTGCGGAAGCGCTTGAAAGCTCGACGGCGGAGGCCGCCGTCGAGCGCTTTGTGCAGGAGCCGCCGGCCTCGACGCTGTCTGGCCAGCGAGACTGGATCGACGCCGCTTATGCCTCTGACGACGCCGAGGAAATCGTTGGCAGGCTGCGCGCGGCCGGTGGGGAAGCCGCTGCGGCCGCAGGCACCATCGAGGCGAAGTCGCCCACCGCCGTGAAAGTCACCCTGGAATCGTTGCGGCGCGTGCGGGGGCTCTCGCTGGAGGAGGCCTTGGAGCAGGAATACCGCGTTGGCATACGGTGCCTGGCCGGGCCGGATTTCCGCGAGGGGATTCGCTCCCAGGTGGTGGACAAGGACCGCAACCCACAATGGAAGCCAGCTTCCCTCGCCGAGGTGTCGCAGGCCGCCGTCGACGGCTTCTTCGCGCCACTCGGCGACCGTGAACTCAAACTTCATTCAAAGGAGTCCGACCATGTCTGAAAACGCAGCTTCCGGCACCATCGCTTTCCTCGGCCTCGGCCACATGGGCGGGCCCATGGCCGTGAATCTTGTCAAGGCCGGGCATCAAGTGGTCGCGTACGATCCCGTGCCGGCCGCGCTTGAGGCCGCCCGTGAACACGGCATTGCCACGGTTGATTCCGCAGAGGAGGCCGTTGCCGGAGCCTCGGTGGTCCTGACGATGCTGCCCAGTGGCAAGCACGTCCTGGACGCCTACCGAGGAGTGGACGGCCCTGGACTCCTGGCTGTTGCTCCGCCGAACACGCTGTTCCTGGACTGCTCCACCATCAACGTGGACGAGGCCCGGGAAGCGGCAGCCATTGCTTTGGAAGCCGGACACCGTTCCGTGGATGCCCCGGTTTCCGGGGGCGTAGTGGGTGCGGAAGCCGGAACCCTGACCTTCATGGTGGGTGCGCTGCCCGAGGACTTCGAAACAGTGAAGCCGATCCTGGAACTCATGGGCCGGAGAATCGTGCATTGCGGTGACCACGGAGCCGGGCAAGCCGCCAAGGTCTGCAACAACATGATCCTGGGCGTTTCCATGATCGCCGTCAGCGAGGCATTCGTCCTGGGCGAGAAACTGGGCCTGACGCACCAAGCGCTGTTCGATGTCGCCTCTAACGCCTCGGGGCAATGCTGGGCCCTGACCACCAACTGCCCTGTTCCGGGCCCGGTTCCCACCAGCCCGGCCAACCGCGACTACCAGCCCGGATTCGCCGGTGCGCTCATGGCCAAGGATCTGCGGCTCGCGGTCAACGCGCTTGAGAGCACCGGGGTGGATGGGCAGATGGGACACTTGGCATCCCAGATTTACGATGCCTTCGCGGCCGAAGGCGGAGCAGGACGCGACTTCTCCGGCATCATCACGGACATCCGGGACAAGTCCGCCAAGTAGCCTTGGCGGTAGGTTCTGGGTAACCGACAAAACGTGGGCAACACGCAAAAGTGAGCAACCGACAAAAGGGGCACGGCTTGGCGCAGCAGTATGAAAACATCCTGGTGGAACTCCGTGGTCGGGTGGGCTTGGTGACCCTGAACCGGCCCAAGGCACTCAACGCGTTGAACCAGGCCACCATGGATGAGCTGGTGGCCGCCGTTTCCGCCATGGACTCGGACCCCGAGGTTGGCGCCGTGGTGATCACCGGCTCCGAGAAGGCCTTCGCGGCCGGCGCCGACATCAAGGAGATGGTCTCCAAGGGGTACATGGAAATGTATGCCTCAGACTGGTTCCGCGGCTGGGAAAACCTCACGCGCCTGCGCATTCCGGTGATTGCCGCAGTGTCGGGCTTTGCCCTGGGCGGGGGCTGCGAACTTGCCATGATGTGCGATTTCATCATTGCCGCGGACAACGCCAAGTTCGGGCAACCGGAAATCAACCTCGGTGTCATACCCGGCATGGGCGGCTCGCAACGGCTTACCCGCGCCGTGGGGAAGGCGAAAGCGATGGACATGATCCTCACTGGGCGGTTCATGGATGCCGAGGAAGCTGAGCGCGCGGGACTCGTTTCCCGCGTAGTGCCGGTGGATTCCGTGGTGGAGGAGGCCCTGAAGGCCGCCGAGGTGATCGCTTCCAAGTCCAAGCCGGCCGCCATGGTGGCCAAGGAAGCCGTCAACGCAGCTTTCGAAACCGGCCTCTCCCAGGGGGTCTTGTTTGAGCGTCGGATCTTCCACTCATTGTTTGCCACCGAGGACCAGAAGGAAGGCATGGCCGCGTTCACCGAGAAGCGCCAGCCGGAGTTCAAGCACCGCTAAGCTTCGCTGTTACGCGGGACCGAGCTCGACCGGGAGCTCGAGGGCGTGGCCGTATTGGGACCACCCGCCCGTGAAGAGCCGGCCGTGACCAAGGCCGGCATATTCCATTGCCAAGAGATTGTGGCAAGCCGTCACTCCGGATCCGCAATAGCTGATGACCTTCTCGGCCGATGTGATGCCTGCCGCGGCGAAACTGCGCAGCAACTCGGCCTTGCTGCGCAGTTTCCCGGAGGCGGCCAGGTTCTCCCTGCACGGGACGTTCCGCGCGCCGGGCACGTGACCGGGCCTGGGGTCGATGGGATCCTGCCTGCCCTCGAAGCGGTCACGGTTGCGCGCGTCCACCACGAGGTTGGTTTCAGTTGAGAGCTCGTGGATCTCGGCCAGACGGTGGCTGGGCCACGGTTGGGCGGTGAAATGTCCCATTGGTCTCGCCGGGTGTTCTGTTTCCAGGGGTCCTTCATAGCTGGCCAGCCCGCCATCCAGAATGGCTGAGCTGTGGCCTGTGGCGCGCAGCATCCAGACCAAACGGGCGGCGATGACTCCGCCCGCGTCGTCGTACGCCACCACGATGTCGTCGTCGCTGATTCCCAATTCCCGCATCCCAAGGGAAAAATCACCCGGCGTGGGCAGCGGGTTTCTTCCTTCAGAGGGCGAGCCCTCAGTCGAAAGCCATCGATCCAGGTCGACAAAGACCGCCCCGGGGACGTGCCCGCCGTCGTACGCCTCCCGGCCGGAGCGCCCGTCGAGATACCAACGCACATCGGCGAGCACTACGCGGTGACCGTTCTGACAGCACCATTCGAGGTCGACAAAGGGTTCCACAGCTGTACTCTTCATGGCCACAACACTAAACGAGCGTCTCATTATTTGATATGAATATCTCATAATGTGGTCAGTACATTGCGTCAGTCCGTAAAGTCTCCAGCGGCCTTGCGGAAGTCGCCCAGCACACGGATCAGGTGTTCGACGTCGTCGTCGCCGAAGCCGGACTGGCCGAACACCTCACTGTTGAGCGCCGCCGTCGCGCGCTTCGCGAGGGTACGCCCCTCCGCGGTGAGCTCGATCAGCGTGGTTCGCCCGTCTGTGGGGTGCGGGGAGCGGGCCACGAGGGCTGCCTTTTCGAGGCGGTCGACGGCGTTGGTCACCGATGTCGGATGAACCTGGAGCAGCGCACTGGCTTTGTTCATGGGCAGCGCGCCGCTGCGGGCGAAGCTGAGCAGCGCCAAGAGCTCATAGCGTGCGAAGGTCAGGCCGAACGGCTTCAGCACGCCCTCGATCCGGGCAAGCAGGATCTGCTGCGTGCGCATGATCGCGGTGATGGCCGCCATGGGCGCGGCGACTTCGCCCCAGCCGTGGCGTTCCCAGTTTCGCTGGGCGTCCGCGATGGGGTCGCGGGGGAGCGGGCTGCCCACGGTGCCTCCTGACATTGGTTGGTGGCTGCCTATTCTTTCAGACCCGGGAACTCGTCCTCGGTGTACTCGACGCCTAGGCCGGCAGGCAGCGGACCGTCGCCGTGGCGGGCCACTTCCGTACCTCGAAGTTCGACACGCCGGATCTTGCCAGAAATCGTCTTGGGCAGCTCGCCGAATTCGAGACGCCGGATGCGCTTGAACGGAGCCAGATGCTGCCGGCAGTACCTGAGGATGTCCTCAGCCACAGCCGGCCCGGGCGCGTACCCGGCAGCGAGTACCACAAACGCTTTGGGCACCGAGAGCTTGACCGGATCAGGAGAAGGCACGACGGCGGCCTCCGCTACGGCGGGGTGTTCGATCAGGACGCTTTCGAGTTCGAAGGGGGACAGGCGGTAGTCCGAGGATTTGAAGACGTCGTCCCCGCGGCCTACGTAGGTGATGACGCCGTTCTCGTCCCGGCTGGCCATGTCGCCTGTGTGGTAGTAGCCGTCGCGGAAGGCTTCGGCTGTCTTTTCAGGGTCGCCGAAGTAGGACTTCATGAGGCCCACGGGGCGAGGGTCCAAGCGCAAGCAAAGCTCGCCGTCGTCGGCCTCTTCACCGGTGGCCGGGTCAACAAGCACAACGTCGTAACCGGGCAGCGGCCGTCCCATGGAACCGGTCTTGACCGGCTGCCCGGGGGTATTGGCGACCTGAACAGTCGATTCCGTCTGGCCGAAGCCGTCACGGATGGTCTGGCCCCAGGCCCTCTCCACTTGCCCGATCACCTCGGCGTTGAGCGGCTCACCCGCCGAAACCACCTTGGTGGGCGGGTTTTTCAACAGGGTCAGGTCCGCTTGGATGAGCATGCGCCACACCGTGGGCGGGGCGCAGAAACTCGTGACGCCTTCGCGCCCCATCTGTTCCATGAGGGCTTTCGCGTCGAAGCGATCGTAGTTGTAGACGAAGACGCAGGCCTCGGCGATCCATGGCGTGAAAACGTTGGACCACGCGTGCTTGGCCCAACCGGGAGAGGCCACATTGAGGTGGACATCCCCGGGTTCCAGGCCGATCCAATACATGGTGGACAAGTGCCCCACGGGGTAGGACGTGTGGGTGTGCTCCACCAGCTTGGCCCGCGACGTGGTGCCGGAAGTGAAGTAGAGGAGCATCGTTTCGTCGGCGGCGGTGGGGGCGTCCGGCGTGAACTCGGTCTCGGCGGAATCGGCTTCGGCGTACTGGAAGGCGGCTGGGTGCAGGCCGCCGGCCGGGCCGCCGTCGCCCACTTCGATCAGGGTGTAATCGCCGGGCACTTCGGCGAATTTGGCGATGTTGGCGCTCCCGACGGCGGCCCAGCGGGCGCCGCCGCGCTCGACGCGGTCCGTGATGTCGCGTGGGCCCATGAGGGTTGTGGTCGGGATGAGGACGATGCCCAGTTTGATCCCGGCGAGCATGAGTTCCCACAGCTCTACCTGGTTCCCAAGCATGATGATCATGCGGTCGCCGCGGCGGACACCCTTGCCGCGGAGCCAGTTGGCAAGCTGCGAGGACCGTGCTGAGAGTTCCGAGAAGCTGCGGCGGGTGGAGCTGCCGTCCTGTTCGACGATGACCAACGCCGGGTTGTTGGCCGTGCCTGGGTTGGCTGCGATCTGGTCGAACCAGTCGAGGGCGAAGTTGAACTCGCTGAAGCGGGGCCACTGGAATTCGCCGTGTGCCTGGGAGTAGTCGGTGCGCAGCTCAAGGAGCCGGTCGCGGGCTGCACGGAAGTCGTCGGTGACTGTCATTGTCTGCCTTTCGCCCTGCGTGGATGGGATCAGCGCGGACCGGGGACAAGCTGGCCGTGTGATCCGCCTCACCAGCAATATACTAGGACATCCAAGGGTTTGGAAGGGGCAGTGGGACGCGGGGACTTGGATGCAGGGGCGGTTGCGGCCCGTCACGCCAGGCACACTTTTGCGGGATAATGACGGCGGCGCCCCCGTCACGGCGCGGCAGACCGCCGTCGCGCGCTGCAAAAAGTCGCTCAGCGTGACGGCGGGGCCTCGCTTAAGGTGACTGCTACTTCCACCAGGTATCGAAAATCGTGACCGGAACAGTGCGCTTGTGCCGCGTGCGCAGGTACTTCTGCTCGATGGACTCGGCCACCTCGTCAGGGACCTCCCGGCCTTCAAGGTAGTCGTCGATCTGGTCGTACTTGATGCCGAGCTCGTCCTCGTCGGTGCGGCCCGGTTTGCCGTCCAGGAGATCGGCGGTGGGGACCTTGTCCCAAATGCGGGACGGGGCGCCCAGCTCCGCGAGGAGTGCACGGTTCTGCCGCTTGTTGAGCCCGAAGAGCGGCAGGATGTCCGCGCCGCCGTCGCCGAACTTGGTGAAGAACCCGGTGACGGATTCGGCTCCGTGGTCCGTGCCGATCACCAGGTAATTGTGCTCGCCGGCGAGGGCATACTGGGCGGTCATCCGGGCCCTGGCCTTGGTGTTTCCCTTGTGGAAGTCAGAGATGCGCGCGCCCGTGGTCTTTTCGAACTCGTCCTCGAAGCCGTCGACTGCCCGGGAGATGTTGAACGTCCATTCGGTCTTGGCCTGGATGAAGTCCAGCGCGGCTTGGGCGTCGTCTTCATCATGCTGGGTGCCGTAGGGGAGCCGGACCGCCACGAAGTTTGCCTCGACGCCCTCGGCTTCGAGTTCCTCGACGGCCAGCTGTGCGAGTCGCCCGGCAAGGGAGGAATCCAGCCCGCCGGAGATGCCCAGCACGAAGCCTTTGGTGTGCGTGGCCTTGAGGTATTCCTTCAGGAACGTGACCCGTTTGCGGACCTCCCCGGCAGGGTCGATCCGGGGCTGGACGCCCATTTCCGCAATGATCGTGGCCTTGAGTGTGCGCATGTCCCCAACACTAGTAATGAGTGCTCGAAACACTCAACTGTGTCACTTCAAGTGTTGTACCGCGGAGTGCCGGAAACCCACCCAACTGACTGGCAGTAGATGTCGTTATGAGGCTCCAAAACGACATCTATTGCGTGCTAGTTGGGAAGGCCGGGGCCATTCAGTGCGCCGGGGCGGCCCCCGTCGACGCCCGGACCGTGAGGTGCGTGGGCATGACGGCCAGGCGCCGGCTGGTGCCGCCGTACTGTGGATTCAGCCGGGAAAGGAGCATTGAGACGGCTACGCGCCCGGCTTGTTCAATAGGGGAAGCCATGGTGGTCAGTGGAGGGTTGCAGAAATCGGCTCCGAAGATGTCGTCGCAACCCACAATGCTCATGTCCTCGGGCACGCGGATGCCGCGTTCGCGCAGCCGCTGCAGCATGCCGATGGCCAGCAGGTCATTGAAGACGATGCATGCCGTGGCTCCTGTGTGCACGGCGGCGTCCGCGGCAGCCGCGCCGGACGTCGTCTTGGGTGCGAACGGCCCAACGCTGGAAGTGGTCAATTCCCGTTCCTTGGTCTCAACCTGGAATGCCTGCCACCGCTTGGCATTGGACCAAGAGGTGGCCGGGCCTCCGACGAAGCAAATCCTCGTGTGGCCCAGCGAGACCAGGTGTTCCAGGGCCTGGATGATGGCCGACGGCGTATCGATCACCACGGTGGGCGCAATTGCGGGGGCCCGGTTGATGGTGACCAGGGGCTGCTGTGCTGCTGCTTCAGTTAGCTGTTCGTCCGTCAGTCGGGACGCGGCAAGGATGAAGCCGTCGGCCGAGCGGCGCATTTTCTGCAGGGCATCTGCCTCCATCTCCGCTGATTCCTCGGTGTCCACAAGCAATTGCGTGTAGCCGGCAGCCTTCAGTTGGTGCTGCGTACCGCGGATGATGTCGAAGTAGAACGGGTTGGTGATGTCCGGGACCAGGACGGCGACGGTTTGCGTGCGTCCCGAGCTCAGCCCGCGGGCCTGGGAACTTGGTATGTAGTTCAATTGCGCGGCTGCTTCTTCGATCCGCACGCGCGTCACATGGTTCACTCTCCCGGGATTGGTCAGGGCACGCGAGACAGTGGACGTCGCCACTCCTGCAAGCTCGGCGACGTCTCGGATGGTGGGCTGCCTGCCCGGTGACTGGAGCTCTAGTTCTGGCATGGTCTGGGTATTCCTCATCTGCCGCAGCCTCTCAACAATGAGTGACTTGTCCCACAATTGCAGCACCGATGACAATTTTTGGCAATCGCTTGTCATCGCTGTTGCGCATGCCTAGACTCGGAGCAATCACCCGATGTGACGCGCACCACGCCATTGAGGTCATCGGGTTTCCAGGGAGGAAAACAATGAAGTTTGCATCGTCCGCCAAATTTGCCGCTGTTGCCCTAACAGCAGCCCTAGCTTTGACCGCCTGCGGAGGCGGGAGTACTAGCTCCGGAGGCAGTGCTGGCCCCGTTGACGGCAAGGGCAAGAAGCTGAGCGTCTTGACAGGTGTCAACGCGCAGTATTCTGCTCAACAAAAGCAGTGGTTCACCGACATTGCCGCCAAGTTCAAGGCGCAGACCGGTGCCGACGTCGAGTTCGAGACGTTCGCTTCCGCCAACGATGAACTGACCCGCATCCAGACGTCCGTCGTCTCGGGACAGGGTCCCGACGTGTACAGCCTCGGTACCACTTTCACCCCCACCGCGTACGCGACCAAGGCCTTCGTGACCCTCTCCGACGACGACTGGAAGAAGGTGGGTGGCAAGGACAAGTTCAACCCGGCAGCCCTGGGCATTTCTGGCCCCGACGCCCAGCACCAGGCAGGCATTCCCTTTGTCAGCCGGCCGTTCGTGATGGCCTACAACAAGGACCTCCTGGCCGCGGCCGGGATCGACAAGCCCGCTAGCAGCTGGGATGAGCTCGCAGCCCAGGCCAAGAAGATGACCAACCCGACCACCGGCACGTTTGGACTGGCCACCGGCTACAAGGACAACTACGACCCCTGGAAGTTCATCTGGGCGATGTCCGTGCAGGCAGGCAACCCGCTGGTGGACGGTAAGACGCTGAAGCTAGACGATCCGACTGTGAAGAAGGCCTACGACACCTACTTCGGTTGGCTCACCAAGGACAAGGTAGTTGACCCGGCTTCCATTGGATGGAGCAACAGCAACGCCGTGGCCGCTTTTGCCTCAGGCAAGGCTGGCTACTTGATGATGACGACGTCGAGCTCCCTCCCGACCCTCGAGAAGTCCGCTGTTGCGGGTAAGTATGCCTACGCAACCATGCCGACGACGGCACCCGGCCAGACGTCTCCGCAGGGAGACGCCGCGAACGCGGCCAGCATCCTGTCCGGTGACAACGTGGTTGTTGCCGACTACTCGAAGCAAAAGGACCTGGCCTTCGCATACGTCAACCTCATCACGTCCAAGGACGAGCAGTTGAACTTCCAGAAGATCTTCGGAGATCTGCCGGCCAACGCCGAGGCCCTGAAGGCGCTGGACAACCCGGCGCTGAAACCGGTTGCCGACACCGCTGCAAAGTCCAAGGCCACGCCGTTCACCGGTGCCTGGGGCGACATCCAGCTGGCTCTGCTCAACGTAGTGGTCCAGTCGATCCCCGACCTCTCCAAGGGTTCCGTGGACGATTCGAGCCTGCAGGCCCGCCTCAAGGACGCACAAACCAAGGGCCAGGCCTCACTTGACCGGGCTTCAAAGTAAGTAGGAACTGACATGTCCACCGATTCATTGACTGCGGGCAAGGCATCGCGCCGCAAATCGTCCCATGCTGCCAAGCCGGGCCCGCAGTCGCCCGAAAACGTGCCGCGGCGCCGCAAGGGGCTGAGCGAGCGCAACCGCCCCTTGTGGATGCTGATTCCAGGCGGCCTGCTGATGGTGATCATCATCGTGCTGCCGCTCCTGCTCGGCATCTTCATGTCGGGGCTGGACCTGGACCAGTATTCGCTGCGCAAGTGGGTCAGCGCTCCGTTCATCGGAGTGCAGAACTTCGTTGAAGCGCTGACCGCATCGCCTTTGTTGCACGCCATCTGGCTCAGTGTCAGCTACTCGCTGCTCGCCATGGTTGTCACTATCCCGCTGGGCATCGCCGGCGCCGTCGCGACCCAGAACGCATTCAAAGGCCGCGCGGTAATCCGTTCTATCTTCCTGATCCCTTATGTCCTGCCGTCCTTCGTGGTGGCCACGGTGTGGCGGACCATGTTCCAGCCGGGCAGTGTCATCGACTCGGCGCTGCACTCCGTTGGTATCAACGCCGGACTCTGGCTCAACGGACCACAGTCATTCTGGACCTTGATCCTGGTCCAGATCTGGGCATCGTGGCCGTTCGTCTACCTGCTGGCATTGTCCGGACTGCAGTCCGTGGACCACGAGGTCCACGAGGCTTCGGCCCTGGACGGTGCACTGTGGTGGAACAAGCTCCGCTATGTGGTCTTCCCCTACCTGAAGGGTCCGCTCGCCTTGGCGTTCCTGATCGGCATGCTGCACCACATCAACAACTTCACCTTGCCGTTCGTCCTCTTCGGGGTACCGGCACCGTCAGACGTCGAGCTCCTCCCGATCCTCACCTACGTCACCAGCTTCCAGAGCTTCAGGTTCGGGCTCAGCGCGGCCATGGCGTTCATTTCGCTGATCCTGATCGCGATCCCGTTGTTCGTCTATCTGCGGGCCGTCAAACTCGACGACGCCGAAACCCCCGGAGGCAAAAAGTGAGCACCGCAACTACCGCCGTCGGACGCCGTTCGAGCGAAGACTTCCGCCCGGGCTCCAAACGCCAGCACGAAGTCACCCGGCTCATGCCAGGACCCATGCTTGCCATCATCCTGACGGCGCTGTGTGCCCTGGTGCTCATTCCGGTGGCCTACATCTTCTTGGCATCCGTCAACTCGGACATCGGCGTGGCCCGTGGCGAGTTCCTCCCGTCCACGTTCTCCTTCGAGAACTACACCAAGATCTGGACGAGCGTTGGATTGGCCACTGGCCTGGCCAACAGCGTGCTCGTTGCCGGTTCCACCGCCGTGGTCTCCGCGCTGATGTCGATCGCCACCGCGTACGTCCTGGTCCGTTACCAGTTCCGAGGCCGCCTGACGATCCTTCGTGGGCTCCTGGCACTTCAATCGGTGCCTGGCACGCTCATGGTGCTTCCGGTATTCGTGCTGTTCTCGTCGGCCGCGAGCTACCTTGGCATCCAGGTGATCGGTACCCAGTGGGGCCTGTTCGTGACCTATCTGACGTTCGCAATGCCGTTCTCCACCTGGGTGATGGTCACCTATCTGCGCGGCCTGCCGCGCGAACTCGAAGAAGCTGCAAGGATCGACGGCGCCAGTAACCTAGGCGTGCTGGTCCGGATCATCCTCCCGCTGAGCTGGCCCGGCGTCGTTGTTTCCGGTATTTTCGCGTTCCTGCTCGGCTGGAACGACGTCCTGTTCGCCTCGGTCATGACGCGGCCCGAAAGCCAGACGGCCGCCGTCGCGCTCCAGGTCTTCGGTGCCTCGCAAGAAGGCGGCGCGATTCCCTTCTACGGCCAGATGATGGCGGCTTCCCTCGTGTGTGCTGCCCCGGTGGTCATCCTGTACCTGATTTTCCAGCGTTACCTAGTGGGCGGCCTGACCGCCGGAGGAGTTAAGTAGTTATGAGCACGCCAGCTGTTGAATGGGAGCTCTCGGGCTTCGGTGACGAGATCGACGACGACCCCAAGATCCAGATTGCCGTGATGCAGGCACTGGGAGCCAACCACATTGAAGTCCGCAGTGCATGGGGCACCAACATCGTGGATCTGAATGACGCGCAGCTTGGTGAACTGAAGTCCTTGCTGGATGCCGCGGACATGAAGGTTTCCGCGATTGCCTCGCCGATCGGGAAAGTGGATGTTTCCCTTCCCGTGGAACACGAGGTGGAACGGCTCCGCAGGGCCGTCAACGCCGCGCATGTCCTGGGATCCCGCTACATCCGGATCTTCTCCTTCTTCTACGGCGAGGACGTGGCGGTGGAGAGCATCCGGGACGACGTTATCGAACGCATGCGCGCCCTCGCGGACGTGGCTGAAGAGTCCGGCGTCGTCCTGTTGCACGAAAACGAGAAGGACATCTTCGGTGACATCCCGGAGCGGATTCTTGACATCATCGAATCCGTGGATTCTCCGGCACTGAAACTCGCCTGGGATGCGGCCAACTTCGTCCAGGTGGGCGTCAAGCCCTTCGACGAGGGCTACGCCAAGCTGCGCCCGCACGTTGAATACCTGCAGGTCAAGGACGCCCTGTTTTCGAACGCCACGGTGGTCCCGGCCGGCGAGGGCGACGGCGATGTCCTCCGCACCGTCGAGGCCCTGAAAGCCGACGGCTACACCGGCTTCGCCAGCCTCGAACCGCACCTCGCCGGTGCCCACGGATTGGGCGGTTTCTCCGGCCCGACAGCGTTTGGCATCGCTGCGAGGGCATTCGCGAAAGTTCTCAATGAAGCAGGAGTGGAAACCAAGTGACAGAGGAAAACTTGAGCCAAGGCGGCAGCGGCGTGCCCGGCGCATCCGGCGCACCAATTCACGCCGCAATCGTGGGGTGCGGAGTCATCGGCCGCACGCACGCGGCTGCGGTCCAGGAGTTTCCGGAGGTCGTCATCACGGCGCTGGTGGATGAGATTGCAGAGGCTTCCGAGGCGCTCGCCGCCAAGATCGAAGACCATGGTGCCCCGAAGCCGGCGGTTTTCCTGACCCTGGCCGAGGCGATCGCCGCTGCCCCGGTGGACTTGGTCATCGTCGCGACGCCCAGTGGGCTCCACATCCAGCAAGCGCTGGAAGCGCTCGACGCCGGCAAGCACGTCGTGATCGAAAAACCGCTCGACGTCGACTTGAGCCGGGCGGACGAGATCCTTGTCGCGGCCAAGGCCGCCGAGGCCAAGGGCTTGGTGGCCACCGTGATCAGCCAGCACCGCTTCGATCCGGCCAGCCGGGTGGTGGACGAGGCCCGCCGTGCTGGACGCTTCGGTACCCTGACTTCCGCCGTCGCTTCGGTCAGCTGGTGGCGGAGCCAGGGCTATTACGATTCCGGCGCCTGGCGCGGAACCTGGGCCATGGACGGCGGTGGCGCCATCATGAACCAAGGCGTCCACACCGTGGATCTGCTTTTATGGTTCCTCGGCCAGCCCGTCGAGATCAGCGCCAAAACTGCGCTGCTGGCGCACGAAGGCGTTGAGGTGGAGGACACCGCTGTGGCCACCCTGACGTTTGAGTCAGGCGCCCTTGCCGTACTCCACGCCACAACGGCGGCGTACCCGGGCTTGACGGTTCGCCTGCAGGTCATGGGAAGCAAGGGTTCCGCGGTGATCGACAACGACGATCTCGCGTACTTCCACGCTTCCGACGCGGCTGATCCAGCGGAGAGCAATGCCATGGGCATCCTCGGCGGCGGGAACCAGGCCGCCGTCGAGCTCGCCAAATACCCGGACGACAAAGTGGAAGCGCTGGACCCAACCGTCTACCCGGCTGGACATGTCCGCCAGTACCGCGACATCGTTGCAGCGATCCGCGCAGGCCGCCCCGCCGGGGTTACCGTGCAGGACGCCGTGACCGCCCTTGCCACTGTGCGTGCCCTGTATGTCTCGGCCACCCTGGGCCAGCCCGTGCTGATCGCCGATGTCCTTGCTGGAAAGTACAACACCGTGGAAGTCAGCACCGGCAACGCCGGCGCCGACCGGCGGCAGGGGGTTTCGGCATGAAGTTTTCCGTTTTCACCGCCTCCACGCCCGAATGGTCGCCCGAAGAAGCCGCCACAAAGCTTGCTGCCCAGGGATGGGACGGCATCGAATGGCGGGTCACCGATCAGGCGGAGGCGGCGGAACCGGGCTTCTGGGCCGGGAACCGCGCCACTTGGCCCATGACGGGTTTGGAGGACTCGATCCCTGAGATTGCCCGGCTCACCGCGGCGTCGGGGCTCGAATTCTCGGGTCTCGGCGGCTACGCCCGCTGCGATAACCACGACGACGTCGATCGTGTCCTCGCTGCCACTGCGGCCTTGGGTGCCAAGCAGGTCCGCGTGAACGTGTTGCCGCTTGGCAACTCCAACATGGGTGGCCAGGAACCCACCGGCCTGTCCTACCCGGAGCTCTTCCAAGCTACCCGGGAACACTACGAGTGGATTGCCGGCCGCGCTGCACACCACGGTGTCAAGGCGCTCGTGGAACTGCACCATGGAACGGTGACGGCCTCGGCCTCGTCGGCAAGGCGATTGCTGGAAGGGCTGGATCCCCAGCATGTTGGGGTTATCCATGACCTTGGCAACTTGCTGATCGAGGGCTGGGAATCGCCGCTGCCTGCACTCCAGCTCCTTGGCCCGTACTTGGCGCATGTCCACGTGAAGAACGCACGCTGGGTCCGCACCGACTCGAAGGACGAATCCGGCGCGGCTGTGTGGGTCAACGAATGGGCCCCCTTGGCGGAGGGGCAGGGAAGCGTCCTCGGCTACTTCCGGGCACTCGCAGAGGTTGGCTACGACTCCTGGGTCACTCTGGAGGACTTTTCCACAGAGCTTCCTTTGGAGGAACGGACGGCGTCGAACTTGGCGTATGTCCGCAAGGCTGCCGCTTTGGCTGGGTTCGCCGTCGTCGATCCCGCTCCGGCACCCTGACGGATCCGCTCTCTTCGAAGCTGAAACACAACAGCAGCCGCTTGCCTTCGGAGGCAAGCGGCTGCTGTGTTGTTTGGAGGTGCGTCAGATGATGCGTGCCGCCTTGGCCAGGTTGTCCTTGAGCTCGGCCGCATTCTGCCGAATCACGTAGGCCGGGCGGTCACGCTCCGCGCGCCAGCTCTCATCCAGCGGTCCGATATTCACGGTGTCGAAGCCGAACTCGTCGTAGAGCTTCGCCACGAGTTCGGCCGCCTCGGGGTAGTCGCTCGCGGTGGCCAGCGCGCGCCGGTTTTCGGTGCCCGCCGGGTTACCGTCGGAGGTGATCTCCTTCGCCATGATGTGGTTGAAGCCCTTGGCCACCTTGGACGTGGGCAGGTGCTTTTGCAGCAGCCCGGACGTGGTGGTCTCTCCCTTGTCCAGCTCCGGGATGCGGCCGTCCCGCTCCCAGTAGTAGTTGTTCGTGTCGATCACAATCTTGCCCTCGAGGGGCTCCACGGGAATGTCCCGGTAGCTCCTGAGAGGCACGGTGACGACGGCGAAATCGCCCGCCGCTGCTGCCTCGGCCGGTGTTGCGGCCCGTGCATGTGTGCCCAGCTCTGCCACCAGTTCCGCGAGCGTCTCCGGCCCCCGCGAGTTGCTGATCACTACGTCATACCCAAGCTCAACCGCTTTGCGGGCGACTTGGCTGCCAATGTGTCCTGCACCGATGATTCCGATTGTTGTCATATTTGCGCCAACACCGCCCCCGGCCAGGATATTTCGCAGGTCGCGGCCGGTGACGCCGAGGCGAGTGGAAGCGCCGCCGTTAATTCGGCGAGTTCCTGCTATGTTTTGCGGATGGGCCATGCTGTCACGCTGAAGAACGTCGCCGCCCACGCCGGCGTGTCCAGGACCACCGCCTCGAACGTGCTGACCGGCACCGGGCGCGTGTCCTCCGAGACCCGGGACCGGGTGCACCAAGCAATACGCGAGCTCGGGTACGTCTACAACCGTGGAGCCGCATCGCTTCGCACCCGGCGGACCACAACCGTCGGAGTCGTTGTCACCGACATCGCCAACCCCTTTTTTGGCGAGCTCCTCGTGGGACTCGAATCAGCGCTGGCTGAGGCAGGGTTCCGCTCGCTCGTGGTCGCGTCCTCGGACGACCCCGTGCGGCAGGACGAACTCGTAGCGGAGCTTCGTGAGTACCAGGTCGCCGGGCTTGCCATCATGCCGGCCACCGGCTCAGGGCGGAGCTTCCTCGAAGGACTCGAGGCTTCCCGCATACCGCACGTCTTCGTGACCAAGTATTTGGAAGGCGTTTCTGCTCCGTATGTTGGACCCGATGATCGCCTAGGGGGCCGCCTGGCGGCGGAACACCTTCTGGGCCATGGGTGCCGGACGTTCGCGTTCGTCGGCGGGCTGGCTGGTCATCTCTCGCGCCGGGACCGGATTGAGGGCGTGCGATCGGCGCTGGCGGAAGCCGGGGTGGAACCGGACCGTTTCATCGACATCGAGAGTCCGTCGAACGGTGCCGGCGGCCTGCAGGCGGGGGAACGGCTTCTAGCGCGAGGCCAACTCCCGGACGCGATCATATGCCAGAGCGACGCGGTTGCCTTTGGCGTCTACCGGGCCCTGCGCGTCGCAGGGAGAGCTGCAGATGTTCGGGTGATCGGCTATGACGATGTTCGGGCAGCGGCGCTCTGGGAGCCTCCCCTGACGTCAGTCGCGACCCGACCCGAGAGGCTCGGGCGCGCGGCCGCCGAGTTGCTCCTCGACGAAATCGCCGAGCCCTCCACCGGTATCTCCGAGCGCATCTTCGCCCCGGAACTCGTGGTCAGGGAATCGTGCGGGTGCCACAGCGCTCCTTGACAGAAAATGCTTGACAGTGATGCGTGTCACCTGACACGATCGGCGGAGTGCTGAATCGATCCGGCAAAGTTGGAGCCGGTTGGATGCGCTAGTTTTTTGAAATTGTGGTGGATCGATTCGGCACTGTTGCCGAATCGATCCACCAGAGCTGGACCTACCCTGAGGCACTCGATCCCCAAGGAGCAATCTGTGGACATCAACCCCTTTTCTACCCCATCATTTGCCGGATCTCTCGGCGGCCGCCGTCGTTCGTCCCGCCGCCGGAGGATGGCCGCCGTCCTTTCGGTCACCGGCGCGATCAGCATCGCCCTAAGCGGCTGCGGAAGCAACGCATCGCCGTCGGCCGGCCCTGCGGTCCACGTCGTGGATCCGGCTTCGGCAAAGGGCGCCTCAGGGAGCCTTTCGATCTGCGGCGGAAGGGACTCCGTGGGCCTCTACAAAGGCACCGTCGACGCATTCATGAAGGCAAACCCCGGGATCACCGCGAAGTACACCGTCCTGGGCGCCACCACGGACGAGAGCCGAACCCAGGCGGTGCAGCGGCTCCAGGCGAAGTCGAGCGAGTGCGATCTGTATCTCACGGACGTGACGTGGACTCCCGAATTCGCTTCGCAGGGCTGGCTCCAGGACATGAGCAAGGTGACCGACGCCGTCAAGGGGACCCTCATCCCGTCAACGGTCGCCACCACGCAATACAAGGACAAGTCCTGGGCCACTCCGTTCTACACGAATGCCGGTCTTATCTACTATGCCAAGGACAAGGTGGCGAAGCCCGAGACCTGGCAGCAGGTGTACGCCGAAGCAGCAAAGTCTCCGGGTAACGGCTTGGTGTACCAGGGCAAGCAGTATGAAGGCCTCACCGTGAATTTCCTCGAGCTCCTCTACAGCGCGGGAGGTGAGGTCATCGACGATCACGGGAACGTCAAGGTCGATTCGCCTGAAACCCGCAAGGTGCTCGACTTCATGGCGAAGGGCATCAAGAACGGTTCTGCCGACCGGGCTGTGCTGACCTACGATGAGAACGCGTCGCGCCTGGCGTACGAGTCCAGCAAGTTCGGCTATGAACGCAACTGGCCGAACGTCTACGGGCAACTGAACGCGACACGGCTGAAGGGTACGTTCGGCGTCGCTCCCTTGCCGGCCTTCGACGGCACTTCCAAGGGCAGCGGCGTACTCGGCGGGTGGAACCTGGCAATCTCGGCGTTCTCGTCGAACCCGGGTGCCGCCGTGGCTTTCGTGAACTTCGAGTCCACTCCTGAATGGCAGAAGCACGTTGCGATGGACTACTCCCAGGCACCCGTGGACGAGGCGGCCTACTCGGACGCGGACGTCCTGGCGAAGATGCCCTTCGCCAAGGAGCTCCTGCTCTCCGTCAAGGGCGCCAAGCCTCGACCTGTCTCTCCTGTCTATTCGCAGATCTCTGAAGCCATCTACAAGAACGTCTACTCCGTGCTTTCGGGAACCTCGGGCACAGACGAGGCCGTGAAGAAGATGGCCGATCAGATCAAGAGCGCCCAGGCGAGCTTCTGATGACGGCGATCCGACCCCTTGCAGCCCGCCGACATCCCAGCAAACGGGACGGTGCAGAGCGGCGCCTCGCCGCCGGCATGACCGCGCCATCCCTTATCCTCATGGCGCTCGTAGCGGCCGTGCCGATCGGATTCGCCATCTGGCTCTCTTTCAACCAATACAGCGTCCGCCAGGCCGGGCTTTCGCGGTTCGTGGGGCTCGGCAACTACGTTGACGCCCTCGCGGGTCCGGAGTGGTGGAAGGCATTCGGCCAGACCTTCCTCTTCGCGGCCTGCTCTGTCTCACTCGAGATGGTTCTCGGGACGGGGATGGCGCTGCTGCTCAACCTCGCCTTCCGAGGCCGAGCGCTGCTCCGCACGGTTGTCCTCCTGCCCTACGCGATCATCACTGTGGTCAGCGCGATCACGTGGCAAACCATGTTCGATCCGACCACTGGATTCGTGCCGCAGATCCTCGCTTCACTCCACCTTCCGGGTGCCGGAGTTGTTTGGCTCGGGGAGCAGGGCTACGCCATGGCCGTGATCGTGATGGCGGACGTGTGGAAGACGACGCCGTTCGCTGCCCTCATCATCCTCGCCGGACTGCAGACCATCTCCCAAGAGACCTACGAGGCCGCCGAACTCGACGGGGCCGGCAAATGGAAGACGTTCGTCAACATCACGCTCCCGCTCCTCCGGCCCGCAATCGTCCTCGCCGCGATCTTCCGGACGCTGGACGCGCTGAGGATCTTCGACCTGCCGTTCGTCCTCACCCATGGAGCCAACGGCACGCAGTCCATGTCAATGCTGGCCTACAGCCAACTGAACGAGAACCGGCTCGTCGGACAGGGCTCCGCGCTCTCCATCCTCACCTTCCTGACCGTCATGATCGTCTCTGCCGTGTACATCCGCTTCGGAGGCGGAAACATCCGCGACATCGCGCGGGAGGACCGCCCATGAGTACTCTGACCGCCTCACGGCCCTCCGCCGAGCAGCTCGAGACCACCCGTGCCACAAGGCCTAGGCGCAGCAGGACCCGACTTCACCCGCTCGTGTGGATTTTCGCCGTCGTCGTCATGGGGTTCTCCCTTGTGCCTTTCTACTGGCTTGTCAGCACCTCGCTGAAGAAGGGCGCGAGCCTGGGTCAAGGCGAGCTTTTCCCGAGTCAACCGACCATCGACAACTACCTCTCGGTGTTCGGTAACGCCGACTTCCTCCTGGCGCTGCGCAATTCCGTGATTATCGCCGTCGTCACCACCGTCGTCGCGCTCGTGTTCGCCTCGTTCGCCGCCTACGCTCTTGCGCGCCTGAAGATGCGCCGCAAGGCCCTCATCCTGACTTTGGTCCTTTCGGTCACGACGTTTCCCGCCATTGCGATTGCCGCCCCGATGTTCGCCATTTGGCGGGAGATCGGCCTTTACGACACGCTTCTGGGCCTCATCATTCCCAAGCTCACGTTTGCGCTGCCGCTGGCCATCTACACCCTGACCTCCTTCTTCCGGGACATCCCGCGGGAACTCGAGGAATCCGCCTACGTGGATGGGGCCACGCCGTTCCAAGCGTTTAGGAGGGTCATTCTCCCGCTCGCCGTCCCGGGCCTCGCGACCACCGCCATCCTGGTGTTCATCTCGGTCTGGAACGAGTTCCTCCTCGCCGTGACCCTGACGAGCTCTCCGGCTGCCAGGCCGGTACCGGTGGCGATCGCCTTCTTCAACGGCATGAGCGAATTCGACGTTCCACTTGGCCGAATCAGCGCCGCTTCAGTCATCGTCACGATCCCGCTGGTAGTCCTGGTGCTCATTTGCCAGAAGCGGATTGTCGCCGGGATGACCGCCGGAGCAGTCAAGGGCTGAACCAAGCCACCTACCCCCCAATTCACCGTAGATCGAAATTACATCGTAGATAAGGAACCATTTCCGTGAACCCCGAGAAATCCGAAGCTCCCGCACCACTCAAGGTCGGCGTGGTCGGTATCGGCTGGGCCGGCCAGCAGCACCTGAAGGCCTACAGCACAATTCCCGGCATCGAGATTGTCGCCGTCGCCGGGATGGAGGAGGAACTGCTCCTCGCGCTCCAGGCCGAATACGCCATTCCGCATGCCTTCCTCCGTTGGGAGGACATGATCGGGCACCAAGAACTCAACGCTATCAGCGTCGCCGTTCCGACCTTTCTGCACGCGCCCATCGCCGTCGCCGCCCTCGAGCGCGGACTCCACGTCCTGAGTGAGAAGCCGCTCGCCCGCACTGCGGAGGAAGGCCGAACCATGGTCGCCGCAGCCCGCAAGGCGGGCCGGGTCCTCGACGTCGCCTTCAATCACCGGCGCCGGGGAGACATTCAGAAGCTCAAGTCCATCATCGACGCGGGCGAGCTCGGCCGCCCCTACTACGCGAAGGCGTCGTGGCTCCGCCGCACCGGCATTCCCCGGCTCGGGAGCTGGTTCACGAACCCGGAGCTTTCCGGAGGCGGCCCGATGGCAGATATCGGCGTCCATGTGCTTGACTATGCCCTCCACCTGCTCGGCGAGCCGAAAGTCCTGAGTGTCTCGGCGACCGTCCATGCCGAGCTGGGGCCCAAGGGGCGCGGTGGTAGTGCACGCTTCTCGCCCATGAGCGCTGAGCACGCCTTCGAAGTCGAAGACTTCGCCTCTGCGTTCCTCAGGCTGGAGGGCGGCGCAACCCTCCTCATCGAGGCAGGCTGGGCCAGCTACCGAGAGACGGATGACCTGATCGGCTTCATGGTCTACGGTACGGACGGGGGCGCCGAATTGAAGGCCAAAGGATCACCGTCCGCCCCTGTTGGCGAACTCACGATCTTCACCGACAGGAACGGCGAGAACGCAGACTACATGCCTGAAGCCCAGCCGGGGCGGGGTCATCAGGCCGTCGTGGAAGATTTCGTGCAGATCGTGCGCGGCGGCGAAAGCGTGTGGGGGGATCACGACGGTTCCCTGGCCCTGGGCCGGGCGGAGATCATCGATGCGTGCTACCTGTCCGCTCGCGAAGCTAAGGAGGTCCAGCTGTGAACAGCGCCGGAAAACTGAGCGTCCTTGTCTGGAACGAGGGAGTTCACGAGTCCCTCAATGAACCCGAACACATCGGGCGGATCTATCCCGAGGGCATCCACGGCGCGATCGCGGACGGCATTCGCGAGGCCATTCCCGGCGCCGACATCTCGACGGCCACGCTCGCTTCGGACGAGGACCACGGATTGTCGGAGGAGACGTTGGCGGCGACCGACGTGCTGCTGTGGTGGGGCCACAAAGCCCACGCTGAAGTCAATGACAGAGTGGTCGAGCGCGTCCAGCGGCACGTTCTCGGCGGCATGGGGCTGATCGTCCTGCACTCGGGGCACTTCGCTAAAGTATTTACCCGGCTCCTCGGCACAAGCTGCTCACTGGCATGGCGCAATGATGGCGAGCGCGAGCTCGTGTGGACGGTCAAACCCTCGCACCCCATCGCTGACGGCGTCGAGAACCCGATTGTCATTCCCCAGCAGGAGATGTACGGAGAGCTGTTCGATATTCCGGATCCGGACGACCTCATCTTTATCAGCTCGTTCGCGGGCGGCGAAGTCTTCCGATCGGGCGTCACGTTCACTCGGGGCAAGGGCAGGATCTTCTACTTCAGCCCCGGAGACCAGGAGTACCCGGTCTACCACCATCCGCAGGTCCGACGGGTCATCGCGAACGGTGTCAGTTGGGCCGCGCAGCCTGAAACGGACCGGGTTGCTCCGGAAGTCAGCAACCAGCCGCGGGGCTGGTTCGAAACCCACACTTCGCCCGAACCCCAGCATGGTCCGGAATCGTCAATCCTGCCTGAGGAGGTTCTGCGATGAGTCGTCCGCTGGGCGTGGCCGCCATTGGGTACGCATTCATGGGCAAGGCGCATTCGCACGCATGGCGGAACGTGGCCGCGTACTTCGATGTTCCGGCCGTGGAGCAGCGCGTGCTGGTGGGCCGGGACGCCGCGCAAGTCGCGGGGGCGGCTGCCCGGTACGGGTGGGCAGAGTCCGCGACGGACTGGCGCGAGGTCATCGCTCGGGACGATGTGGACATCGTTGACATCTGCGCCCCGGGCTGGCTGCACGCCGAGATCGCGATCGCGGCCCTCGCGGTCGGCAAGCACGTGCTCGTGGAGAAGCCGCTGTCCAACACGCTCGCGGAGTCCGAGGCTATGGTCGCTGCCGCTCAGACGGCCAGGGAGCGCGGGGTGTTGTCCATGGTCGGGTTCAACTACCGGCGCCTACCCGCACTCGCGTACGCCCGCGGACTCATCGCCGAGGGCCGGCTCGGCACGGTCCGCGAAGTCCGCGCCTCCTACCTGCAGGACTGGCTCGCGGACTCCGAGTCGCCGATGACCTGGCGCCTGCGGAAGGAGACCGCCGGGTCCGGGGCACTGGGAGACATTGCTTCGCACGCGATCGACCAGGTCCAGTACCTCTTGGGCGACAGGGTCATCGAGGCTTCCGGTCGCCTGCACACCTTCGTGGGCCACCGCCCGGGCCCGGACGGGACTGAGGAGGTAACGGTCGACGACGCCGCGTGGGCTACCCTGGCGCTTGCGGGCGGGGCCATCGCCTCGGTGGAGGCCTCCCGCGTTGCGACCGGGCGGAAGAACTCGCTGCGGATCGAGGTCTATGGCACAGAGGGCGCATTGGCGTTCGACCTCGAGCGGCTCAACGAGCTCGAGTTCCTCGACGCTACCGGGCCCGCAGTGGAGCAGGGCTTCCGCCGGATCGTTGTCACCGAGCCCGGGCACCCCTACGTGGAGGCATGGTGGCCGCAGGGCCACGTGATCGGCTGGGAGCACACCTTTACCCACCAGATCCGCGACTTCCTCACAGCGATCCGCGGCGGGACCCCACCGTCGCCGTCGTTCGAGGAGGGGTTGCAGGTCCAGCGCGTCCTGGCCGCGATCGAGGAATCCGCCGCGGCCAAGTCGGCCGTCTTCCAGGTATAAGTGCGCCTGATGCCCCAGCCGCGTGCGCGGACGGTGCCACGGCTGGGGCTGGCGACGCGGAATTTACTTCGCGTCACACTAGGAGGCTCAGGACACCCGAAATCCGGTGTCGCAGGGCACGACGCGCATCGCGGGGGACGATGTGCCCATTCCCCGGCGCCGAACGGCTTTACGTAGAATAGGGACCATGACTCCCGCCGTTGACACCGCCGCTGCCCGTGCCCGCCTCCTTGAATTGATCAAAGAACTAGCGGTGGTCCGCGGCAAGGTGATCCTTTCCAGCGGCGCCGAGGCGGACTACTACATCGACCTGCGGCGCATCACCCTGCACCACGAGGCCTCGAAGCTGGTTGGCCAGGTCATGTTGTCCATGATCGACGACGCCGGAATTGCCGTTGAGTGCGCCGGTGGCCTGACGATGGGGGCAGACCCGGTCGGCACCGCGGTCATGCACGCTGCTGCTGATGCTGGCCGTGCCGTTGACGCCTTCGTGGTACGCAAGGCGCAGAAGTCCTACGGCATGGGCCGGCAGGTGGAAGGCCCTTCGGTCGAAGGCCGCAACGTCGTGGTCCTCGAGGACACGTCCACCACCGGAGGCTCGGCCCTGACCGCCGTCGAGGGCGTCCGCAAAGCCGGTGGCAACGTGGTGGCCGTGGCCGTGATCGTGGACCGCAACACTGGTGCCAAGGAAAAGATCGAAGCCGAAACCGGCGTCCCATACCTCTTCGCCTTCGGCAAAGACGAACTCGGCCTCGACTAACCTCGGGCGGGACTGAAGGGGACCGTGTGACCGTCAGCCCAAGCGCTTAAGCTGGCTGGGTGGACTTTCAGGCGGGGAAATTCCCTCGTAAGCAGCGCTGGCAGGACCCGGGCTCCCCAGCCCAGGTTCTTCGCCATGCCGCTGAACTGAAGAGTTTTTCCCGTAGGACCTTCTTGATCGGCGCTGGCGCTTCCTCGGCCCTCGCGGCGGACATGCTGTTTACCCGCCAGGTCCAGGCCGAGCGCCGGACCACCAAGATCCTCCCTGTTGGGGATGGCTTCGCGGAGTCCTCTTACCCCAACTCGAGTTGGATTCTTTTTCCCGGCTACAAGACCAGCTGGGAAGAAGCGCAATGGATCCTCAATTCCCTCCGTGGTTCGTTGCGGCAGCGAGGCCAGCTGGCCGCCGTCGGGTACTCCAACCTGGGGTTGGACGTCGCTGAGGTGGCGGACGCCGTCGTCAGCTACATCAATGAGCGGAAACTGAACACGGTCTACTTCTATGGCCACAGCTTCGGCGGGATGCTGGCCACTGAAGTGGCCGCGCTCCTGCGTGAACGGAACGACGTCGGCGTCAAGCTGATCCTGTTGGATTCTTCGCCGTTCAGCAAATACGACATCCTCGACCAAAGCTGGTTCGACGGCGTGGTGTTCTTGTACGAGAGTGGCTTCCAGGTTCCGTCGGTCATTCGCGGCGGTTACGAACTGGGCGAGCGAGTGGTGAACAAACATGAACGCACGTGGGGGCAGATCTGGGACCAGACCCTCGAGCAGCTATCGCCGATCGCTCCGTCGAGTGTCCTGATCCAGGGCGAATCGGACTACATCTACCACTTCGATGGCACCCGGTTTACGGACAGGCTGGGGGATACGCGCATGGCTTTCATCGGAAATCCCCGCGATGACACCGTGAACTACGAGACTGCCCGGGCAGGGTGGGCCAAGACGTTCCCGCTCAACATGGCTTCCGCGGGACGCAGGACCGACGGCGCCCGCCCCGCCCACGCGAGTCCGCAGTGGAACCCTTTTGTCTACAATCCGATCATCGAGGATCTGCAGAACGAGCTTTTCCCCTTGCCCAGGGCCGGCTCGCGGGTGGTCATCAGCTGACCAGCCTTGGCTACCCCCGCCGCAGTCCGTCCAACTCTGCACCGCTGAGGCCGGCGTCGTGCAGGTAGTCCGCCGCATTGCCGAACTCGCGGGCGAACCGGTCCAGGAAGTACTCCATGGCAGCCTCGGGGGATTGCAGCAGCATGAGCGAGGGACTGAACGCCCCCTCCGGTACCTCGGGGACGGCCAACCGCCACGCTGCCGCCATGGTCTCCAGCATCAGGGGCAGAGCTTCAGTGCTGGCAGCGTAGTCCGCCACAACGGAGGCGCGGTCGGCGCCCGTCGCGAGGAGCGCCAGGGCTGATACGACGCCGGTGCGGTCCTTGCCGAGGGAGCAGTGGATGAGCGTCCGCTTGCCTTGGGCGGCCGGACGCAGGGATTCCGCGACCCAATCCGGGCGGGTGCGTACCCAGCCCAGGTAGAGCTCGCCAAGGTCTTCGGCTGTGTGGATCGTTTGGAGCCCGGCCGAGGCGACACGCGGATCGAGGGGGTTCTCCACGAGTTCCACCGCGCCGTTGGCTAGTTGCCACGGCACGATGGCGCGTTCGTACCCGCTGCGCAGATCCATGACCGTCCGGATGCCGTGCAATTCAAAGAAAGCGGCTGTCGCCGCGGTGTCCATGCCGAACGGCTGGCTGCCTCGGAGGATCCGGCCGCCGGCCAGGGAACGCAGGTTCAGCACAGCCATGGCATCAGCCTAAATCTGGCTTTTGAGATCCGCTACCGAGTTCAGGACCTGGTTCGGCCGGAACGGGAAAGCGGCGATGTCCTCGCGCTGGGTGATGCCGCTGAGCACCAAGACGGTGTGCAGCCCGGCTTCCATGCCCGCGATGATGTCGGTGTCCATGCGGTCACCGATCATGGCGGTGGTTTCCGAATGCGCGTCTATCTGGTTCATGGCCGAACGGAACATCATGGGGTTCGGCTTGCCCACAATGTAGGGCTCGCGGCCGGTCGCCTTGGAGATCAGCGCCGCGATGGCTCCGGTGGCGGGCATCGGGCCATCCTTCGACGGGCCGGTGGCATCCGGGTTGGTCGCAATGAAGCGGGCTCCGGCCAGGATCAGGCGTATGGCCATGGTGATGGCCTCAAAGGAGTAGGTGCGGGTTTCGCCGAGCACAACGAAGTCCGGGTTCTGGTCGGTGAGGATGAAGCCCGCCTCGTGGAGCGCCGTCGTGAGCCCTGCCTCACCGATGGTGTAGGCGCGGTTGCCGGAATCCGAGCCGCGCACCTGGTCCTTCAGGAACTGTGCCGTGGCCAGCGCCGATGTCCAGATGTTCTCCTCCGGGATTTCCAGTCCGGAGGAACTCAACCGGGCAGCCAGGTCCCGCGGCGTGAAGATGGAGTTGTTGGTGAGGACGAGGAATCGCTTGGAGGTATCCACCCAGCGCTGGATCAGTTCGGCGGCTCCTGGGACCGCCTGGTTCTCGTGGACCAGGACACCGTCCATGTCCGTGAGCCAGCATTCGATCTCATGGCCGTTGCGGTAAATGGCTGAGCTTTTCGGGGCCTCGGTTGCGTTCTCCATGCTTTTCCTCCGCGTGTTGGCTGGTTCTCGTCCCAAGTCTTTCATCTTTCGGTCTCCGAGACACCCGAGCGCCCTGCGTTACGGTGCCCCGGGCTAGGGTTGAGGAGTGACTGACCGGCCCCAGAACCCAGCCCATACTGATACCGCCCTCGAGGGTGAGCCCGAAGCGAAGCCGGAGGTCGGCGTCGGGCCCTGGGAAGGCGATTGGCCGGAAGGCGAACACTGGGATCCGGACCTCCTGGCAGACGGCGACCGCCGCAACGTGGTGGACAAATACCGGTACTGGAAGCACGAGGCGATCGTGGCGGACCTGGACGCCCACCGGCACGATTTCCACATCGCCATCGAGAACTGGCAGCACGACCTGAACATCGGGACGGTGGTGCGCACAGCCAACGCGTTCCTCGCCAAAGAGGTCCACATCATCGGACGACGCCGGTGGAACCGCCGCGGAGCCATGGTCACCGACCGCTACCAGCACGTCCGCCACCACCCCACCGTTGAGGACTTCGTGGCGTGGGCGCAGGGGGAGGGGCTGGCCATCATCGGGATCGACATCTTCCCGGATTCCGTGCCGCTGGAAACCTACGACCTTCCGCGCAACTGCGTGCTCGTGTTCGGGCAGGAGGGCCCCGGCCTGACGCCCGAGGTGCACGAAGCCGCCGTCGCGACCCTGTCGATCGAGCAGTACGGTTCCACGCGGTCCATGAACGCGGCGTCGGCTGCGGCAATCGCGATGCACGCCTGGATACGGCGCCACAACTTCGGGCAGCTCGTGTCCTAAGAGGGGCCCGGCGGCAAAGGGCGCAAGTGTTACCCGTCTCCGTGACCGGAAACACTGTGCCTGATTCGAAGTCGCTAGGATGGTGCCTAGCCGTATAGGTCTACTCCAGGGTCAACAAAACCCACAGACGAAAATCAGCATAGGAGTCAGCATGCCCATCGCAACCCCAGAGATTTACTCCGAGATGATCGACCGCGCGAAGGCCGGTGGATACGCGTTCCCGGCAGTGAACGTCACCTCGTCGCAGACCCTGAACGCCGCCATCCGCGGCTTTGCCGAGGCCGAGTCGGACGGCATCATCCAGGTCTCCACCGGTGGCGCGGCTTACTGGTCCGGCGCATCAGTCAAGGACATGGTTGCCGGCTCCCTGGGCTTCGCGGCTTTCGCCCGCGAGGTCGCGAAGAACTACAACGTGAACATCGCCCTTCACACCGACCACTGCCCGCAGGACAAGCTGGCTGATTTCGTTCTTCCGCTGCTGGCCGCTTCCGAGGAAGCCGTCAAGGCCGGCAAGGACCCCATCTTCAACTCGCACATGTGGGACGGCTCGCACGAGACTCTTTCCGAGAACCTGCGCATCGGCCGCGAACTCCTGGAACGCGCGGCTGCAGCCAAGATCATCCTCGAGGTTGAAATCGGCACGGTCGGCGGCGAGGAAGACGGCGTCGAGAACGAGATCAACGAGAAGCTCTACACCACTACCGAAGACGCCCTCGCCACCATCGAGGCACTCGGTGCGGGTGAGAACGGCCGCTACCTGACCGCCCTCACCTTCGGCAACGTCCACGGCGTGTACAAGCCGGGCAACGTCAAGCTGCGCCCGGAACTGCTCAAGCAGATCCAGGCCGAAGTCGGTGCCAAGATCGGCAAGGAAAACCCGTTCGACCTCGTCTTCCACGGCGGCTCCGGCTCCACCGAGCAGGAAATCGCCGACGCCGTTTCCTACGGCGTCATCAAGATGAACATCGACACCGACACCCAGTACGCGTTCACCCGACCGGTTGCCGGACACATGTTCTCCAACTACGACGGCGTCCTGAAGGTCGACGGCGAAATGGGCAACAAAAAGACGTACGACCCCCGCGTCTGGGGAGCCTCCGCCGAGGCCGGCATGGCTGCCCGCATCGTGGAAGCCGCAAAGCAGCTCGGTTCGGTAGGTAAGACCTTCTAATGTCCGACGAATTCCGCAAGAACCTGATGGGCCCGGAGCCGACGCTCCTGCCGGCCGAGACCGAGGTGTACCAGCACCTTGCCTTGGGGCAGGAGGCCCTGGACCTCGTAGCCAAGTACCCCACGTCTTCGTTGCTGTGGGCGATCCTGGCCGAGGAAGCCTGGGACGACGGCCGGACTATCGATTCCTACGCGTATTCCCGTGTGGGGTACCACCGTGGACTGGATTCGCTGCGCCGCAACGGTTGGCGCGGCGTCGGGCCCATCCCGTGGGAGCACGAGCCCAACAGGGGATTCCTGCGCGCTCTCTACTCGCTCGGCCGGGCATCCGCAGCCATTGGCGAAGCCGAGGAACCGGAGCGGATCGAGAAGTTCCTGAATGACTCCGATCCCGCCGCGAAGGCAGCGATCGAAGGCTAACAACAGCTGAGAAGACGACGACGGCGGCCGCTCACCGGAAGGTGGGCGGCCGCCGTCGCGCTTTCCCCGCCCAACTAATATGTAGTTCGTTCTGTCAATGTGCAGGAGGAAGCGGTCCCGGGTTGTGAGCCTGGGACCGCTTCCTTGATGTGGGCGGTGGGCTGTTTTTGCCGTGGGTCCGCATCTTTGTGGCCGGGGTGTCTGGCGGGGGCTCAGCGTGTCGTTGGCGACGGCGTGGTCAGACTAATATGCGCGGATTGGTTACCGCAGGACGAGGTGTTCGGCTGGAGCATTTCGCTTCTCTAAGGTCGAGCGTGGCCGTTTTGCGGTTACTCATAGTTGGGACGCGAGTTCGCTCCACGCGCTGCGGGAAGCACCGGTGCAGACATCCCGGACGTGTCAGGGCCTGTGATGGTCGGCGGTGGCCTGTGCTTCGCTGGCCAGCGACCAGCACCAGCCGGCCAGTTCCCGTGCGATCGCGACATTGGCGATGACGGGCCGCTTCCGGCGTTCCGGATAGAGGAGCCAGCGCTCGTGCAGGCGACGGTTGCCAGCCTGTGCCCGGGCCCGGGCCGCGGGGGTGGCTGCCTCCCAACGGGAACGCAACGATGCCGAGGGGTGGTCGTAGGGTCTGCGGTGGTGCCAGGCCGCCTCGACCAGGAGCCGGCGTGCATGGGAGTTTCCGGTCTTCGTGATCCCGCCCTGGGAGCGGTGCTGGCCGGAGGAGTTCTCGGTGGGCACCAGCCCGAGGTAGGCGCCGATGGTGCGGCCGGTGAAGCGGTTCCAGTCCCCGATCTCCACCGCCAGGCCGAACGCGGTCAGGGTGGAGACGCCGCGCAGACATTCGAGTGCCCTCACCACGGAGGTGTACGGGCTCTCGTAGGCGATCTTTGTGATCTCTTTGTCGAGACGCTCGCGCCGGTCCAGGGTCTCGGCGACTGCCTCGACTGCAAGGTCGTAGCTCAGTTGCAGGGCCGGGGAATCGAAGCGCTGGCGGTAGAGCCAGGCCATGTGGGCCTGGCTCCAGGTCGACCCGCCGGTGTAATGGATGCCTTGGCGCAACAGCAGCTTGGAGACGCGGTGCCGGGCGCGCATCAGGTCCCCGCGGGTGTCTTCCCGGGCCCGGACCAGATCCCTTGCCGCTTCCTGCCCCGGATCCGGGACGATGACCTCGGTGATCTGGTCCAGTTTCAGCAGCCGGGCCAGGTGCAGGGCATCGTTTCGGTCCGTTTTCACCCGGTCCCCGGAGGGGCGCTGGAGCTTGGACGGGGCCGCGACCACGCAATCAACACCGGCCGCCCGCAACGCCCTGGCCAGCACAAAGCCGGTGGGCCCGGCCTCGTAAACCACCCGGGACGGGCCCGGGAGCGCCTGGACCCAGGCCAGGATTTCGCCGTGGTCCGGCGTGAGCCGGGTCCGGAACATCTCGCCCGTTTCGCCATCGATCGCGCAGGCGACGACCGTGAGGGCGTGGACATCCAAGCCCACGTGAGTACGCTCGTGCATAGCTGGAACCTCCAAACTTCAAATGTGGCTCTGCCCCAATGGATCAAGTCTGGGGACAACCCACGTCAACTTGAAGAGAAGGTTCCAGCCCCGGCCCACACTCCAGGGTCCTTCTGATAGCGGCCATCACCGCCGGGATGCAGGATCCGGACCGTCCGCCCCACAAGCCGGAACAAACCACATCAAGCCGGCGGCCCGGATCCGCCCGGCGAAAATGGACTCCAGAAGGACCCAGAGGCAACCCCGCTAGACCGCTCCTCCCCTCATATCTCTAACTCGCACTTAATGTCGTTATGAGGCGTCTAAACGACGTTAACTGCGAGCCAGTTGGGATTGCGGGAGGGTCCTAGCCGACGGGCGTGAGGCCTGTCCGGGCCATGGCCTCGGCGTAGGCGCCGTGGATGACGTCCAGGTACTCCTGCTGGCGGACGGGGGAGCCGGCAAAGGAACGTCCGCCAAGCGAGCGGACCTTGAACGTCTTGAAGCCGCGGCGGTGGATGCTCTGCGGAGCCGCCTTCACGAGCTGGTCTGCCAAGCGGTGGGCTTCATTGCCGTGGGCTACCAGCACAGAGGTGCGCGGCACAATCGCCAACAAGCGCAGGAGCGGCTTGAGGCCTTCGGTGATGTTGGCGGGAGTCAGCTTGCCCGGCTCTCCGTCCGGTTCGATCCAGGGGTACACGTTCCACGGCATCATGAGTTCCGGACGCAAGCCCAGCTGCCATTGCATGCCCAGCAGACGGGTGGCGGCGTCCTCGTCACCCGGGACAATGAAGCCCGAGCCCTCCGTGGTGCGGGTGTTGGAGAAAAGGCTGATGATGCGGCACTCGTCAACGCTGTGGACGGGGTCTACGTAGAGGACTTCGCTGCCCGGCTTCTGTTCTTTGAGGGAATCGCAAAGCCCCGTGACCTCGGCGATGTGGGGTTCGAAACGTCGGTTCCAGAGTTGCTCTTCGAGTGAATCAGTCGCCAGGTCTTGCATATGGGCTTTGGTCTCCTACAGGTAGCGAGGCGCACTTGTCCGGCCGGGAACGGTTGGACGCGACCGGTCGGGTTGGGTGCTGTGTTGGGGGCTGGTTAACTGTACCGGAACGGCGGCGACCTGTGGGGTGAATCGGGACTTCGTAGGTGCGTTAACTGAAAAGGCGCCGTCTCGATGGCTCGAGACGGCGCCTTTTCCGATACGCCGGCTACTGCTTGTTGTCGTTCTGGTCGTCGTTTTCCTTGGTGCGGGAAACCACCGTACCGTTCGATTCGTTCAGGATGAGCTTGATGTCCCGCCCATTCTCAAAGTTGAACATCGCGTTGATGGATCCGGCTTTGGCGTCTGCCGACGAGTCGCCGATCTGGCCCGTGTGCCAGTTGTCCTCGATGAAGCGAAGGATGGAAGCCTGGTCCGTCTGGGTGTGGTCCACGAAGTTCTTCTTTGCGAAGGGTGAGACCACCACGAGCGGCTGGCGGGGGCCGGGGCCGCAGCGGTCGGCATAGCCTCGGGCCATAGGCACACCCTTGTTGTACGCGTTCAGGCACCACGCGGCGTCGTCCGTGGTGTTCGAGGAGTTCTTCACAGCAGCGGCAACGTGGTCATACCAACCGTCCGAGTCATCGTAAGCAAGGATGACGGCGGTGTTTTCCCAGTTCTTCGAGTTCTGGATGGCGTTGACCTGCTGCGTGATGAACTTCTGCTCGTCCAGGGGATCGGAGTAGCCTGCGTGGCCGTCCTGGTAGTTTCCCGCCTTCAGGAAGGACACGGCGGGCATGTTGTCGGAATTGACTACCTTGGCGAAGTCCGTGGTGTCGTACTGGTGGTTCGCCTGTCCGTTGCGCCCGATCTCATCCACGCTGGCGGGGGCAAGGTGGTGCGGGATGGACGTTGACTTGTAGTACTGGAACGGCTGGTGGTGCGGGTTGTAGTCCGTCACCTTGGCGCCTGCAATGTTGGTGTGGGTGGTCATGCAAGCTGCCGGAGTAGCGTCCGTTGCCGCCGTCGTGGGAGCAAAACCGCCCTGGAACCAGCCCCAGCTGACTCCCTTGTCATTGAGTAGGTCGCCGATGTTCTTGCCCTGCATGGCGGCGAGGTTGTGCGTGGTCGCATGGCTCTTGTTGGAGCAGTCGTCGTAGACCGGATCCGGGTCTTCCGTCATGGTGCCCACGCCGTTGGCGTCAGGGAACTTGACCGTGTAGTCGCTGCTTGCGGGCTTGACTGGCTGGCCGGTGGCAGTGAACTCCGTGACGCCGTGGGTCTGGCCGGACACCAGGTTGAGTGCGCCGGGTGTGGACGGGCCGAAGACGGTGCTGAAGTGGGAGTCGCTCATGGCGAAGTTCTGCGCGTAGTTCCAGATCCCGGTGACCGTGTTGCCGTCGTAGTAGTCCATGGTGAGTCCAGGCCGGCCGAACTGGCCGCCCGAGCAGGTATCCATGCTGGTGTTCTCGACGAATTTGTTCATCAGGCCACCGTTGTAGGCCTTCTGCTCCGCCGTGTACTCGTGGTCCTGGTCGCACGTGACTGCCTGGGCAGGCGTCAGACGCTCGGGCTGGGCCGAGTTGGGGTTGTTAGGCGCCAGCAGCTTGTCGTGGGCGAGGGTGGCGATGTTCTTCGGGGTGCTCTTGGCTCCAGTGAACGTCGGAGCGGCTGCGCCGCTGCCTTGCTGGGTTTCGCCAGCCGTGTTTGCTGCTTGCGGGTACGTCGCGAAGTAATGGTCAAAGGAGACGTTCTCGCCGAAAATCACCACAACGTGCTTGATGGGGGTCGCGGTTCCATTGTGGTCGTCGCTGGCCGAGGCCGGCGTCATGCCGAACCCGATCATGCCGGCAGCGATCGTGGATGCTGCGAGTGCGCTCACTCCTGCCGTTGACAGGAGACGCCTGTTGCGAAAATTCATTGATTTCCCTTCAGATTCACGGGCGGTACCCGCCCAACTAACTCGCATTTGTTGTCGTTTAGACGGCTCATAACGACAACAAATGCGAGTTAGTTGGGTGTGTTGGGGGTAAGGATTCACAAAGAATGTAGCCGCTCGACTGAGGCCCGACGGCCGATTTGGACGTTCAATGGGGACTGTTTGGAAAGAGTTCACATTCTGCTCACAGGGAACTTCGAAGGAGCCCGTCACTGTTTGCATCTCGCTCTCCGGACGTGTGACACCGAGACCGCGGGGCGTATCGGCTAAACTTGGCTGGTAAGAGCCCCGGAACTCTTGCTGATCCCGCCGGTGAACTTTTGCGAAAGTCTGCGGGCAGGACCGAAAAGATTCGGGGCGTTCTCATGTACGGCGCTGAGCCTTGGTGATCCCGCCAGGACCGGCCCGAAAGAATGGGGAGGATCCCATGCCCGCTATCGTGATCGTCGGAGCCCAGTGGGGCGACGAAGGCAAAGGCAAAGCAACCGACCTGCTCGGTGGCCGCGTTGACTACGTGGTCAAGCCCAACGGCGGCAACAACGCCGGGCACACCGTGGTGGTCGGCGGTGAGAAGTATGAGCTCAAGCTCCTTCCTGCCGGTATTCTGAGCCCCAACGCAATTCCGATCATCGGCAACGGCTGTGTGGTGAACCTCGAGGCGCTGTTCCAGGAGATCGACGGACTGGAAGCCCGTGGCGCGGACACTTCCCGTTTGCGCATCTCTGCCAATGCCCACCTCGTGGCGCCGTACCACCAGGTGTTGGACAAGGTCACCGAGCGCTTCCTTGGCAGCCGCGCCATCGGCACCACCGGTAGAGGGATTGGCCCGGCCTACATGGACAAGGTTGCCCGCCTGGGTATACGCGTCCAGGACGTCTTCGACGAATCGATCCTCCGCCAGAAGGTGGAGGGCTCGCTGCGCCAGAAGAACGAGCTCCTGGTCAAGGTCTACAACCGCCGTAACGTGGTGGTGGACGAGATCGTGGAGTACTTCCTGTCCTATGCCGAACGCCTGCGGCCCCTGGTCATTGACAGCACCCTGGTCCTCAACAATGCGCTGGACGAGGGCAAAGTGGTCCTCATGGAAGGCGGCCAGGCCACGTTCCTGGACGTCGACCACGGCACCTACCCGTTCGTGACCTCCTCCAACCCGACTGCCGGCGGCGCGTCCGTCGGCTCGGGCATCGGACCCACCCGGATATCGCGCTCCATCGGCATCATCAAGGCCTACACCACCCGTGTTGGCGCCGGTCCGTTCCCCACTGAGCTCTTTGATGAGATGGGGATGTACCTGCAGAAGACCGGTGGCGAGTTCGGCGTCAACACAGGCCGTCCGCGCCGCTGCGGTTGGTACGACGCCGTCCTGGCCCGCCACGCGTCCCGCGTCAATGGCTTCACGGACTACTTCGTCACCAAGCTGGACGTGCTGACCGGCATCGAGCAGATCCCCGTCTGCGTGGCCTACGACGTCGACGGCGTCCGCCACGACGAAATGCCGATGACCCAGACCGAGTTCCACCACGCAGTGCCGATCTTCGAGTACTTCGATGGCTGGACCGAGGACATCACGGGCGCCAAGACCCTGGAAGACCTCCCCGAGAACGCCCGCAACTACGTGCTGGCCCTTGAGAAGCTCTCCGGCACGCGATTCTCCGCGATCGGCGTCGGCCCGGACCGCGACCAGACGATCGTGGTGCACGACCTCATCGAGGACTAGTCACCAAAGCTGAATGACGACGACGGCGGGCCGCCCTTTCCGGGCGGGTCGCCGTCGTCGTTTTGGCGCCTGGAAGCCCGGAAAATACCCTCCAGAAAAAACTTTCGGAATCCGCGTAACCCTTTGGGGTGCCCCGACGATTACCCCTTTGAAAGGCCGAGCTGAAATTTGTCCCCCATCAGGTTTCAGCTCGGCCCTTTTCATGTCTGAAGGGTCTCGTGGACGTGCACAGACCGGGAGAGGCGAGCCTCCGGAACTGAAAGATGGTCCTTGGGCATCGTGGGAGCAACGGTTAAGCTAGGTGAGGTTGTCCGGCCGTGCGGCGTTTCGGCGGCAACGAGGATCTCGCTTAATCCGGACATTTGTTCCCCAACGAAAGCCACGCTTCTGTGACCGACGCTTTGACTGACGCGGCCTTGCGCGCCCTGCGGGGCCGGGAGACTGAACTGTTCAGCGCCGTCTACCAAGCCTTCGCGGGCCAGGTGCTCGGCTATATGACAGCAAAAGGCGTCTCGGATCCGGAAGCTGTGACACAGGACGTCTTTCTTGCCGTCCTGCCACGGGTTGAGACCATCACCGGTGGCGTCAGTGGCCTGCGGACATTTGTGTTTTCGGTAGCCCATGCCCGGATGGTGGATGATCACCGTCGGCAAAGCAGGGCGCCGGAGCACCACGAGTTTGAACCTGAGCGTGACACGCGCCAGTCGAGTTCGGCGGAAGCCGAAGCGATGGAGCGTGTGGCGCCGAGCGAAGTCATGGCGCTGTTGGATGTCCTTAGTGAAGATCAGCGGGAAGTCTTGACGCTTCGTATCGTTGCCGGCCTGACGGTGGACCAGGCCGCCGAAATCATGGGGAAAAGCCAAGGCGCAGTCAAGCAACTGCAACGCCGGGCATTGAATTCACTCCGCGAGCACTCGGTAGTAAAGGAATACGTGGCCCCATGATGCGTTGGGATTGCAAGGACATTGACCGTGACGCGATCATCCGCGAGCTCATGCTTGAAGCTGGAATGACGGATGCCTCCGAATTCGCGGATTCTTTGAAAGCACTGGAATCGTTCGCGTCCGTGCCCGCGCCGGTCCCCGGCCCCGCGCTTGCCGCGATGCTGGCTGGTACCGCTGCGGCAGTTGGCCCCGTCGACGAACTCGGCAAGCGTCGTCGGCTGCGCAAACACCGACCTGCGGTCATTGGTGCCGCCGTCCTGACCGCAATGGGCCTGGGCATCGGGGGCGTGGCGGCCTCGAGTTCCGGATTTAGCAAAGGAACTCCTGATTTCATGCAGTCGCTCATCTCGGGCTGGGCGCCGGGCTGGACCACAGCTCCGCCATCGTTGGTGCCCGCAGCCCCCGCCGGCGATTCCCCGAAGGTCACGACGCACCCGGCACCCGTTGATCTGCCTGCTCCTGCGGTGCGCTGCCCGCCCGGCCAGCCGCCGTCGTTGTTTGTTTTGCTTCTCAGTTACCGTTCAAAGGAAGTAAGGTGAGTGTCCGGATGGAGTGGCCCGGCTTCCTCTACGGCTTCTACGAGCGCAAGCTGCTCCGATCGCTCAAGCAGGACAAGATTCCCCGGCACATCGGTGTGATGGTGGACGGCAATCGCCGGTGGGCGCGGCAATTCAACGCTCCCACCAGCGAAGGCCACCAAGCAGGAGCGGACAAAATCCACGAGTTCCTGGGGTGGTGCCAGGAGCTGGGAGTCAAGGTTGTCACGCTGTACATGCTGTCAACGGACAACATGAACCGCTCCGGCGAAGAACTTGAACTCTTGATGGGCATCATCGCCAACACCCTGGATCGCCTGGATGAGGACGCTGATATCTCAGTCCACGCCATGGGTGCGCCCGAGCTCCTCCCGGGCTATCTCGCCGAGCGGCTCAACAAACTCACGGCCCGCACTCCGATCCGCGAGCGGCTGCACGTTAACGTGGCGGTCGGGTACGGCGGGCGGCGCGAGATCGTCGACGCCGTCCGGGAGCTGCTGCACGACGCCGTCGCGCACGGCCGCGACATCAGCGAGCTCGCCGACGAACTCTCAGTGGACGACATCTCACGCTTCCTCTATACCCGCGGCCAGCCTGACCCCGATCTCGTGATCCGCACATCAGGTGAGCAGCGCTTGTCCGGGTTCCTCATGTGGCAAAGCGCCTACAGCGAGTTCTATTTTTGCGAGGCACTTTGGCCCGCGTTCCGCAAGATCGATTTCCTCCGGGCCCTGCGGGACTACGCGGGCCGCCAGCGCCGCTTCGGTTCCTGACACGGTTTCTTCTCAGTGCGCTTCCGTTTACGGGAAGTTCACATCTTGTCTACAAGAATCGCCGTCTGAGCTAACCGGAAATGTAATGGCTCGGGAATACGTTAATCCCATCAGTAGGCAAACCGCCTGCTGATCGGGGAGGCCAGTAGATGGAGCGAATCATCGCACCAGTTACGTGGGGGCCGCGCCCGGCCTTCCGGCCGAGCCGCCTCACGAATAAGCCGGGTACGCCCGGGGCTGGAGTCGATGTGGCTATTTCTGAGCAACTGCCCGTAATCGTTTCCGACGGGGAAAGTTCAGCTACCTCTCGCACCAAGCGGGCCAAAAGCGGTGGGACTGAGACGTCCAAAACCCCTACTGGCCGAAGCTATGTGATTGACACTTCCGTGTTGCTTTCCGATCCGCACGCCCTGTTGCGCTTCGCAGAGCACGAAGTCATTGTCCCGATCGTGGTCATCACTGAATTGGAAGGGAAACGCCACGATCCCGAGTTGGGCTACTTCGCCCGCAAGGCGCTCAGGCTCCTGGATGACCTGCGCATTGAGCATGGCGGGTTGAATCAACCCATCCCAATAGGATCTGACGGCGGTACTCTGCGTGTCGAGATGAACCACGTCTCCACCGAAGTCCTGCCTGCAGGATTCCGTGGGGCCGACAACGACAGCCGCATTCTGGCCGTCGCCAAGAATCTCGCCAACGAGGGCCGCAACGTCACGGTTGTTTCCAAAGACCTACCCATGCGCGTCAAAGCCTCCGCCATGGGGCTTTTGGCGGACGAGTACCGCAACGAACTCGTCAAGGACTCCGGGTGGACCGGCATCGCAGAGATCGAGGCCAGCGAGGACGAAATCACCACCCTCTACGGCCACGAACCGGTCTTCATCCCGGCCGCAGCCGAACTGCCGGTCAACACCGGCCTGGTGCTGCTCTCGAACCGGGGCTCGGCCTTGGGACGCGTTGGCGCAGACAAGCAGGTACGCCTGGTCAAGGGTGACCGTGATGTTTTCGGACTCCACGGCCGCTCGGCGGAGCAGCGGCTTGCCATTGATCTGCTCATGGATGCCAGCGTCGGAATCGTCTCGATCGGCGGCCGGGCGGGCACTGGAAAGTCGGCCCTGGCCCTGTGTGCCGGGCTCGAAGCAGTCCTGGAACGCCGCGAACACCGCAAAGTGATCGTTTTCCGGCCGCTGTACGCGGTGGGTGGACAGGAACTCGGCTACCTGCCGGGTTCCGAGGCAGAGAAGATGAACCCCTGGGCGCAGGCGGTCTTCGACACCCTCGGTGCACTCGTCAGCCAGGAAGTCGTGGAAGAAGTCATGGACCGGGGCATGCTCGAAGTCATGCCCCTGACCCACATCCGCGGACGCTCCCTCCACGACGCCTTCGTGATCGTGGACGAAGCCCAGTCGCTCGAAAAGAACGTGCTCCTCACCGTGATGAGCCGCATCGGACAGAACTCCAAGATCGTCCTGACTCACGACGTCGCACAGCGGGACAATCTCCGGGTCGGCCGGCACGACGGCGTTGCCGCCGTCGTCGAGACACTCAAGGGCCACCCGCTGTTCGGCCACATCACCCTGACCCGCTCCGAGCGATCGCCGATAGCCGCGCTCGTGACGGAACTGCTCGAAGGGGCTGAAATCTAAGGTCCCACCGTCGCGGAGGGCTGTGGCCGGGTTCGCCGGGCCACAGCCCTCCGCCGTCGCTTAGCGCGTAGATCCCTTCCCAAAGCTCGCAAGCTCGCTTCGGGGCCCTCGGGACGACGTTTCGGCGCATAAGGACCCGCTCCGGTCGCTGAGTGACCTCCGGTGTCCGATGCACCGCGATGCACGCCTCTGCGAAACCGCGTCCAGGCGTGTGCGTCTGTCACCGACGCTCGCTCACTTATGTCGTGTTTCCTGCCGACGCCCGCTCACTTATGTCGTGTTTCCTGCCGGCGCCCGCTCACAAACCTAGGAACTTGGCTGCGGCTTCGTGGCCCTCGACCTTTAGCTCCCAATCCGGTCGAATAAACGCTTCCGGGGTGAGCCGGACTCTCTGGATGTTTCGGACGTTGGTACCCCAGACGTCGCGATAGACGCCGTTGGGTTCATAGCCGAGGCTGGCGGAGACGCCTAGGGATTGCTTGTTCCATGTGGCAGCTTCGGATGTTGCCATCTCTGCGTTCAGGTAGTCGAAGGAGTAACTCAGGGCGGCTGCACGCATCTCCTTGCCGAGGCCTTGGCCTTGCGCGCCTTTCTTGAGCCAGGAGCCGGTGGAAACAGTCCTTAGCGATGGGAAGTTCTTCGCCTCCACGTCCTGACAGCCAATGAACTCGTTGTTGCGCCAGATGCCGAGCAGGAGCGTCCATGATTCCGGGGTCATTCCTGCACGGCAGCGCCAGTACCAGCGCGCCATGTTGGCGCCTAACTCGTCCCCGGGCAGTTCCGTCCAAGGGTTGCCGAAGGGCGCCTTCCCGGGTTCGTGAATTCCGCTGAGGGCCGCAGTGACCGCTGCAGGGATGTCAGCGTCCTGGATGGGTCGCAGTTCCAAGCGGGGTGTGGTCAAGGTGAGACCGAAAAGGGGCCAGATGGTGGTTAGCTCGTTCATCCGGGAAGCCTAGTGCGGACAGGTCAAGATAGGTGAGCGAGCGTTGGGTGGGAGGGGTTGATAGGTGAGCGAGCGTTGGGTGGGAGGGGTTGATAGGTGAGCGAGCGTTCTCGCCTAAGCTGGCAGGGTTCGCCCGTCCGCTCTCAGGCGCGGGGGCCGATGTCCCAGCTGATGTGCTTCCGGACATCTGTGAGGTTCATCGATTCGGCGAGGAACAGATCGTCCAGCATGTACTCGTCCACCCCCAGGATCCGCATCCAATGCCCTTGACCGGTGGTATCGTCGTCGAGCGATTGGCTCGAAACGCACACGCCCGTTCCCGAGTCCACCCGCAAGAGGGTGCGTCCGGGAAAACAGAGCGGCTTGGCGGCATCCGACGCGACATAACTGTGTCCCGGGGTCGCGATCGTTTCGAGGGCCGGTCGTCCCTCGTGATCGACTTCCTGGATGGGGCCGAGCGACACTCGGTTGGATTCGGGAAATTCCATGGGAACCGGTGCGTTCCCCGCGAGTTCAACGGGATCCAGGGCGGCAGCCAGCCGTCCATTGCCGAAGGACGGCTCACCGTATGCCGCCTCCGGGCGTCGGCGGACCAAGCCGCCGGAGTCATAAACGGGGGTCACCAAATGGGCCGGCAAGAGCCAGGACTTGCGCTTGGAACCAAGGTAAAGCCCGTCGCGGGAGTCGTTAATGCCCGTAGTGCTATGCAGCAGCGTGCCATCGATGGTTTCGAGCCGAAGCGCTCCCGGCCGACGCAACCAGGCGCGTACTGTGTCCCCTGTGTTTCCCGGCCGGTCCAGGTATTCGAACCTCAGGCTGGTCCATTTCCACGGGGAGGAACGGCAGAGGTTTCGGAAGATCGAGGACATGTCGGCGTCCGGATTGCCTTGGATATCTGCACTGTAGCGCCCCATATCCACAGTCTAAGGGTGCGTGACCGGCGCGCGTTTCAGAAACCCGATAGCATCCGAGGGTGATCCGACGACTCGGCGAATTGTGGGGGACCAGTTTCCCGGCCTTCTGGCTGCTTCTCGCAGCATGTGTGTACTTTGCGATCATGGCTGCCCGCCTCACAGTCATTGATGTCCGTCACCACTTGCTGCCCAACCGAATCGTGTTCCCCTCCTACGCCATCGCGGGAGTGTTGTTGCTCGGCGCAGCGATCGCCGTCGCCGTAGGCGGAGCGGCTGGAACCCTCTCCGGCGGCCAGGCCGGAAACGTGCCCGACGGCGGTGCCTCCTTCCTGGGTGTGCCCGCCCTGGGAATTGTGGCCGGGGGAGTTGTGCTGTGGCTTTTCTACTTCATCCTGCGTTTGGTGTATCCGCCGGGGATGGGCTTCGGTGACGTCAAACTGGCCGGAGTCCTAGGCCTGTACCTTGGCTACCTGGGTTGGGCGCATGTCTTTGCGGGAACGTTTGCTGCGTTCCTCTTCGGCGGCCTGTGGAGCCTTGGGCTCTTGATCGCCCGGCGCGGGACGCTTAAGTCAGCAATACCCTTCGGGCCCTTCATGCTGGCCGGTGCGGCGGCGGCGATGCTTGCCCTGCCGGCCTGAGGACGGCCGTCCCAGGTGACGCGAAAGGCGCCCGCCCGAACAGCCCCGCCCGCTGTCATTCGCGCTTCGCCAATGGGATACTCGCCCTACTGGCGGATCCGATCCGGAAGCGGAGGCGATGCTCTTGCTGGTGATAACTGTTTCAACGAAAGCGGGCTAAGGCAGTGGCGGTTCCGGAATTCATCCTCCAAATCCGCGAGAAGATCGGCAATGATCCCCTGTGGCTGCCTGGCGTGCGGGGCGTGGTTTTGGACGACGAGAACCGGGTCCTTCTGTGCCAGCGGGCCGACAACGGCCGTTGGACCTTGATTACGGGGATGCTGGAACCAGGTGAGCACCCGGCGCCGGGATTGATCCGGGAGATCTTCGAAGAGACTGCCGTGGTGGCCGAAACCGAGCGCATCCTGGCGGTGGGCGTGATCGGCCCGGTCACGTATCCCAACGGGGACGTCTGCGACTTCCTGGATATTGCCTTCAAATGCCGCTACGTCTCCGGCGAGGCCCGCGTCAACGACGACGAATCGATCGCCGTCGGCTGGTTTGCCTTGGACGAGTTGCCTGACATCAGTGCTGGCCACCGCGAAACCATCAGGCTCGCGCTGGAACCGGGCACCGCCGTCGCGTATCAGCGCGACTGACGGGCCGCGAGGGGCGCCGCACCCCCGAAGATTGCGGCGCCCCTATGGGCCAGATTGGCGGGGCGGCTGGTCGGCGGGTCGGCTGGTCGGACGTTCGGCCCGATGGACATGCCCGGCTTTGCATCCGTCCCCTGGGCATATTCCCCATATGTCCACTGGTCCGAGCCAAGGCCGGGCATGTCCTGGCCTCAGCGCCGGGCGAGCTCGCCGTCGTTGTCGCCGACCGGGCCGGACTCCGGCTCAACGTTACCGTCAACGGTCCCCTCGGCGGACGCTCCGAGCCGTTCGGCTTCGAGGCGTTCCGCCTCCTCGCCCCCAACAGCCTCGCCCCGGGCCACCATGCCGGCAGTATCGGAGAGCGGGATCTGCTTGAGGGTGATGGCGAGCAGGAGCGCGACGGCGATGAACGGGATCAGGTACCAGAACACCGGTGCCAGCGAATCGGCATAGGCGTTGACGATAGCGTCCTTGACCTGGACCGGCAGTTGGGCCAAGGTCTGCGGATCAAGCTTGCTGGTGGACTGTGCAGCTTGTGCAGCGGAAGCGCCTGCGCCTGTGAAGGCTTTGGTGAGGGATTCAGCCAGCCGGGTGGTGAAGATCGAGCCGAAGACAGCGACGCCCAACGAAGCTCCGACTTCGCGGAAGTAGTTGTTGGTGCTCGTGGCCGTGCCGATCTGTTCCGCTGGAACCGCGTTCTGCACCACCAGGACAATGACCTGCATGATCAAGCCCAGGCCAGCCCCGAAGATGAACAACTGGATGCAGATGACCCAGATCGGAGTCGCCGCGGTGAGCGTGGTGAGCCACAGCATGGCAACGATCGTGAGGCTCGCTCCTAGGATCGGGAACATCTTGTACTTGCCGGTCTTGGAGATGCGGATGCCGGAATAAATCGAAGTACCCATGAGTCCCACCATCATCGGCAGCATAAGCAGGCCGGAGACGGCGGCTGAAGTGCCGGAGGACATTTGCAGGAACGTCGGCACGAAGGCGATGGCGGCGAACATGCCCAGGCCCAGGGTGAAGCCGATGGCCGTTGCGTTGATGAAGATCCGGTTCTTGAACAGGCTCAGCGGAATGATGGGGTCCTCGGCCTTGCGCTCCACGAGAACGAAGAGGAACGCGGCGAGCACCATACCGGCGCCGAAAGCCCAGGTGAGCGGCGAATCCCAGCCCTGGTCCTTCTTGCCGCCGAAGTCAGTGAAGAAGATCAGGCAGGCGGTCGCTGCGGAAAGCAGCAGCACGCCCAGGATATCGATGCGCTTTTCGGCCTTCTTGTTCGGCAGGGTGAGCGTGAACCAGGCGATGGCAAACGCCGCGATACCGACCGGGATGTTGATGTAGAAGGCCCACTCCCACGTCAAGTGGTCCACGAAGAAACCGCCCAGGAGCGGGCCTGCAACGGCGGAGAGGCCGAAGATGGCGCCCAAGGGACCCATGTACTTGCCGCGTTCCTTGGCCGGCACGATGTCGGCGATGATGGCCTGGGACAGGATCATGAGGCCGCCGCCGCCCAGGCCCTGGATGGCGCGGAAGATCACGAAGCCCCAAAAATCGGTGGCGAAGGCACAACCGATCGAAGCAGCCGTGAACAAACCGATGGCGATCAGGAAGAGATTGCGCCGGCCCAGGATGTCACCGAACTTGCCATAGATCGGCATGACGATGGTGGTGGCCAGCAGATAGGCGGTGGTGATCCAGGCCTGGTTCTCCACGCCGCCGAGTTTGCCGACGATGGTGGGCATGGCCGTGGACACGATGGTCTGGTCCAGGCTGGAGAGCAGCATTCCCGCGATGAGCGACGAGAAAATGATCCAGATCCTTCTCTGGGTCAAGAGCAGCGGTGTAGCCGCTTTGGTCTTGAGAGTGGTACTCACGATTGGTCCTTTTGGGGTTCGACGGGGTTGGTGTCCAGCGGCTGGGCGAAGAGCGCTCGTGCCGCGTTGAGGTTCTGATCCAACAATTCGCGGTAGGGCCGGGAGTTCTCTTCGGAAAAGAACTGTTGGCTTGTCTTCTTGGTGACCGCGCCGAAGACCGCGGCGGCCATGATGATCTCGGGGTGGTCTGCGGTGAGGCCTTCGCGTGCGGCGATGAGTTCGGCGAACTGGCGCTCGCGGACTTCCCCTTCACGCGTCAACCGGCCCAGGAGCTGGGGCTCGGCGGTGACGGCAGCGATGAGCTGCCGGATCTCGGACGGGCTGACTGTGGACCGCTCAAGGACTGCCAGGGTGAACTGGCGCAGGGCGGACAGCAACGAGTTGGAGATGGAACCGGCCGAGGGGGCCGGGTTGCGGCTGAAGGCCTCCAGCGCCACTCCGGGAAGTTCGTCGGAGAACGAGCCGATCACCGCATCTTCCTTGGTATGGAAGTAGTTGAAGAACGTCCTCCGCGATATCCCGGCCTGTTCGCACGCCTCCTCGACGGTGAAACCGTTGAGGCCGCGCTGGGCCGTCAGGGACCGTGCGACGGCGGTGATCGCCGCGCGGGTCTGAGCGCGCTTGCGCTCCCGTAAGCCGCCGTCGATAGTTGCACTATTTTCCACAAAGTAAAGTTTTGCACGTTTCTATAAAAAGTGCAACAATACTTTGGGGCGGAACCAACGACGGCGGCCGGCACCCTCCGTGGGGAAGATGCCGGCCGCCGTCGGGCAAGCTAGTTGGACTAGGTGGAGGCTAGGCCTTGTGGGCCGGCCGGGTCATGGTGGTGACGTCGAGAGCCTTGTCCAGCTGCTCCTCGGTCAGTTCGCCACGCTCAAGGTAGCCGAGGGAGACCACGGCTTCACGGATGGTGAGGCCTTCGGCAACAGCCTTCTTGGCGATCTTTGCCGCTGCTTCGTAACCGATGAACTTGTTCAGCGGGGTCACGATGGACGGAGACGCCTCTGCCAGGAAGCGGGCGCGCTCAACGTTGGCGGTGATGCCGTCGATCATCTTGTCGGCCATCACTCGGCTGGTGTTGGCCAGCAAACGGATGGATTCGAGCAGGTTGGCGGCCATCACTGGGATGCCGACGTTGAGCTCGAACGCGCCGTTGGTGCCGGACCAAGCGATAGCGGTGTCGTTGCCGATGACCTGCGCGCAGACCATGATCGAGGCTTCGCAGATGACCGGGTTGACCTTGCCGGGCATGATCGACGAGCCCGGCTGGAGGTCCGGGATGGAGATTTCACCGAGTCCCGTGTTGGGGCCGGAGCCCATCCAGCGGAGGTCGTTGTTGATCTTCATGAAGGAGATCGCGATGTTCCGCAGCTGGCTGGAGCCTTCGATGAGGCCGTCGCGGTTGGCTTGTGCCTCGAAGTGGTCACGGGCTTCGGTGAGCGGCAGGCCGGTGTCGGCGGCGAGGAGCTCGATGACGCGCTCCGGGAAGCCTTCCGGTGTGTTGATGCCGGTGCCGACGGCGGTCCCGCCCAAGGGGACCTCGGCAACGCGGGGGAGGGCGGCGTTGATGCGCTCGATGCCGTAACGGACCTGCGCGGCGTAGCCACCGAACTCCTGGCCCAAGGTGACGGGGGTGGCATCCATGAGGTGCGTACGGCCGGACTTGACGACGTCCTTGAACTCCACGGCCTTGCGGTCCAGGGAAGCAGCCAGGTATTCGAGGGCCGGGATCAAATCGTTGATCAGCGCCGATGTCGCGGCGACGTGGACGGACGTCGGGAAGACGTCGTTGGAGGACTGGGAGGCGTTGACGTGGTCGTTCGGGTGGACAACTTTGTCACTTCCGGCGGAGGCGAGGGCGCGCGTTGCCAGTTCCGCGATGACCTCGTTGGTGTTCATGTTGGACGACGTGCCCGAACCGGTCTGGAAGACGTCGATGGGGAAGTCGCCGTCGTACTTTCCGGCGGCAACCTCATCGGCAGCGTTGGCAATCGCCCCGGCGAGCTCCCCATCGAGCACTCCCAGCTCAGCGTTCGCAAGGGCCGCGGCCTTCTTGACGCGGGCCAGGGCCTCGATGTGTGCGCGCTCAAGCGTCTTGCCGGAGATCGGGAAGTTCTCCACGGCGCGTTGCGTCTGGGCGCGGTACAAGGCATTCACCGGAACGCGAACTTCGCCCATCGTGTCATGTTCAATACGGAACTCGGCCGTGTTGGATTCTTGAGTGGAAGTCATGGGGCTAGCTTATGGCGAGCAACCGCTTGACCGAAAACCGGTGGTGCAAAGCTACGGCCGTTGTTTGCCGCCCGATCGACGGCGTTGCAGGGCCTGGCCTAAAGCTTACCGATGCCGGAAACCAGCGCCGCGCGGCCTTCGTCCAGTTTGTAGGAAAGCCCGACGACGGCGGCGCGGCCGTCGTCTATCGCGGCGGAAATCACACGGGAACTGTCCGCCAACCGACGGGCCGTTTGCTTGACGTGCTCCACCACCATGTCGTTGACGTCTGTCTGCTCGTTGCGCATTGCGGTCAGGACGGACGGCGTGATGCGCTCCACCAGCGAGCGGATGAACCCGACCGGCATCTCGCCCGTCTCCACGGCGTTCTTGGTTGCCTTCACTGCTCCACAGCTGTCGTGGCCAAGGATCACGATGAGGGGGACGTGAAGTTCGGAAATGCTGTATTCAAGCGAACCAAGGACGGCGTCGTCGATCACCTGACCGGCGGTGCGGACCACGAAGGCATCGCCAAGTCCGAGGTCGAAAATGATCTCAGCGGCGAGGCGGGAATCCGAGCAGCCGAAAATCACGGCGAAGGGATGCTGGTCTTCAACAAGGGAGTTCCGGCGCGAGGCGTCCTGGTTGGGGTGCATGGACTCGCCGGCGACAAAACGTTCATTTCCTTCGCGCAAACGGCGCCAGGCAAGTGCAGGAGTCAGGTAGGTGGCCACGGCGCTACTTTACGGCTTGGAGGTTGCAGGTTGTGAAACTGTTTCGCCAGGCTTCATGGTTGCGTCCGGGGAAGCTGCCGGAGCTGCGTCCACTGCCTTCACCACGGCCGTGGCTAGGGCGGAGAACTCGTCCAGTCCTGCGCTGCCACTCAGGATGATCGTGGTGCCGCGGTAGTTCAGGACCATGCTGCGGTTACCCTTGCCCGTGTCATGGAGCTCCCAGTCGTGGCCGCCTGCGTTACGCGTGCCAGTGAACGGGGCGCTGCCGGTCTGCTGGAATGTCCACGTGGGATTGGCCTTGCGGGTCTGGACAATTCCGATGAACGCTTGCTTGGGAGTGAGGTACCCGACCTCCCAAGTGGGCACGCCGTTGCCCGTCCCGGATACCCAACGGGCGTAGTTTGGACTAAATGTGTCGCCGGTATCGGGCGCGACGGGTGTGAAACCCGCCACATCTTTGGCGTTGGCGGCGGTTGCTGCCACATTGACGTTGGGCCGGTAGCCGTTGCTCTTCGGAGCCGGGTTCATGAGCACGATCGGCAGGAATGCCACCACGCAGAGTAGCAACGCGATGAGCATGCCGATCACCGAAGCGTTGGCGCGTTTGGCTGCTTTCGCCGGGATGACGGGCTTGACAATCGGTTGGCTGGCGTCGTCGGTGCCGGCTGGGTTGGTGCCCCCGTTGTCCGAAGGGACGGCGGCAATTGCTTTGTCCTGCGTATCACTCACGCTTCAATAGTCCCTTATCCAAGCGGCTAATACACATCGGGCAATCCGCGCAAGGGGTGTTCCGAGAGTCGGTCATCCCATGACCCGTCTGCCCAGCCCCGACTATGATCTCTTGTAGAGGAATGATCCAGGCCGCCAAGCGTGGCCGTTCCTGGTCCCACGAATCGCATCATCGAAGAAGAGGTTCACGTGTCTCCAGCGCCAATGTCCCAGACGTATTCCACGATTTCGCCCGCGCTCGCCGTCGGAACCGATGAGCCGGACCGCAACCTGGCCCTCGAACTTGTCCGCGTCACCGAGGCCGCGGCCATCGCCGGCGGTCACTGGGTTGGTTTCGGCGACAAGAACAAGGCCGACGGCGCCGCGGTTGACGCCATGCGCTCGTTCCTCCACACCGTCCATTTCAACGGCGTCGTTGTCATTGGCGAGGGTGAGAAGGACGAAGCCCCCATGCTGTTCAACGGCGAGCACGTCGGGGACGGTACCGGGCCGGAGTGCGACGTCGCCGTCGACCCCATCGATGGAACCCGCCTGACTGCCCTGGGCATCAACAACGCCCTCGCCGTGCTGGCAGTGGCCGAACGCGGCACCATGTTCGATCCCTCCGCTGTGTTCTACATGGAGAAGCTCGTCACGGGTCCCGAAGCAGCTGACATGGTGGACCTGCGTCTGCCGGTGAAACAGAACCTGCACTTGATCGCCAAGGCCAAGGGCGTCAAGGTCAACCAGCTCAACGTCATGATCCTGGACCGCGACCGCCACCGCCCGCTGGTGGAGGAAATCCGCGAAGCCGGCGCCCGCACCAAGTTCATCATGGACGGCGACGTCGCAGGCGCCATTGCCGCCGCACGTTCCGGCACCGGCGTCGACGCCCTGATGGGCATCGGTGGCACCCCGGAAGGCATCGTTGCCGCTTGCGCCATCAAGTCCCTCGGCGGTGTCATCCAGGGCCGACTCTGGCCCACCAGCGACGACGAGAAGCAAAAGGCCATCGACGCCGGCCACGACCTCGAGCGTGTGCTCTCCACCAACGACCTCGTG